>JBBIVY010000092.1:0-15978 GCA_037439485.1 Planctomycetota bacterium | reverse complement strand
ACCCCACCGTTTTGCCAAATCCCAGCGAAATACCAAACATACCAAAGATATCAGCATTCCCTGCATACCAGCTTTTCATCACCTCCCCATCCCGCTCCCCAGACTGATAAATAGGGACGCAGGCTATTTATTTCATTTTCCTAAACCGCCTCCTTTTGGCAAATCTCCTGCGTATAGCGCAGAATAAATAGCCTGCGTCCCTATTTATTTCCGGGCCTCTGGCGAACTAATTGGCACCCGTCCCTAATTTGGGAATAGGGGCTCATAAGGGAATCGTTACGGAGACTCTATCCCTGCCAAAATGGCAGTTCACTGACCTATAAAGCAAACGGCGTGCCAAAGGCGGATTAATTCGTGTTTTGTGCATAACTGACGTGTTGGCAACGGCTTGGGGCAATATGGCCAAAACAGCATCTAATGACGCGGCTGTCATTTTGGCATGTTCTTGACTCTTTTGGCGTCTGGAGCCTGCCATTTTGGCAGGTCGGGGCGCCGACAGCACGCATGAGCCTCAACAGAAGGTCCATCGAACAAAATACGTCCCGTTCGACGCGCGTGCGTTCTCCTGATATAATAGGTTCGGGCGGAGTCTGCCGCCGAAACCGGGGGCCGAAACATGCGTCGAGCGGGCATCATCCTCCTAATCATAGCGGCCGGGATTCTTCCCGGGCCTCGCGCGGCGCAGGCGCTGGAGCCTGCGGAGATCGCCGTCATCTACAACGCCGACTTCGACGGATCGAAGGCGCTGGCGGAGTATTACGCCGGGAAGCGAGGCGTGCCGACCGAGAACCTCGTCGCGATCCGGGCGTCTAGGGAAGACAAGATCAATCACGCCACCTACGAGAAGACCATCGAGGCGCCCGTGAAGGCGTGGCTCGACGAGGGCGGCCGGAAGAAGAAGATCCAGTGCCTGCTCACGATCCGGGGGGTGCCGATCTCGACGGACGAGCCCGAAGACCCGGCGAAGTATCACGCGCGCGACCTCGCCAAGGACGCGGCGGACAAGGCCGAGGCCGAGAAGAAGCGCATCGAGGAGGAGTTGAAGGCGCATCCGACCGAGGCCCTGAGAGAGAAACTCGCCGAGATCGACCGGCAGCTTCCCGGTCTCAAGGAGGCCGCGAAGAGAGCGTTCGAGGTCTGGCGGGAGTCGGTCGCGGGCGTCGCGGTCGCGGTGGACAGCGAGTTGGCGGTGATGTACTGGCCCAACCATCCCCTCAAAGGATGGATGCCGAACGCCCTCTACTGGAAGACCTGGACCGCGCCGGATCGCGCGCAACTGCCGAAGACATTCATGACCTCGCGGCTCGACGGGCCGACGGACGCGGTGGTGAGGCGCATCGTCGACGATTCCATCGCGACGGAAGCGGTCGGGCTCAAAGGCGTCGCCTACTTCGACGCGTGGCACAAGTATAAGGGCCAGACCCCCTACGGCGACGCCATCTGCGACATGGACGAGATGGTCCGCCGAGCCGGGCGCGAGGCGCAGGCGGCCGGGATGAAGACGGTGGTCGACGACACGGACCAGGTCTTCCAGCCGGGGACGTGCCCCAACGCGGCGATCTACTGCGGATGGTACAGCATCGGACACTACGTCCCGGCGTTCACGTGGGTGCGCGGAGCGGTGGGGTATCACATCGCCAGCGCCGAGGGCATGGCGCTGCGCGATCCGAAGGCGACGTACTGGTGCAAGCGGATGATCGAGGAAGGCGCCGCCGCGACGTTCGGGCCGATCGCCGAGCCCTACGTCAACACCTTCCCTTCCCCGCCGGAGTTCTTCGCGTTTCTCTTCACCGGCCGCTACACAATGGCCGAAGTCTTCTGGTACACCAGCCCCGTCGATTCCTGGATGATGGTGCTCGTGGCCGACCCGCTCTATACGCCCTTCAAGAAGAACCCGCTCCTGACCGTCACCCAAATGCGCGAAGTGATCGCCATGCCGGCCAACTAGTACGCTGTCACAGGACTCTTTGGGAGTGGCGGCCGCTTTCCGGCCCGAAGGGTCCCGATGCATCGGGAGGGCGCAAGCCCCCGGGAGCCGGGTTTCAATTCCCTCTGAGTCCCAACGGGACGAAAGAACCCGGCGAATTCTTCCGCCCCTCCGGGGCGGGCGTGGCGTTGGGGGATTCCGACTCCGGGGGCTTACGCCCCCGGCTAGACTCTGTCGGCCCTTCGGGCCTTACAGCCGCCACAGCCAAAGAGTCATGTGACAGCGTACTCGTCTTCGCAGGGGCGACATCCTGACTCGTCGGGATCGCCCGGCCGTGCGAATGCCGAAACGGCAAGACGGGCGAAACATGCCTCGCCCCTACGACCGTGGCAACAGCCGCTTCGGGAACTTCGCGACGACGGTGTATCGCGGGTCGACGACGTTGCCGACGCGCGTGGTGCCGGCCTGCGACATGACCTGGTAGGCCTCCCAGAGATCGAAGCCGTAGTCCTTCGCGAGCCACCGGATCATCTCGGTCTGGGCCAGCGCGAAGGCGTCCATGAGCGGCTTGGCGGAGCCGGCGGTCATCAGGTGCGCGCGGTCGATGAGCCGCGGGTGCTCGATGGGCCAGCCGCGGATAAGCTCGACGTCGAGCGTGACTTCGCTCGAGACCTCGAGCGCAACGCAAGCGATCTCGCCGTCGCCCTGCGCCGCGTGAGTGTCGCCGAAATAGAGATACGCCCCCTCGACGAACACCGGCAGGAAGATCGTCGTCCCCTCGCGCGTCTCGACGCAGTCCATGTTGCCGCCGTAGCCGCCGGGCGTGCAGGAAGTCTCCACGCACCCATAGCGCGGCGCCGTGCCGATGCAGCCGAGGAACGGATGGAGCGGGATGGTAACGGACTTCGCTCGGCTTTTTTCAAGCCGAAGCGTGCCGGTCATGCATTTACGGTCGAGCTTCCAGAGAAACTCGCGCGCCGGCGGCGCGCCGCCGAGGTTATAGTCGGCGCCGGGCGCGCTCGACCCGAACGGGACAAATCCGGAGATGTGCCGCGAGTAGGCGATATCCCGCGTGAGCACGATCTTCCGGATGTGCACGGCGAGCGCGTCGCCCGGCCTGGCGCCTTCAACGACGATGGGCCCGGTGAGCGGGTTCGCCTCGAAGAGCGACGTCCCCGGACGCGATTCGCCCATGCCCGGCGGAATGGGCCGGCGCTTCTCATCGCCCCCCGCCGCATCGCGGGTGGTAGCGATAACACGGTCGCCGTTCTTCACGACGAGCGCCGCTTCCGCGGGGCCGTAGGTGTAGTAATAACGCTTCGGATCGAGCCTGAGCGTCGCCATCATTTCTCCAGGCGGACGTTATCCACCCAGCCGGTCGCCTTGCCGTTCTCGTCGACGAGATACATGAAGAAGTGATTGATCTGCTTGAGGTCGATCGCCCCCGAGGCGGCGGCAAGGTCGATGGCAATCGTGTTGGCGCCCTTCGTCGCGTTCTGCTGCCAGACGTCGTAGCTCTTGCCGGCCTGGTCCTTCAGACGCAGCGTGAAGTTCGAGTCCGCTTCGAGGAAGAGGTCGAACTTGAACGACTTGTACTCCGACCAGTCGGCCGGAAGCGTGCCGATGGCGCTCAGCGGCTTGGTACCGCTCCAGACCACCTTGAGGGCCTGCTTGCCGCTCGTCGCGTGCTCGGCGACGATGGAGATCTCCGCCGACGAATCGGCGAACATCGCCTTGTCGGCATCGTTCTCGAAATCGTTGACGACCTTCGTCTCCACCTTGGGCGTCTCCGCAACGCCGAACGCCACCGCCGCCGCCAGCATCACCACTCCCGCTGCCAGAATCGTCCGCATGGCACTCCTCCTTCTCTAAATTGTCCCCAGCCTCAGTAGCTCCCATATTCGCGATACGCCTCGAAGAGCGCAAGGATATTCTCCGTGGGCGTGTCGGGCATGATATTGTGCGCGGTGGAGATGACGAAGCCGCCGCCCGGCTTGCCGGCGGACATGCGCGCCTTCGGTTCATGGAGAAGAGAAGATATCCGCGTTGCCATTCGCCGTCAATCCTAAAGCGCAGATCGCGGTCCACTTTGTCCTTGCGGCACCGTCCGGACGCGGGTAGATTTCTGTCGGGCGCTCGAAGGAGAACCGCTTGCCGCAACTGCTGCTCGCCAGCTCGACCGTGGCGCTCGGCCTGCTGATGGCGCACTCGTGGAGGACGCGCGGACGTTTCGTCACGCTCGCGTTCTTCCTCTCGGGCATCGCCTTCGGCATGATCCGCGGCAACGTCGTCTGGCTGCTCCTGCGCGGTCTCGGCGAGGACGCCGCCGTCGCCAAGCCTTACCTCCCGCCCGAGGGGCTCATCCCCCCCATCGGCCACGAGTCGCTCCAGGTCGCGGTCGGCTGGGTCTTCGCGCTCTACCTCGCGTGGACGGTGTCGGAACTCATCCTGCGCCGACTCGGAAAAGGGGACAGTCCCCCGAACAGCACTAAGGGGACAGTCCCCTTTTCCGGCCGCGTCTTCATGATCGCCGGACTCTCGTCGCTCTTTATCCTCGCGATCTGCTGGGTCATGGAGACAACCGCCGTGGCGGCGGGATGGTGGTACTGGGCCCTGCCCACGCGCACGGCTCTCTTCGGCAACGTCAATGTTCCCGCGATGGAAGGCTGGTTCTCGGTCGTCCCCGACTTCCTCGTGCCGTTCCTCGTCATCGTGTGCGCCGCAACAACGAACCGATGGAAATGGCTCTGGTTCCTCGCGTTTCCGCTCCACATGCTCGCTCACCTCGCCTATCGCTGGTTCCCCTATGCCTACGTCATCTACAACGTGATGGAGCTGACCGTCGTCGCGCTCATGATGTTCAGCCGCCTCGGCTTCGCCCGAGGCGAAATGAAGCCGCCCGCGCCGGGCGGCCGGGTCTCGGGCGCGCTCTTCGCCTCGGCGCTCGTCATCTTCTTCGGCGTCATCGTCGCGGCCAACGCGGCGTCCAACGGAGGCGCCGCCGGGATGCTGACGGCGATCCCCATGCTGATGCTCTGCCTGCTCGCCTGGCGCCGATTGCCCTGGGCTGCGGTCGCCGCGTGCTCGCTGGCCGGCACGGCGGGATGGATCGCTCTGGGGCCGCCGGCGCTCTGGGCGCTGACGCCGATTGCGGCGTTCGGCTTCCTGGCGCTCCTCCACCGGCTCGGCGAGGCGGCATGGCTGCGGATTCTGCCGCCGGCGGCGGTCGTGGCGCTCTCGATCCTGGCGGGCACGCTGCAGGAGAGGGACATGGCCCGCGCCCGGGAATACCTCTGCGCATGGGCCGTCGCCGACCGGCTGGAAGCCTCCGGCGCCCCGCGCGACGAGGTCGAGGCGGCCTACCGCGGCATGGAGCAACTTCGGCCGAAGGATATCGTCTTCCTCAGCCGCGCGGTTCGCGAGATGGCCGCGCCGGGCACCACTGACGCGATTCGAGCGGCCGGGATCTTTCAACGGCGGCTGCCCCGCCTCGTACATGAGATGACGGAGGTCGTCCGCCGCGACCCGGACTGGCTGAGCCCGAACGAAGACCTCGCGCACTACGAACTCATCCGCGGAAACCTCGCGTTCGCGGAGGAGACCTACCGCCGGATGATGCTCTCGCACAGGGGCAGCGGCGAGTTGATGGCGATGCTCGCCTATTTCCAGCTCCGGATGAGGGACCTCGACGGGGCCGAAAGGACGTGCAAGTTGGCGATGAAGCTTCGGACGCCCCCGCCCGCGGCGGAGATCGACCTCGGCGTGGTGCGTCTCGCGCGGGGCCGCCGGGACGAGGCGCGGGGCCTGTGGCTGGAGGCGATCAAGCGCGATCCCGGCCTCTCGATCGCGGCGCTGAACCTTGATCGCCTCGTCCGCGAGCCCACGGAGAGCGAGGTGGACGACCGGTTCCTCGCGCGGCCTTCGGTTCGCGAGGGGCTCTCGGATCTCGTCTCGGCCCTTGCGCTGCACGGGGAGGATTACACCGACGGCGAACGCAGACGCCTGCTCGAAGAGGCGTCGCAGCTTGACCCCGACGCCCCGCTGCCCCACGAGGCGCTGGCGAAGTTCTACCTGGCGAACGGGCCGCGGAACCTCGGCCTCTGGCACCAGCGCCGGTTCGAGGCCCTGAGCAACACCCGGTAGCCTCCCAAGAAAGAGGGCCGTCCGGTCAGGACGGCCCTCGGTGATGCGCCTCGATGAACTTCCGGCTTACAGCATCCTTCTCCGCCGCATCCAGCCAAGGCCGCCGACGAGGACCGAACCGACGCAGAAGAGCGTGGCGGGCTCGGGAACCGCCGCCGTGCCGAAGATCGTGCCGTTGCTGCCGTCCACCGTAAACGGCACGCCGAGCGGGCTGATGCTGTTCGAGAGATACGACTGTCCGTAGGCGGTCAGGCTGAAACCGTTGAGGTAGAGCTTCGAGCCGGACCACATGATGAAGTTGTCGGTCGACGCAATCGCGATGTTGCTCAGCAGCGTCAGCACGGCGTTCTGCTGGAGGATCATGTTGTCGAAGACGCCGCTCGCCTGCGTGATGCCGACCGTGCCGATGAGCGTGGCGGACGGGTCGACGTAGATCGTGTGGCTGCCGGCGCTGAAGGCGATCTGGCGGCCCTTGGTGCCGGTAGTGCCGGTCTGGAACGTGCCGCACTCGACGGACAGGTTGCCGGTGAGCAGGAGGTCGCCTCCCTGGGCCACGTAGCCGTTGCCGCGGGGGTAGCTTGCGTAGGGGTTGAGCCCCGCGGGATTGTAGGCGATGTTGTTGTCGAGCTGCACGACGCCGCCGACATTGCGGATACGGAGGTTATTGAGCGCGATGCCGTCCGTGATGCCCCACGTGCGGATGAGTTGCGTCTGGCCGGTGCCGTTGCCGTCGCAGATGAGGGTGCTCGTGCCGGCGGAGTAGAAGGCCCTGGCGACGGAGTCCATGCGGTTGATGACCAGGTTGCGGCCGATGTAGATCGTGGCGTTGCCGAGGTCGACCAGCGCCCCGGTCCTCGGCCACCATGCATAGTAGGCCTGGGCCACCGTGCCGACGGTGAGGTCGCGTCCGATGCGGATCGTCGCGTTCTTGCCCCGAATTCCGTACCGCTCGCTGAAGGTCGGCGCGGTCACGCCGCGCGTGGCGCTGCCGGCGTCCACCACGTCGGCATTGCCCCCGACGCCGGCGAGGTTGACGAACATGTCGCGCTTCACGGTCACGTTGACCTTGGCGAGCGTGCCGTTCTCCTCGAAGTTCACGAACAGGCCGTCCGAGGGCGAGTTGCCGGCCGTCTCGGCGATGAGGAAGTCGCGGCCCACGGTAAAGTCGCCGCCCTTGATGCGCCAGGTGTAGGTGGCGTCCTTCAGCGCCTTCGAGCCCCAGTAGTCGGCGCCGACCTTGACGTCCTGCGGATAGGCGACTCCGCCGGCGATGACCAGGCGATTGGAGCCCGCCGGGCCGTTGTCCTCAAACGCGGGCTGGTAGACGAACGTCACCGCCGAGCCGAGGGCCGGAAGGTTCGACTGGCCGCCTTCGAAGATGAACCGGCGCGCCGCCCACTGGCTGGCGTTGCCGTCGGGACGCGCGAGGATCTGGCCGCCCGGCTTCACGTCCACCGTGTTGCGGTTGCAGTAGAACCGCTGACCGTCAAAAGAGCCGCCGTTGGCGGCCGTGCTGTTCTCCCAGTAGGAGCCGTAGATGTTCTGCACGTTCTGGCTGGCGATGTTGTTGTTGCCGGTCCATACGTCGTTGGGGCGCACCTGGATGGCCTTGTTGGCGCCGTAGAAGTTGATCGTTCCGACGCCGGCGCCCTGGAGGGCCTGGGTGGCGGGGATCAACAGGTTGCCGTAGATATTCAGGGTGTAGCCGGCGCCGCTCATCAGGCCGCTCGACCCCCAGTAGAAGTCGCCGCTCGCGCCGTTGTCCGCCCGGCAGGTCAGGGTGAAGTTGTTGCCGAGGCTGGTGGCGCCGGAGCCTTCCGTGCGGAAGGAGCCCACGGTCCTCGAGTTGTTCGACCCCGCCAGGAAGACCGTTCCGAAACCGACGAAGACGTTGTCCGAAGAGTTGGGCGCCGTGCCCCTGGTCCAGTTGGCCGGGGTGTCCCAGTAGTTCGTCGTGGCCGTCGACGTATCGGGGTTCACCCAGTTGATCCTCCGGTTGGTCGCGGGATTCACGAGCATGATGTACTTGCTGCCGTAGACGAGCTGGTAGCCAGTGCCGATGGAGCCCGCGGTTTCCGGATTGGCGACGAGCGAGCCGTTGTAGTAGACCTGGTTGAACTTCCCCGTGATGGAGTTGCTGGCGCCCGCAAGGACGTAGGCGCTCGACTGAAGGCTGCCGGACGGCAGGGTGATGTAGAGGGAATTCGTCGTGCCCGTAACGCCGAGGTTCAGCGTGCCGATGGCCGCGAAGGTGTCGCTCTGGCCGTTCCACACGCCGGAGACGTCGGCATTGTAGCGCGTGTTGTTCTCGAGGGTGACGGTGCTGACGCCGCCGGGGACGCCGATCCGCAGGCCGGCGAACGGCACGGCGGCGGTGCCGGGCGCCACGATCACGGTGCCGGAGGCCGTGCCGACGAAACGGGCCGTCTTGCCGGACGCCATGCCCAGAATGCCCGTGCCGCTGTACGTCATGTCCCCCGAGCCGGTCGGCGTCATCAGGAAGTTGCCCAGCCCCGAGGAAGAGCCGGTATCGATGAAATTGCCCGCACTCACCGTCAGATTGCTCGCCAGCGAGCCGTTGCCGTTCCAGGTCAGCGCGCCGGCACCGGTCTTTGTCAGCGTGTTCGCGGCATTGCCGCCGCTCACCGGGCCGATGAGCGTGGCGCCGCCGATGTCGAAGCTCACGTTGAGCGCCGGGAGCACGAAGGTGAGGTAATTGGCGTACGTCGTATTCGTGAGGTTCGCGCCGAGCGCGCCGACGCTGATGATCGTGCCGGCCCCGGTCAGCGTGATGTTCCGGTTCGTCGACGTGTTCGAGCCGATCGTATACAGGCTGCCCGCGTTTGTGTTGCTGACGGTGATCTTGCCGAGCGAGTAGTTGGCGCTGACGGTCAGCGCCCGGGCCGTGGTGACGGCGTTTCCGAGCACCACGTTGTCGCCGGTGGCCGGAATGCCGGGGGTCCAGTTGCCCGCCGTGCCCCAATCACCCGCGGCGTCCACGTTCCACGTCGTCGTGACCGCGTTCGCCGAGGAGACCGCCAGCACGAGTGCCGCCAGGACCGTGAATGACCGTTTCATTGTCACTCTCCATATATGACCGCGCCCAACATTCCTCACTTCCACGGAGTACCTTTCATTCCAGCCTCCGCTGTACATGCAGTAAGACGTGTGCCATACTCGGCAAAAATACGCGAACCGTCTGCGGGCTCTTCGTAAGTGATGACTCGGCGGGATGTTCTGGAGCTACTTGTGGGCAACAACGAGATCGGGGCGGCGACGAAGGAATTACCTTTCCCGTGCAACATATATCGAACAGACATCGGCCTGCGTGCATGTAACTCCGGAGCCGCACGAGTCTTATGACACGCACCCGTCTCGAAGACGGTTTCGCTTCCATGTTGGGAAAAACGAACATCATGTTGCGAAAAAACAACATGGGCGACGCTCATTCCACCCGAGTGCAGTCTGCCTGCACCGTGCCGCAGCCTCACGCAGGGAGAGCACGTCCGGTTCGAGCAGGCTTCGGTCGCTACCAGCGGAAGACGATGGAAAGGAACCAGAGGACGACGAGGCCGATGGCCCCGAGGAGCACGGCGATGGCCGCCACGGCGAATGCGTCGCGGCAACAATGGACCGGCGCAACCTTCGCTCGGGCGCACCGTTCGAGGGCGGCGAGCAGCTTGCGCTCGACTTCGGCCGCGGGGGTCAACCCGTCCCGCCGCGCGCGAACGGCGAAGTGGCGGGTGCCGGGGACCTGGAGGATGAAGAGCCGCCGCTCCTCGTCGTGAAGCAGCGTCAGCCGGCGGGTATCGATGAGGTGCTCGGGCGTTCCGTCCGTGTTAGGCGCCACGTCCGCCGAGTCAGGCAGGACCATCTTCTCGGCGCGCCAGGAGTTCCGAAAGAAGATGTGCAGGATAATCCTCATGAGAACCAGCGGCGCCGCATATGAGTCGCCCGTGCGGTAGATGCCGATGACCCTCGGCCAGACCTTCATGACGCCCCTGAACTCCAGCGTCTCCGGCCCCACCCTCTCCGGGTCCCGCGTAAAGCCGAAGGATATCGGAAACTCCACCGCGGCGTTGCCGACGACTTCGTCGCTGTTCATAGGACGGCGCCTCCGGTCATTCGTCTTGAGACTGAAGCATCCTCTTCAGCATCAGCGCCGCAGCGGCCTTGTTGGGAATGGGATAGCCGTCCGAGAGGTCGGGGTCGTGATGGATCGGCGGACGGAGGTTCGCCAGGCCCACGCACGAGGGACACCCGTCGTCGCACGGGCAGTCGCTGACCATGTGAAGGCACATCTCGAGGAGCTTGCGGAACTCTATGTAGCCCCGGTGAGAGTAGCCGAGGCCGCCCCGGAAGCGGTCGTAGACGAAGATCGTCGGCGAGCCGGTGTTGGAGCTGTTGACCATGCCCGAAAGGTCGCGCCGGTCGGACATGCTCAGCACGGGCAGCACGACGAGCATCATGTTGCGGATGCCGACGAGCCCTTCCACCGGGTTCATGTCGCACCCCTTCACCTCGAACATCAGATCCTCGGGCGGGATGAACCACAAGGCGGTCGTTTCGAGAGTCTGGCTCGGCAGGTCGAGTATCGCCTGGCCGAGGTTCTCACCGGAGTAGAAGCGGACCTTCTTGAAGGCCGTCGTCTGCCACGTGACGTGCGCGTCGCCGAAGACCGCGCGGCCGCCGGCGAAGGGACGGGACTCGCGCTCGCCCTTGACCTTGATCGACGAGGCGAGCACGGGCTGCGTGTAGTAATCCACCTCCGCACGCTCGACCGTGGCGATCTTGCCCTCCATGTCGAGCTTGCGGACGAGGTACGTCTCCCCTTCGTGCAGGTAGACCGCCTCGGGATAGACCAGTTCCGGCGCGCTGATGGAGTCGACCGTGCCGAGCGCGGAGTTCTTCCCCCCGGTGACGTCCATGATGGTGAACGTGTCCTCCGAGATCGTGCGCAGGTTCGCGTGCGACGCGGGCGACTCCGGCACCGACCAATAGAACCGTCCGTCGATCTCCCGCAACGAGCCCGACTCCTCCAGCGCCTTGGCGACCGCCGGGGCCGTCGGGCCGAACCAGCCCGCGTCGCGCGCGTCGAGCGGCGCCTCGAACGCCGCGCAGGAAAGATGCGTGGCGAGGATGTATGGGTTCTCCGAGTCGATGATCGCCTCCTCGACCGCCTGCGAGAAGAAGTAATCGGGATGGCGCATCAGATACTGGTCGATCGGGTCGTTATAGGCGACGAGGATCGCGATCGCGTCGTCGGATTTTCGCCCCGCGCGCCCGGCCTGCTGCCAGGTGCTGGCGATGGTGCCGGGGAAGCCGACGATGATGCACGCGTCCAGGGAGCCGATGTCGATCCCCAACTCCAGGGCGTTCGTCGACGTGACGCCGAGGAGCTTGCCGCTGAACAGCTCGCGCTCGACAGCCCGCCGCTCTTCGGGCAGATATCCGCCGCGATAGGGCTTGATGCGCTTCGCGAGGGCCGGGGATTTCCGCCCCAGGTCGTCCACCGCGTACTTGTAGAGCAGCTCCGCGACGACGCGCGCCTTGGTGAAGGCGATGGTCTGGACGCCGTCCTCGATGAGCTTCTGGAAAAGCTCCTGCGCCTCGACGTTGGCGGAGCGGCGGAGGATTTTGTCCTTCCGGTCGGCCGGGGGCGGGTTCCAGAAGACGAAATGCTTGCGCCCGCGCGGGGCGCCGTCGTCGTCGATAACCGTGACCTCGCGGTTGACCAGGCGCTCGGCGTGCTCCTTCGGGTTCGCAATCGTGGCGCTCGCGAGGATGAACCTCGGCCGGGAGCCGTAACGCTCGCAGATGCGTTCGAGCCGCCGGAGCACGTTGGCCACGTTGGAGCCGAACACCCCGCGATACGTGTGCAGTTCGTCGATGACGACCGTCTTGAGGCCCGAGAAGAAGTTCGCCCAGCGCGTGTGGTTGGGCAGCACGCCCGCGTGCAGCATGTCCGGGTTCGTCAGCAGCACGTTGGCCGACGCGCGGATCTTGCGCCGCTGATGCTGGGGCGTGTCGCCGTCGTAGGTCGACGGCCGCACCGCGTCGGGTAATGGGGGACAGTCCCCCACATCGGGACAGTCCCCAATTACCCCCGCCAGCTCCGAAAGCGTCTTGAGCTGATCCTGCGCCAGGGCCTTCGTCGGGAAGATGTAGAGCGCCGTGTCATTCGGGTTCGCGAGGCACGCCTCCGCCACCGGCAGATTATAGCAAAGCGTCTTGCCGCTGGCGGTGGAGGTGACGACGACGATGTCCCGCCCGGCGCGGGCGTGCTCGATGGCCTGGACCTGGTGCGTGTAGAGCCGCTCGATGCGTGACTTCTTGAGATACATCGCGAGCGCCGGCGGCAGCGGATCCTTCAGCGTCCCGAACCGGGCCTGGCGCGCGGGGACGACGTGGACGTGCGCGATCTGGTCGCGGTAGCCGCGGGAGTGCTGAAGGTCCTTGAGCCAGTCGGAGAAGTTCACGCTTTGCCCTTAGCCCTCGCCGCCGGGCGCGGAGTCGTCGGTGAGCCGCGACGTAAAGTCCCGCCAGCCGTCGATCGGCCGGGGCTCCACGCAGGCCACGCGTCCCGGCAAGCGGACTACGGCTTCGAGACAGGCAGCGGCGCGTTGTCGTCCTGGAGCCATTGGCCGGTCTTCACGAGCACCTTGCCGGTCTCCTTGGCGGTCTTGTCCATGATCTTGCCGGCCTCCTTCGCGCCCTTCTCCATCTCCCGGCCGGCAACCTCGGCCCCGTCGCGGAGCATCTTGCCGGCCTTCTCCCCGGCGCGTTCGAAGCGGCCTCTCACGGTCGTGTTGTCCAGCTTCGTCTCCTCCGGGGGAATCGGCGGCGGAGCCTCCTGCTTCTTCCCGCATCCGCACACCGCCACCAGGAACGCAAGGGCCGACGCCGCAATCCAGTTCCGCATGGGAGCCCTCCCTAGGGTTTCGTCATCCGCCGATAGAGAATGAACGCCAGCACCCCGAGCACGACCAGCGCCACGAGCATCCGCGAGAAGCGCATCGCGAAGAAGAGTCCCGCAAGCATCGCACGCCCCCCTGACCCGCGCGAAGCGTCATTTCCATCACTCGGCGAGGAGCTTCTTCACCGCCTCCTCCAGCTTCCCGGCCTCGATGCTGACCTCGCGGACGACGCCCTTCTTGTCGATGAGCAGCGACGCGGGGATGCCGGAGATGAAGTACCTCGTCGTCATGACGCTCTGCCATCCCTGCCAATCGCAGTATTCCGGCCAGGTCATGCCGGCGGCCTTCGCGTAGTCCTCCAGCGCCTTCTTGTCTTGGTCGAGCGAGATGCCGACGACGCGGAAGCCCTGGTCGCGATACTTCTTCTCCACCTCCACGAGCGTGGGCATGTAGAGCTTGCAGGGCGGGCACCAGGAGGCCCAGAAGTCGACGAACACCACGCGGCCGCGGAACTTCTTCAGGTCGATCTCTTCGCCGGAGAGCCCCTTGACCGAGAGGTCGAGCACGGTGCCCTTGAGATCGCGGAAGCGGATGTCTCGGTCGGCCTTGGCGGCGGCCGGGGTGCCGGGGAACTCCTTGACGATCCGCTCGCGCGCGGCCTTCGCGTCGGCGTCGCGGCCGAGCTGCTGGAACATCATCGCCTGGAAGTCCAGCACCCCCGGCGTCAGCACGGTCTTGGGGAAGTCCTTGAGAAACACCTCAACCAGATTCAGGGCCTCGTTGCGATACCGGGCGACGTCGTCTCCCTTGGCCAGGTTCATCCTCGTGGCGGCGAGGCTGATCGTCACCCAGAGGGCCTGGGCGCCTTGGTCGCTCCTGGGGGCCGAGTCGAGGATGGGCTTGAGCAGCGGCGCCACCCCGTCGAGGAGAGCGTGCTTGTCGTCCAGCCCGCCGAGACGAAGCGTCACCTGCGCGTCCACCAGGCGCACGTCCATGTGGTGCGCGCCCGCCGGGAACTTCTTCAGGTAGGCGTCGGCCTTCGCGCGAACCGACTCCAACTGCGCGACCGCCGCCTTCATCCCCTCCTCCGGGGTCGAGCCCGCCGGGTTCGCCGGCGTCTGCACCGCGATCACCACGTCGTCGAACGCCGCCTGCTCCTCGTCCGCCCAGGCGAAGCTCGACGCCAGGCCCGCCGCAACCAGCGCCGCGACGGCCAACAGGGTGGGTCTCTTCACGAGCGCTCCTTATCCTCGGGAGGACATCCTCGTGCTACTTCCCCGCCTCCATGGGGACTGTCCCGCTGTCTGGGACTGTCCCCTCGTCAGCCTATGGAGACTCTGTCCGGGACCCAAAGCGCGGGCGCGGCATGCCTCGCCCCTACAAACGTCCCCTCGTCCCGCCGTGTGAAAAGCGTCACTTCCCCGCCTCGGCGAGAAGCTTCTCAATCGCGTCGCTCAGGTTCTGCCCGACCAGCCCTGTCTCGCGCACCTTGCCGGTCTTGTCGGCGAGGATGGCGAACGGGCACTCGCGAACGCCGAGCTTCAAGGCCTGCTCGTTCTTGAACCGTTTGTTCTTCTCGTCGAAGAACTCCGGCCACGTGGCGCCCGCGGCCTTGGCGTCCTCCTCCATCTGTCCCTTGTCGCTGCCGAGGCACACGCCCACCACCGCCAGCTTGCCGCCGCTCGCCTTGAGCGTGGCTGACGCGCGCTGGAGCACGTCCTTCGACATCGCCTGCCCCGGCATCCAGAACACCGCCAGCACCACCTTGCCCTTCATCGTCTTGGTGTCCACGTCCTCGCCCGAGGCGGACTTGAACGTCATGTCGAGGGCGCTGCCCTTCAGCTTGCGGCTCGCCAAAATCCCCGCGGCGGCCTTGCCCTGCTGGCTGTCGGGGTATTCCTTGGCGAGCATCTCGTACATCTTCATCGCGTCTTCCGTCTTGCCGGACTGCTCGTAGGTGTCGGCGATGTACCTCAGCGCCAGCGGCGCCTCCTTGCTGTCGTGGCAATCCTTGACGAGGGCCTGGGCCTCGGCGAGGAGCTGGTCGGTCTTGTTGGTCATCTTGAAGTACTGCAGGCGGAGCCCGTGCGACTTCGCCGCCGCCTCGGACTTCGGGTCCGCCTTGATGACCTGGTCGGCCAGCTCCATGGCCTTCTTGAGATCGTCGTCGGGCGTCTTCATCCAGCGCGAGCGATTCTGATACGCCCGCCCTTCCTCGTAGAGCGCGTCGTTCACGAGCGGATTATCGGCGTACTTCTTGCGGAAGTCCTCGCATAGGCCGATGATCTTGTTGAAGTGGGCCAGCGCATCCTCGGACGCCTTCTCCGCGGTCTTCCCGCGAATGTCCAGCTTCTCGCCGCCCAGCTTCTGGATATCCTCCAGGGCTGCCTGCGCATCGTCCGCCCGAACCTGCGCCGCCGGCATCATGACAACGAGCGCCGCAATCGCCATCGCCCACCCAATCCTCATGGCACGCTCCTTTGACCCACGTGACAGACCTCCCGCCGAATACCGGCACATTATATCGGCCCAAGGAGCACTGTCCATCAAAAGCGTGTGCCTTCCGTCCCCCAGGTTTTCAAAGATCCGTCACTTCGCGCGAAACCAACTCCCCCCGCCTCAGATACCGTTACCAAACCCATTCCGCACACATAAATGTAGCTTAGGGCCTTGTGCCCGTGGGTCGCGGGGGCCCTTGTGACCCCCGCAAATAGAGCGTTTGACGCCCCGCAAGGGGGCTCCTCCCCACGCCCGCAAGGGGCTAAGCTACATGAAACATCGCTTTTGCAACGGCGTCCAAAGCCTCCTCCCATCTCCTCCTATCCGTCAAAACCGTCCACACCGAAGCATTTCAGGGGTTCCAGCCTCACTGCATACTCGTCCTTCCCTTCTCCCATCTAACTATCGACTGCATTTTTCGGCAGAAAACTCCACAATCCAAGGAATCCAAGGAATCCACTAATACTGCCTACTGGCCCTTTGCTCTTATCG
>JBBIVY010000091.1:0-16025 GCA_037439485.1 Planctomycetota bacterium | reverse complement strand
CACTTGCGGCGGTCGCAGCGAAGAGCGTCAGGGCGAAGGCTGTCAGCGATGCACGTATCATTCATTCTCCTTCAGGGCGCCAGATCCGGTCGTCGGAGATACCCATGCGATCCATGAGGTCCCACGCCGGGAGGATATCGTCAAGCCCGGCGGGCCTGTGCGCGTCGGATCCGAGGGCGAACGTCACGCGTTCCTCCGCCAGGATGTCTACCAGGCGGCGATATCCCGCGATGAACGGGTTGCCGGGCTCGAACGCGCACAGAAACGAGGTCGTGTTGATCTCGACCGCCGTACCGGTCTCGCGCGCGACGCGGCCCAGCTCGCGGACGCGTTCGTCGGGCATGGCCTCTTCCATCGCCTCCGGCGTCCGGCCGCAGCGTTCGAGGAGCGTCCCCTTCAGGTAGCGGAAGGGATGCCCCAAGATGTCCATCGCCGGGTGCCGGCACGTTTCAAGGTGATGCTCGTGCTGCGCTCGGACGATGGTCTCCAGGTCCTTGCAGGTCTCCGGCACGTAAAGGTTGTGGTGCGACCCGATGACGTATTGGTAGCCGAACTTGCTCCTGAGTTGCAGAGAAACCGAGTGCCCGCCGAATTCGGGGAGGTAGTTGTCCTCGCCGCCGAAATAGATTCTGACGTCGGAGCGCACCTGTTCAATTTGGGGCCGGAGCGTCGCGTTTCGCGCCATATGGTCGGGATGGTTGATGTGGTCGGAGATGCCGACGAAACGGTGGCCGAGGCGCTCGCAGCCCTTGACGACGGCAGCCAGCGTCATTTCCCGCACGGCGCAGGCGGAGATATTGGTGTGGATGTGGATATCGCATTTGAGGGACATTGGCGAGGGCTCCTGGACTCTCTGTTGAGGGCCTGTGGTTGATTTGCGGAAAACGGACGCTCCATAAGATAAGGCCCCGCAAGCCTTTTTGTCAAGTCACATCGTCGCGAGGAAAAGTCACTTGACAGCGGGGGGCGCGGGATTTACGCTATTTGGTCTTGGGTGGCCGCATTACCGCTTGCGCCGGGAGGCGAAAGGCTCGCACCGGCGGTTCCTTACTACACAGGGGAGGCACAACTATGGCAGTCAAGGTCGGCATCAACGGTTTCGGTCGCATCGGTCGGCTGGTCTTCCGTGCCCTCGAGCAGGGCGGCAAGCTCGAAGTGGTTCACGTCAACGACCTCGCCGACGTCAAGTCGCTCGCCCATCTGCTCAAGTATGACACCACCCACGGCAAGTATCCCGGCGAAGTGAAGGCCGACGTGGACGGCTTCATCGTCAACGGCAAGAAGGTGACGGTGTCGGCGGAGAAGGATCCGTCCAAGCTGCCGTGGGCCGCGAAGGGCGTGGACCTCGTCGTCGAGAGCACGGGCGTCTTCCGCAAGCTCGAGCAGCTCCAACTGCACATCAAGGCCGGCGCCAAGAAGGTGCTCCTCACCGTTCCCGCCCAGGACAAGGTCGATGCGACCGTCGTCCGCGGCGTCAACGACAACACCTACACGAAGGACATGAAGTTCGTCTCCAACGCCTCCTGCACGACGAACTGCCTCGCCCCGATGGCCAAGGTGCTCCAGGAGAACTTCGGCATCGAGAGCGGCCTGATGACCACGATTCACGCCTACACCAACGACCAGAACATCCTCGACCTGATCCACAAGGATCTGCGTCGCGGCCGCGCCGCCGCGGCGAACATCGTGCCCACGTCGACCGGCGCCGCGAAGGCCATCGGCGAGGTCATCCCCGCCATCGCCGGCAAGCTCAACGGCCTCGCCGTGCGCGTGCCCGTGCCGGACGGCTCCCTCACCGACCTCGTCGTCACGCTGTCGAAGAAGGCGACGGTCGAGGAGGTCAACGCCGCGATGAAGAAGGCCGCCGAGGGCCCGCTCAAGGGCATCCTCGAGTACTGCACCGACGAGATCGTGTCCAGCGACATCGTGAACAACTCGCATTCGTGCATCTTCGATTCCAAGCTGACGATGGCGATCGGCGAGCGCACGGTGAAGGTGATCGGCTGGTACGACAACGAGTGGGGTTATTCCTGCCGCTGCGCCGAGCTCCTCGATATGATGGCGAAGTAACGCGACCGAAACGATGGGGCGTTCCCTTTCCGACTTGTCGGGAAACCGGAACGCCCCATCCGCATCCCAAAGGCCTTGAATGAAGAGGGCAAGCCGCCATGGCAAAGCTGACCATTGAAGACCTGGATCTCGCCGGCAAGCGCGTGCTCATGCGCGTGGACTTCAACGTGCCGGTCGAGAACGGCAAGATCACCGACGACACGCGCATCAAGGCCGCGCTGCCGAGCATCCAATACGTGCTCAAGAAGGGCGGCAAGCTCATCCTCATGAGCCACCTCGGGCGGCCCGACGGCAAGCGCGACCCGGCGTTGACGCTGTCGCCCGTGGCCGAGCGCCTCTCCAACCTGCTCGGCGAGAAGGTCACCAAGATGCAGGACTGCATCGACGAGAACGTCAAGAAGACGGTGAAGCGCATGAAGCGCGGCGACATCGTCGTCCTCGAAAACCTGCGGTTCCATCCCGAGGAAGAGGCCAACGACCCGGCGTTCGCCAAGGAGCTTGCGGGCCTCGGCGACGTCTACATCTCCGATGCCTTCGGCACGGTTCACCGCGCGCACGCCTCGACGGCGGGCATCTGCAAGTATCTGCCGAGCGCGATGGGCTTCCTCGTTGCGAAGGAAGTGGAGTTCCTGGGCAAGGTGCTGAAGAACCCCGACCGCCCGCTCGTGGCGATCATGGGCGGCGCCAAGATCAAGGACAAGATCCCCGTCACGCTGAACCTCCTGAACCTCGCCAACGTCGTCATCGTGGGCGGGGCGATGAGCTACACCTTCCTCAAGGCCCAGGGCAAGGCCGTCGGCGCGTCGCTCGTCGACGACAAGAACCTCGGCAAGGCCAAGGAAATCATGGACGCCGCGGCGGCGAAGAAGGTGGAGTTCCTCCTGCCGGTCGACCACGTCGTGGCGCCTGAGTTGAAGGAAGGCGTGAAGACGCAGGTCGTGAAGGACATCCCGGACGGAATGAAGGGGTTCGACATCGGACCCGAGACGATCCAGCTTTACAGCGCGAAGATCGCGTCGGCGAAGACCGTGGTGTGGAACGGCCCGATGGGCGTGTTCGAGCAGAAGGAGTTCGAGGCCGGCACGAAGGCGATCGCCGAGGCGATGGCCGCGTCGAAGGCCCTGACCGTGGTCGGCGGCGGCGACAGCGCGGCGGCCGTGGAGCAGTTCGGTCTGGCCGAGAAGATGTCTCACGTCTCCACCGGCGGCGGCGCGTCGCTCGAGTTCCTCGAAGGCAAGGAGCTGCCGGGCATCGCGGCGCTGACGGATAAGTAGGACAGGCATTCCTGCCTGTCCGCCGAACGGGGGAATCTCGTGCCGACCTGTCCGCGGAAAGTGCTCATCGCCCCGTCGCTTCTGTCGGCGGACTTCAGCCGTCTGGCCGACGAGATCCGTCGGGCCGAGGACGCGGGGGCCGACCGGCTTCACGTCGACGTGATGGACGGGCATTTCGTTCCGAACATCACCATCGGCCCGTTTATCGTCGAGGCGATCAAGCGGTGCGCGCACGTGCCGCTCGACGTGCACCTGATGATCTCCGAGCCGCTGAGGTATTTGGGCGAGTTCGCGGACGCCGGGTCGGATTTCCTGACGTTCCACCTGGAAGTGGTGAAGGACGCCCGTGCCGCCGCGGAGGCTTTTCGCGCAAAGGGCGTTCACCCGGGAATCAGCGTGAATCCGGAGACGCCCGTTGACGGCGCGCTCGACGTGCTGGACGCGGTGGACCAGGTGCTGATCATGACGGTGCATCCCGGCTTCGGCGGGCAGAAGTTCATCGCGGACAACGTCGAGAAGATCCGGCGCGTGCGCGAGGTCGAGCCGTCGAAGCGGAAGGGCGCGGCGTCGCCCCTGCACGTTGCCGTGGACGGCGGCATCAACGAACAGACCGGTGGGCTGGTATGCGCCGCCGGGGCGGACGTGCTGGTGGCGGGGACGTTTCTCTTCAAGAGCCGCGACATGAAGTCGACGCTGGCGTCGTTGCGGCGGAGTTGTTGTTCTTCTTCGTAGGTCAGACATTCCTGTCTGACACGACAGGGACAGGCAAGAATGTCTGTCCTACAAGTACAGATCAGGAGACGCCTCTATGCCGTGGGACGGCTTTTCGCTGAGACGCAAGAAGGAGATGCCGCAGGGGCTCTTCATCAAGTGTCCCGGGTGCGAGAAGATGGTCTACCGCAAGACCGTGGGCGAGAAGCTCCAGGTCTGCCCGGAGTGCAATTATCACTACACCCTGAGTGCCCCGGAGCGCATCCAACTGCTCCTCGAGGAGGGGTCGTTCAAGGAATACTGGGCCGACATGACCTCGGCCGACCCGCTGCAGTTCAAGGACAAGAAGGCTTACGCCGACCGGCTTGCCGCCGAGCAGAAGAAGACCGGCATGCGCGAGGCCGCGGTCACCGGCACGGGGCGGCTCAATAACCACGAGATCGTCTTCTGCGTCACCGACTCGCGCTTCATCATGGGTTCCATGGCGAGCGTCGTCGGCGAGAAGATTACGCGCGCCATCGAACTGGCCATCGAGCTCAAGCGGCCGATCGTTATCGTCTCGGGCTCGGGCGGCGGGGCGCGCATGCACGAGGGCGTGCTGAGCCTGTCGCAGATGGCCAAGACCTCGGCGGCGCTCGCGCGCCTTGACGACGCGGGCGGGCTCTTCATCAGCGTGCTCACGAACCCGACGATGGGCGGCGTCGCGGCGAGCTTCGCGTCGCTGGGCGACGTCATCATCGCCGAGCCCAAGGCGCTCATCGGCTTCGCCGGCCCGCGCACCATCTGGCACACCCTCAAGATCGAGCTGCCCGAGGGGTTCCAGTCGAGCGAGTTCCTCCTGGAGCACGGCTTCATCGACATGATCGTGAGCCGCCCGGACCTCAAGAAGGAAATCTCCCGCGTCCTCGACTACTTCGCCGAAGGCGTCGGCACGGGCAAGCCCGGTCATGCCGCGAAGGAAGAGCCGAAGAAGGCCGAGAAGAAGTAATCTGTCGCTGCGCTATTCAAAGGGCCCCGAATTCCGGGGCCCTTCTTATGTACCGATCCTCCGGGGGAACGCCGCTCAGCGGTATTTGTCCACGGTTTCGAGGAGCGCCTTGAGGTTCTCCGGCGGCGTTTCGGAGATGATGATGTTGGAGCATCCGGCGACGACCTTGCCCGTCTCCTTCGCCTCCTCCATGCACGCGCGCGTCTCGTCGATCACCTGCTTCACGGCGCCGACGTGGAGCGTGTAGCTGGAGATGTTGCCGAACATCGTGACGCGCGGGAACCGCGCGTGGAGCTTGCGGATGTCCATGCCGGCCTTGCGGTCGAACTCGTAGTGGCCGTCAATGCCCGAGGCGCCGTAGAAGTCGTCGGCGAGCGGCCAGAGATTGCCGTCGGTGCCGAAGAAATGGAAGCCGCCGATCGAGTGGCAGAAGTCGCTGATCTTTCTCACGCGGGGCAGGAGGAGGTCGCGGAAGACCCTCGGCGAATACATCGGCCCGAGGTCCGAGGCCATGTCGCCGCCGCCGAAGAAGGCGCGGAGGCCGCGCTTCGCGAGAAAGCCCACGGCCTTGAGCGACGTGACGACCTGCGCGTCGAGGTATCGCTCGATGAGGTCCGGTCGCAGCAGGGCCGCCTCGAGCAGGAACGGGTGCTCGGGCTGGATGCTGGTCCATGGCCCGCCCGATCTGACGGCGTACCGGTCGCCGCAGCGGCGGAAAACTTCCAGCGTCTCGTAGAAGTCCGCCTCGGTCGGCTGATACTTCGCGGCGGCGTCCTCGGCCTCCTCGATTTCCTTCTCCAGGCCATCGAAGGTGCGCTCGGGGGCGGGGGAGGAGTCGATGACGTTGTAGAGTTCGGTGGCGGCGTCGAGCTGCTTGACTTCCCACGAGCCGTCGGCTTGCTCGTAGCGGAACGTGAGCTCGTCGATGCGCTTCGCGGGCTTGCGCCGGTCGCGCCAGTAGCTGGGGCGGATCATGTCGTGTCCGCAGGCCAGTGCAATGTCGACGGCGTCCCGGATCGACCGCGCGAGGAACTCGGCGTGCGCGTCCGGGCCGTTCCAGAGCGCCGTCGCCTCGCGCCATTGCTGCATGCCGCCGCCGACGTATGCGGGGCGTCCGAGAATGTGAGAGGCGATCCGGCTGGAGAAGCTGCCGTGCATCACGGGTACGCGGTCGGAGAAGCGTCCTTCGAGAGTTGCGAGGACGCGTTCTCTTCCGGTCATGGGAATCCGACCACAGAGGTATTACTTGCCGTCGCCGGACTCGTCGAAGACCTTGAGGATGCGATCTCGGTAGGCGGCGCCGAGGATCATGGGCAGCATCTCGCGCGAGAGGTTCTTGTCGTCGGCCGCGACGGCTTTTCCGCCGCCGGCCTCGGCGATGGCCTTATACTCGTCGAGCAAGCGGCCGAAGCCCGTGGTGTCGAGGATGTTCACCGTGCCCTGAACGTTGCGGTGCCATTCGCCGGCGAGGGCGAGGGTCTTCTTGAGCCCGTCATTCTCGAGGTGGGGCGGGGAGTCGCCGATGAGAAGGATGACGCGCACGCTCTTGGCCCGCCAGCCCGCCTTGGTCATCGCGTCGGACAGCCCGTCGAACACCGCGTTCGGTATGTCGCCGCCGCCTTTGGCGCGCAGCACGCTGAGGGCGCCCAGGACGTCGTCGGGCTTCTCGCCCAGCGGCGTCACCTGCGTCACCCACGTGAACTCCGCGGGGTCGAAGACCTTGTGGTCGCGGAAGGCGACAAGGCCGAACTGCGCGTTGGGGACGAACCGGCGCACGGTGTCGACCACGCGCTTCGCGTCGGTGCGGAGGCGCGTGAGCGACGCGGCCATGGTGTCGGTGGAGTCGACGACGAAGACGACGTCGAGCCCGGCGAAGTTGAGCTGGCGCATCGTGTCGTTGAACTCGATGTCGGCGACCTGCGCGGGGGAGGGCAGCGTCAGCGCCATGCTGCGGACGTCCTTGCGCGCGATGGTCAACCGTCCGAGCTTGCTCTCCACCACGAACAGCTCCTCGCCGAGCTGGCCCTTGGCGCGGAACGACTCTGTCTCAATCTGGTCGGGGTTCTTCTCGTCGCCCAGCGTGACCGCGGCCACCGTGCGCGTGGGGATACGCAACACTCCGTAAGGCGTCTCAAGGCTGAACACCGGGTTCATCAGCCGGCCCTTGACCTGGCTGCCGTCAGTCAGCGTGACCTCCACCGTGACGGGGATGTCGAGCCCGACGGACTTGATCTTGGGCAGGATCTCCTGCGCGTCGCGGTTCTGCGGGTCGAGTTGGAGGACGGCGTCCACCTCGCGGCGGGCCTCGGCGTCGAGCCCCTGGGCCAGGCACCAGCGCGCCAACTCAAGGCGCTGCGTCACTTCCTTGGCGAGGAGCGCGTCGTTCTTCTGCTTGTAGACCTTCCTCGGCGGGGTCTTCCAGACGATCTGCAGCACGTCGGCGCGGCGGAAGTCGAGCGAGCCGCCCGGCGTCTTCAGGAGGACCGTCTCGTCGGTCTCCTTCAGCACCTCGCCGGTGAACTTGCGCCCGTCCTTGAGGATGACGTCGTCGGCCGCGGCCGCGCCCGCCCACGCGATCGCGCATGCCGCCGCAAGGAGGAACGCCGCACAGGGATTTCTCATGGTGTCTTCGCTCCCGTTATTCCGTCGGCGCCGGCGTCGGCGTCGGCTTGTCGGTGTTGGCCTTCTCCGCCTCGGACTTCATCTCGTCCTCGGTCTTGGGGGCCGCCTTCATCCCGGTGCCGTCGCACGTCGCGCACTTGACCGTCTTGGCACCGTTGCACACGGGGCAGACGCCCGCCTTGCCCGAATTAGGCTTCCCGTTGCACACGGGGCAGGTCTTCACCCCGTGATCGCACTCGGGGCAATCGAGCGTCCCGGCGCCCCGGCAACGGGGACACTGCTGGTTGCCGAGGCGCCCCCACATGCCCTGGATGCGGCCGGATCCGCCGCAGAGCGGGCACTTGATCTTTCCCGTGCCGTCGCACGCCTTGCACTTCACCTTGCCCTTGCCGTTGCACTCGGCGCACACGGTCCTGTCGGCGCTGAGCTTGCCGGTGCCGTTGCATCGCTTGCAGGTCATGGAGCCGGCGCCGTCGCAATCGGCGCAGGGGCGGAAGAGCCGGATGAGCTTGATGTCCACGCGTTTGGGGCTGATCTGCCCGACCTTGCACTGCGCCGGGAAGGCGTCCGCCTTGACGACCGCATGCCCGGTGAAGGAGTCGGACATGACCTTGTCGCCCGTGGGAGGCCCGGACAGCTCGATGATGTCGATCTCAGCGGTGGGGATGGAGATGGGCCCGGAGGCCGTCTCGACGTGGAGCACGGCCATCAGCAAGTCGGCCTTGATCTTCTCCCCGCCGGCCATCGTGAACTCGCACTTCGGGTTGCGGGGCTTATGGCCGGCCGGCAGGATCTCGGCGATCTTCGCGGAGGCGTCCTTGTTGGACGGGTCGAGGTGGAGCGTCCGCTCGAACTGCTCGCGGGCCTCGGTCGGCAGCTTCTGCTCCTGCGCCCACAGGCCGAGCGCATAGTGCTCCGCGGCCAGATCGGAGTTGAGCGACTCAGCGCGCTTCTGATACTCGCCGGCGGTGGCCGCGAAGAGCGTTCCGGCCGCCGCGGCGACGAGTGCCAGGCAGAGGACGGACGCCCACACGGCGGCGCGCGAGGCGGGACGGGGAATGGGGGCGGGATGAGGGATGGACTGGCTCATGCTATTCTCCTTGCGGCCGGACGTGCGAAACGGCCCTATATTATACGTAGATATTGCGGTTTCCGCCTTACTAATTCTCGGTTTTCGGGGCGTCAGGCTTTAGCTTCGGAGCGCCCCAGGAGGTGGTAAAGCTGCCTCCGGGTGATCCCCAGCATCTCCGCCGCGCGGCTTTTGTTGCCCCCTGCGGCCTCCAGCACCTGCCGCACGTGCCGCTCCTGGGCGGCGGCAAGGGCCAAATCCTGCCTTCCGATGAGGCCCAGGTCGTCGTCGCCGATTTCGGGACCCCTGGCGGCCATCAGCGCCCGTTCCAGTACAATCTCAAGTTCCCGGACGTTCCCGGGCCAGTTGTATGCCTCAAGCGTAGCCAAAGCCCCCGGCGAGAGCGTCCGGGTCGCGCCATTCGCTGGGGCGAGTCGTTTCAGGACACCTTTAGCGAGGGCCTCGATGTCCGGCTTCCGTTCACGCAGAGGAGCCAGCGACAGGGTCATCGGCCCCAGCCCGTCCACAATCGCCCGGTCGAGAGGCGACTGGGCGAGAGGCATCGAAGCGCCCGCCATGATCCGAACGTCCGCAACGCGCGAGCGGGTCGAGCCCACCCGGCGGATCATGCCATGCTTCAGGAAAGCGACGAGCGCCGCCTGCGGCTCCGGCCCGAGCGAGGCGATCTCGTCGACGAGGACCGTGCCGCCTTCGGCCAGTTCCATGCGCCCGCGTCTTTCTCGTGCGGCGCCGCGCGCCGAACCTTTCTCCTGGCCGAAGAGCGCGATCGCCTGCGACTCCGGCGTGAGCGCCGCCGCGCGAAAGACGACGAACGGCGCCTTGCTTCGGGCGCTCCGCGCGTGAATCGCACGGGCGACGGTCTCCTTCTCCGTGCCGCGTTCGCCCAGGATGAGCACGGGGCCGTCCTGCGCGGCGAAACGCTCGACGAGCGCGGCGGTTTCTTTCATCGCCGCCGACGTGCCGACGAGGAGCGGCTGTTCCGGGGCGGCGAGCAAGTCGCGAAGCGATGCGACTTCTCTCTTCCGTCGCGCCGACTCCGCGGCCCGCGCCACGGCGCCCGTGATGATCGCCAGCGACGCGAGGTGATCGACAGAGAGAAACGCCGCGCGATCGAGCGACGCGTGGGGCGTCCCCTCGGTCACGAGCACCAGTTCGGCCTCGCTCAGCATTCCCATCAGGCCGGCCGGCAGCGCCGGGATCGAAGACGTCTCGGGCCCGAGCGCGACGGCAATGGCGTCGAATTGCTCGGTGGCGGCCGAGGGCAGGGCCGCGGCGGCATCCCCGGCCGAGACGACCTCGTAGCCCCGGCGCGCGAGCGACTGCTCAAGCGTTCGCTGATGGGCGAACGTTCCCACGAGGAGGACTCGGGTCTTCTCGGAAGGTGCGGCGGCCAAGGGCACTCCCTCTGGGGCGCTGCCGTCAATTCCGACAGAGAATCATATCCGTCGAAGGCGAAAAGTCAAATGCGGCAACGGGATACGGCAAAAGGGCGTTGCTCGGGCCTTGCCAATCGCCGGCGGGACTGCTAGACTGCTCGCAATCCGGGCCTGGCCCGGCGCGCCGTCATTAGGGGAAACCATGAAATACCTGCCTTTTGCCGCAATCCTCCTGGCCCTTGCGATGGTCCTGGCTCCGGGCTGCGGGCGGGCGGAGGACGACCTGGTCATCATCAGTCCGCACGATGAAAAGATCACCCAGGAAATCACCCTCGCCTTCGAGAAGGTCTTTGAGAAGGCCAACGGCCGCAAGCCGCGCATCTCCTGGCGCGACATCGGCGGAGGGGGAGAGGCGCAGGTGCGGTTCATCGTCGACCAATACGGCCGGAGCCCGAACGGCATCGACGTGGACCTCTTCTTCGGCGGCGGCATCGACCCGTTCAAGACGCTGAAGGGGAAGGGCCTGCTCGAACGCTACGTCCCGCCGACCGCGGCGGAGATCCCGGCCAAGGTCCTGGGCGTGCCGATCATGGACGAGGACGGCTGCTGGAGCGGGACGGTGCTCTCGACCTTCGGCATCGTCTACAATAAGACGACGCTGAAGCGCCTGGGCGTGGACGAGCCGAAGACGTGGGAGGACATGACCAACCCGAAGCTCATCGGCTTCGTGGGCCTCGCCGACCCGGGGCGAAGCGCCTCGGCGCGCGTCATCTATGAAACCATCCTCCAGGCCTACGGATGGGACAAGGGGATGCGCGTGCTGACGCTCATGTCCGCGAACGCGCTTACCTTCTACCCGGGCTCGTCAGGGCTTGCCAAGGACGTCACGGGCGGCGACATCGCCGTGGGCCCGGCGATCGATTATTACGGCCGCACTCAGGTGGCGCTCGGCGGCGCCGACCGGCTGGGATTCGTGACGCCGGCGAACCTGACCGTCATCACGCCCGACCCGATTGCGATCCTCAAGGGGGCGCCCCACATGGAGACGGCGAAGATGTTCGTCGACTTCGTGATGAGCGACGCGGGGCAGAAGCTCTGGTTGACGAAGGCCGGGGCGCCCGGCGGACCCGAGAAGTATAACCTCATGCGCTCGCCGGTGCTGCCGCGTGCTTATAAGGAGGTTGACCGCTCGCTCTGGACCATCGACGTCGATCCCTTCAGCTTCGCCGGCGCGTTCACGTTTGACTCCGTGAAGGCGTCGGCCCGCCGCGAGATCTTGAACGATGTGATGCAGAGCACGCTCGTGGTGCCGCAGAAGGACCTGCGCGAATGCTGGAAGGCCGTCCTCGCCGCGGGCTCTCCCGAGGCCCTCCTCGCGAGGATGTCCGCGCCTCCGATGACCGAGGAGGAGCTTCTCAAGACCGCCGAATCCTGGGGCCAGGCTGACTTCCGCGCCCGCCTCACCACCCAATGGACCGAGTCCGCGCGGAAGCGATATAGGGCCGTGAAGGACGAGGCGGAGAAGGGGAAGTAGCCGGATTGCGCCGGGAGGCCCCTCGAACGGCTCCAGCTCAGCGTTTCGCCGCCGCGGGTTTGGCCGGCGCGTATTCGGCGCGGAGCTTCTCGACGACCTTGCGGATATTGTCCTCGGGGAAGTTAGCGCCGGGGCAGAGGGTGGAGGCGCCGTGTATTTCGCGGTGGAGGTAGATGTGGTCGGCGGGGATGTTATACCGCACGGCGAGGCAGGCGACGAGCTGAACGAGTGAGAGGTCCTGCGCGGGCGAAGGGCGCTCGCCGGGGGCCTGGAAGTTGCCGACGAGGCAGATGCCGATGGCCGTGGTGTTGTGGCCGGTGCAGTGGGCGCCGTCGGACTGCGTCTCCCAGCGCGTAGAGACCTCGATTTCGCCGTCGCCGGAGAAGGTGCCGTTGCCGATGATGAAGTCGTACCCGGCCGAGTCCCAGTGGCGCATGTTGCGGTGGTACCGGTCGATGGATTCGAGGTCGCCCAGCTCGCCGGCCGAGTGATGGATGACGATCTCGGTCCACGGCCGCCAGAGGCCCGGCTCGACTCGCGTGAGCTGCCGGAGCCACTCGGGCGCGCGCGTGGCGTCGCCCGGCGCCGAGCCGTGGCGCATCCGCGGCCACGCCTCCGACACGAAAAGCGTCACGGGGACCGCCACCACGAGCAACGCCAGGATGGTGAACGCCAGTTTCTTCATGCCTCGCCCCGTTTCGAGTGCCGGGTAGTGATACCACACGAACCGGCCTTGCGCAAGGTGGGATTCCGGCGGGGCTCTGTTGTTGTTGATTCTGTTGTTTCTGCTGCTTGTGTGGCTCAGCCGCCCTCGGCTGAGTGTTTCTTCTTCACAGGCGAGGGTCCCGATTGTGATCGGGATGCCACATAAGCATCAGCCAAGCCAGGATTGCCATGGGCCACGGATTCGCGCAGGTCGCCGTCAACATCCCGCTCGACCGGGCGTTTGACTATGAGATCCCGGAGCGCCTCGCCGGAGCGGTGAGGCCGGGAGTCGTCGTGCGTGTGCCGTTCGGGCCGAGGAGCATGACCGGATACTGCGTCGGCACGTCCGAGGCTGCCTCCTTCCACCGCACCAAACCCATCCTCGCCGTGCTCGAAGCGGAGCCGGTGTTCGACGCCAACGACCTCGAACTCGCCCGGTGGATAGCGTCGGAATACGCCGCCGGAATCGGCGAGGTGCTCGAAGCCATGCTCCCGAGCGCCGTCAGGCAGGGCAAGGCGCGACCGGCGACGGAGTTCGCGAAGCTGGTTACGCCCGGGGCGGGAGAGCCGCCGCGCGGGGCGAAGCAGGCGGCGGTCGTCAAGGCGCTCGCGGAGCTGGGCGGCGAGGCGGCGGTCAGCCAGGTTCTTGAGAAATCCGGCGCGTCGCGGGCGAGCCTGCTGTCGCTCGTCGAGGCCGGTCTCGTCGCCATCGAGAAGCGCGAGGTCGATCCCTGGTCCGCGCTCCGGGCCGCGAAGACCGAGCCTCATGACCTGACGCCGCCGCAACGGGAGGCGCTTTCCGAGATCGTCGAGGCCGCGGCCAACCGGCGCTTCCAGCCGTTCCTGCTGTTCGGCGTCACGGGCTCCGGCAAGACGGAGGTCTACCTGCGCGCGATCGACCATGTCGTCCGGGCGGGCGGGCAGGCGATCGTGTTGATCCCGGAGATCGTGCTGACGCCGCAGACCGTCGCGCGTTTCGTGGGCCGGTTCGACCGAGTGGCGGTGCTTCACTCGCACCTGAGCGCGCAGGAGCGCCACGCGCAATGGCGGGCGATTGCGCGGGGAGACGCGCAGGTGGTCGTGGGCGCGCGCTCGGCGGTCTTCGCCCCGGCGAGAAAGCTCGGCATCATCGTCATCGACGAGGAGCACGAGACGTCGTTCAAGCAGGAGAACGCCCCTCGCTATCACGCCCGCGAGGTCGCGATGCGTCGCGCGAGGATCGGCAACTTCCCCGTGGTGCTCGGCTCGGCGACGCCGTCGCTGGAGTCGTTCTACCGCGCGGAGAACGCGGAATACCGGATGCTCCAGCTTCCCCAGCGCGTCGAGTCGCGGCCGATGCCGGCGGTGGAAGTGGTGAGCATGGTCGAGGAGCGCGCGATCCGCAAGGGCCGCCACGTGCTGTCGCGGCGGCTCGAGCAGCTCCTGCGCGAGGCCCTCGCGCGGGGCGAGCAGACGATGCTCTTCCTCAACCGGCGCGGGTTCACGACGCACCTCTTCTGCCCGACGTGCGGATGGACGGCGCACTGCGAGCATTGCTCGATTTCGCTCATCCACCACAAGGACGAGCAGTCGGTGGTGTGCCACTATTGCGGCCATCGCACCACGGTGCCCGACGCCTGCCCCGACTGCAAGGGAACCGTCGTGCAGATCGGCATGGGCACCGAGCGCATCGAGGAGGAAGTGAAGGGGCTCTACCCCGACGCCGCGGTGGAGCGCATCGACGGCGACACGATGTCCAAGGCCCATGCGCACGAAGGGCTCTTCGACCGCGTTCACTCGGGCGAGGTGGACGTGCTCGTGGGGACGCAGCTTCTGGCGAAAGGGCATGATTTTCCCGACGTGACCGTCGTGGGCGTCGTGAGCGCGGATACGGGCCTTCACTTCCCGGACTTCCGCGCGCGCGAGCGGACGTTTCAGCTCCTCACGCAGGTCGCCGGGCGCACCGGCCGAAGCGACAAGGGCGGACGCGTTGTCGTCCAGACGTATAATCCCGCCGAGCCCTCGGTGAGTCGCGCGGCGCAGCATGATTACGTCGGCTTCGCGCGGGCGGAACTCGCCGACCGAAACGCGCTTGGGTACCCTCCCTACACGCGACTGGTGCGCATCGTGGTCGAGGGAGTCGACGGGGCGAAGGTCACTGAGCGCGCGCAGGAGATCGCGGGCGCGCTAGGTGCCGCCGTCGTTGCGGCGGGGGGCAAGATGCTCGGACCCGTCCCTGCGCCGATCTCGCGCATCAAGGGTCGATTCCGCAGCCACCTCATCCTGCGCCTGGCCCTGGGCACCGCGCCCGGCACGTTTGTGGACCTCATTCCCGGCCGCTCGGGGCGCAAGGGGGGCATTGCCGTGGGAGTGGACGTGGACCCGGTGAGCATGTTGTAAAGCTCGGGCGCCCCAGCCAATTAAATCCGGCAAAAAGAGAGCCAGGACGTCGGTCGTAACGCCCGTCATGCCAATGGGTTACGGCATATTCGTCAACGGGGGTTCGCCGGGTCTTGTTCCCCCCTGTGGACGGCGTTGTATAATTAGGTGGAGGATGAGGGGCGGGTTTTTGAGCCGAGTTCATGAAATTGGTGTATAAGAGGCTAAGGATGTCCGGGCCCCCCCGACTCGGACTGTCCTGACCTCCCTCGCTTGGTGCGGGGGAGACCACGGGAGCGGCCAGCGTCTAGCCGGTATCGCGAAGCCGCTCCCGCATTATGTACCCGCTCGGGAGTCGCGGGGACAGTCCCAGACGGCGGGACAGTCCCCATGGCTCCCGCATTATGTAACTACTTGACGGGCGTCCACTCGCCGCCGGCATCGGGCGCGGGGGAGGGCGAGGATTCTTCCTGCGGGGCCTCTTCGACGGGTGCGGGCGGGGGCTCGACGAAGACGCCCCTGGCCCTCACGTCGGCGGCGATGCGTTCGAGGAGCTTCTGTTCGAGGAACCCGTCGCGGCCGAGGCGAAACCACGTCACCTTGGCGGCGCGGTCGGCGGCTTCGCGCGAGGAGCGGCGGGTGTCCTGGTAGATGTCCGCGTCCGGGGCCAGTCTCGGCTCAGGCGGGGAGTATCCCTGGCGCTCGCGGATGACTTCCAGGTAGACCACGTAGAGCCCCGGCGACTGCTCCTGCACGCGCGCGGTGAGCTGTCGGCGTGTCACCTGCAGCAGGTCTTCCTCTTTGTCGTAGCGCGTCTGCGCGTCCACGGCCAAGGCGCCGCCGGGCAGCGGGTCGCCGCGCTTGTAGGTGCTCTGAATGTAGCCCTCGTCCTTGCGCTGGACGAAGAGGTCGAAGTGCTTCTGGACGGTATTCAGTGTCGCGTTCCACAGGACGTCGTAGTCGCTCGACCCGACGCGGGGCAGGGCGGTCGGCTGCGCCGGCGGATGCATGGCGCACCCCGCGCACAGGACGACCGCAACCAGAATGACCGGAATCGCACACCTCATGGTGTCCCCCTGACGACCGGCCGATGATATCCCCCCGCCCGAGTGGTGTCAATCACCGATTTTCGCCCGAAACCCGCTGACGAGTCGGTTCAAGAGGTTCCAGTAGTGGAACCTCCTCTCTTCAAAAACACCCCAAAAACGGCCGAAATACTTAAGGTTCCGGGGTTCCACTGATTCCACCTCCAGAAGTGCCCCCTGGTGTGGAAGTCAATTTTGTGCCTGCGTATCGC
>JBBIVY010000090.1:0-16026 GCA_037439485.1 Planctomycetota bacterium | reverse complement strand
GCCGGGAACCCCTGCGGTTGGTGAAAGACGCCACGACGGATCGCGAACAGAGACGAATAGGATTCTCTAAGCCGTTTGACCAGCGAGGTCCAAGCCATTGTGGATCATCGTGCTGGAGATGCTATCTGTTGTGGTCCCGGCGAAAGATAGCGAAATTCCTCGCTTCGGCTTGACCTGTGGCATTCTCGGTGTATAATGAATGAACATTCATGGCGTGAACGCCAGATATACGAAATGAGCCCGTTCTCAGCGCGCGAGGAGAGCCCGTGATGGAGCCGAGCGAGAAGGAAGGCTTGAGCCGCAAGGACCGGGAACGGGAGAGGCATCGCCTGGAGATACTGGAGGCGGCCGAGAGGGTCTTCGCGCGCGACGGGTATCACGGCACCACGGTCGAGAGCATTGCCAAGGAGGCGGAGTTCGCGGTCGGCACCATCTATAACTTCTTCAAGAGCAAGGACGACCTCTACGCGTCGGTCATCTACCGGATCGGCGACGAGTTCATGGAGGAGATGGAGCGCGACGTGCTGACATGCAAGGACCCGTCGGAGGCGATCGGCGCGGTGTTCGATCTGCGCGTGAAGCTGGACGCAAGGCACGGCGACTTCTTCCGGCTGTTTTTCGAGGGTGGGCCGAAGGGCTCCGACGAGATTCACGCGAAGATGCGTCCGTTCTTCGAGAAGTACGTCGAGGTGCTGCGCGGGCTCGTGGAGCGCGGCGTCCGCGAAGGTGTCTTCAACGAGATCGACCCGTACTTCGTCGCGTTCATGATCCACGGCGTATCGAATGCGATGACGCTTTACTGGGCACTCCGCCGGCCGGGCGCGTCGATGGCCGGGCTGGTCGAACGCACGAAGGCCGGGTTCCTCGCGCATCTTCGGCGCACATGACCCCGGTGAACGCCAGTCCGCCTGCGGTCATTCCTGACCGGGGGCTTTTTCTGGAGCAGGCAGCAGCGAACGGAATCTCTTAGGAGCGCATTCATGAATCACCGGAAATGGGAACGTCATATCATCCCGGCAGTCCTGATGGCCGGTCTTTTCCTGCCGGGCTGCGGGCATCAGCAGGCACCCGCCGGGGCGCCTCCTGTTCCGGAGGTCGGCACCGTGACGGTCCAGCCTCAGCAGGTCACGCTGACCATGGAGTTGCCGGGGCGCACCTCTCCTTACCTCATCGCGGAGATCCGGCCCCAGGTGAACGGCCTGGTGCAGAAGCGCCTCTTCACGGAAGGCTCCGACGTTCACGTCGGCGACGTGCTCTATGAGATCGACCCGGCTCCCTTCCAGGCGGCGCTCAACAATGCGACGGCGAACCTCGACGTCATGCGAAAGACCGCTGACCGGGCGCCGGCGGCCCTGGCGGCGAGCATGGCCAACGTGACGCGGCAGAAGGCCACGGTGGATCTTGCCCGGATCAACCGCCAGCGGTTCGAGGATCTGCTCAAGGAGAAGGCCGTCTCCACCTCCGATCGCGACCAGGCCGTGAGCAACGCCGACGTGGCCGAGGCCACGCTTCGGGCGGTCGAGGCGCAGGCGGACAGCGACCGAACCGCGATAGGCGCGGCCGAGGCGGCCGTCAAGCAAGCCGAATCGGCGGTCGAAGCCGCGCGGATCAACCTGGCGTACACGAAGATCACCGCTCCCATCTCCGGACGCATCGGGAGATCCACGGTGACCGGCGGCGCCATCGTGACGGCCTACCAGCCCGCGGCATTGGCCACGATTCAGCAATTGGACCCCATCTACGTGGATGTTCCCCAATCCACCACCGACCTGCTGCGGTTGAAGAGCCGGTTGGAAGACGGTCGTCTCAACGACGAGGGATCGAGCCAGAACAAGGTCAAGCTCATCCTGGAGGACGGCGCCGAGTATCCCCTGGAAGGGACGCTTCAATTCCGAGACGTCACAGTGGATCCGTCGACCGGGTCCGTCATCCTGAGGGCCGTCTTCCCCAACCCGAAGGGGCTTCTTCTGCCCTGCGTGTTCGTCCGGGCGGTCGTGAAGGAAGGCGTCAGCAACCAGGCGATCCTGATCCCTCAACAGGCCGTGTCGCGCGATCCGAAGGGCAACCCGTACGCGCTGATCGTGGACGCCGGGGGCAAGGCGGCTCAACGCCTGATTACCCTTGACCGGGCCATCGGAAATCAATGGCTCGTCACCGCAGGCATCGTTTCCGGCGATCACGTGATCGTCGAGGGGGCGCAGAAAGCGCGGCCCGGCGCCGCCGTAAAGGAAGTCCCTTTTGAAACCCATCGGGAACAGGGCACGAAGCCGGCCGGCACGAGTCCACGCCCCGCGGCATCGAATTGACGGAGGCACGCGATGTTATCGAGGTTCTTCCTGGATCGCCCGGTCTTCGCATGGGTCATCGCCATCGTCCTCATGGTGCTGGGCGGACTGGCCATCTACAGCCTGCCCATCTCTCAGTATCCCCCGATTGCGCCGCCCTCGATCGCGGTGTCGGCCTTCTATCCCGGGGCCTCGGCGGAGACGGTGGAGAACAGCGTCACGCAGATCATCGAGCAGAAGATGACCGGTTTCGACAGCCTGCTCTACCTGTCGGCGTCGAGCGACTCCTCCGGCTCGTCTCGCGTCGAGCTGACCTTCGCCCCCGGGACCAACCCGGACCTGGCCTGGGCTCAGGTGCAGAATAAGCTTCAGCTCGCCCTGGCCAGCCTGCCGACGGTCGTGCAGCAGACCGGCGTCCAGGTCAGCAAGTCCACCCGCAACTACCTGCTGATCGTGGGCCTGGTCTCCGAAGACGGCAGCATGGACCAGAACGACCTCATGGACTATGCCCAGTCCAACCTTGAAAAGGTGCTCTCGCGCGTCCCGGGCGTCGGCGAGGTGATGACCTTCGGCAGCCAGTACGCCATGCGGGTCTGGTTCAACCCCGACAAGCTCACCAGCTACAACCTGACCGTGTCCGACGTGATTCTGGCGCTCCAGGCCTACAACGTGGAGGTCTCGGCGGGCCAGTTCGGCGGAGCGCCGGCCGTGGACGGCCAGCGTCTGAATGCCGCCATCATCGTCCAGAGCCTGCTCAAGACGCCGGACGAGTTCGCCTCGATTCCCGTGCGCACCAATCCGGACGGGTCCGTGGTGCGCGTGAGGGACGTGGGCCGCACCGAGATGGGCGGCGAGGTCTACGACGTGCAGGTCCGTCACAACGGCAAGCCCGCGGGCGGCCTCGCGATCCGGCAGGCGGCCGGCGCCAATGCCCTCGACACGGCCAACGCCGTCCGCGCCAAGCTGGCGGAGATGAGCCGCTTCTTCCCGCACGGCCTCAAGGTCACCTATCCTTACGACACGACGCCCTTCACCAGCGTCGCCATCGAAGAGGTGGTCAAGACCCTCTTCGAGGCCATCGGCCTCGTGTTCGTGGTCATGTATCTCTTCATGGGCAACGTGCGCGCCACCCTCATCCCGACGATCGCCGTGCCGGTGGTCCTCCTGGGCACGTTCGCGGTTCTCGGGGCCTGCGGGTTCTCCATCAACATGCTGACCATGTTCGCGATGGTGCTGGCCATCGGGCTTCTCGTGGACGACGCCATCGTGGTGGTCGAGAACGTGGAGCGCATCATGAGCGAGGAGGGGCTCTCGCCGAGGGAGGCCACCCGCAAGTCGATGGACCAGATCACCAGCGCCCTGATCGGCATCGGGTTGGTGCTGGCGGCGGTGTTCGGGCCCATGGCGTTCTTCTCGGGATCCACGGGGGTCATCTACCGGCAGTTCTCCGTCACCATTGCGACGGCGATGCTGCTGTCGGTGGTGGTGGCGTTGATCCTGACGCCGGTGCTCTGCGCGTCGCTTCTGAAGCCGGTGCCGAAGGGGCACGAGCCGGCCGAGGGCGGCGTCGCGTTCCTGCGGCCCTTCTTCCGGTGGTTCGACCGGATATTCTTCGGGCTCCGCGGCCTCTATCTCCGGCTCGTCGGCCACAGCCTGTCGCGGAAGTTCCGCTACCTGTTCATCTACCTTCTCATCGTCGTGGCGATGGGATATCTCTTCATCCGCATGCCGATCTCCTATCTGCCCGAGGAGGACCAGGGCATTCTCATGGCGCAGATCATCATGCCGACGGGCGCGACGCTGGAGCAGACGCAGAAGGTCGCCGCCGACGTCCAGGTCTACTTCCAGGAGCACGAGAAGGAGGCCGTGGAGTCCTGCATGTCGATCTCCGGAATGGGTTTCGCCGGGCGAAGCCAGAACAGCGGCATGCTTTTTGTGAAGCTTCGGGACTGGAGCCTGCGCAACCGAGAGGACCTGCGCGCCAAGTCCGTTGCGGGCCGGGCCATGATGGCCCTCTCCCGTGTCCGGGGCGGCACGGTGTACGTCATTCCGCCGCCCTCCGTCGTGGAGCTCGGCATGGCCACGGGCTTCGACTTCCAGTTGATCGACCGCGGCGGCGTGGGCCACGCCGGCCTCATGGCCGCGCGCAACCAGCTCCTGGGCATGGCGATGCAGGACCCGAGACTGGTCCGGATCCGTCCGAACGGCCTGGAGGACGTGCCCGAGTACCACATCGACGTCGACTGGGACAAGGCCGGTTCCCTGGGGGTGCCCATCTCCAGCATCCATGCCACCGTCTCCTCCGCGTTCGGCAGCGCCTATGTCAACGACTTCATCCAGGGCGGGCGGGTCAAGCGCGTCTATGCCCAGGCCGACGCCCCGTACCGCATGTTGCCCAACGACCTCGAAAGGCTCTATATTCGCAACGCGACAGGGAAGATGGTCCCGTTCTCTTCCTTCGCCTCGGGACACTGGACTTCGGGCTCGCCGCGCCTCGAGCGGTATAACGGCTTCCCTTCCCTCGAGATCCTGGGCGAAGCGTCCCCGGGCCGGAGTTCCGGCGACGCCATGAAGGCCATGGAGGATATTGTCGCCAAGCTGCCCCCGGGCATCGGCTATGACTGGACGGCGCTGTCCTACCAGCAGCGCCAGGCCGGCACCCAGACCGCGCCTCTTTATGCCTTCTCGGTGCTCGTCATCTTCCTGTGCCTGGCGGCGCTCTATGAAAGCTGGCCCATCCCCATCGCCATCCTCCTGGCGCTGCCGCTCGGCGTCATCGGAGGCGTCGTCGCGTCGAGCTGGCGCGGGCTGGCCAACGACGTCTACTTCCAGATCGGCCTTCTGACCACGCTGGGCCTGGCGACGAAGAACGCGATCCTCATCGTCCAGTTCGCCAAGGCGCGCGTGGAGGCCGGGATGATGCTGGCCGAGGCCACGCTGGAGGGCGCCAAGCTGCGCTTCCGTCCCATCGTCATGACCTCGCTGGCCTTCGGGTTCGGCGTGCTTCCGCTGGCGATGGCCCACGGGGCGGGCGCCGGCGCGCAGCAGGCCATCGGCACCAGCGTCCTGGGCGGCATGCTCACCGCCACCGTGCTGGTCGTCGTGTTCGTGCCGATCTTCTACGTCCTCATCCAGAGGATGTTCGGCAAGCGCAGCAGGGGCCCGGCGCCCGTCGCGGCCGCGGCCGATTCCAGCGAAGGCGCGTCCCATGAATAAGAACCACAGCATCCTCTTCACTCTGTCCGCCGTGTGCGCCCTGGCGATGGGCGGATGCTCCATGGCCCCGGACTACTCGCGTCCGGAGTCCCCCGTCCCCGGCGCCTGGCCGTCCACGCCCGCCGCGGGGCAGGCGGACAACGCGACCGCGGCGCCATGGCGTGTCTCGCGAATCGACCGGAAGGACTTCTTCGCCGACGAGAAGCTCCAGCGCGTCATCGACCATGCGCTCGCGAACAACCGCGACCTTCGCGTGGCGGCTCTGAACGTGGAACGAGCCCGCGCCCTGTACGGGATTCAGCGCGCGGAGATCCTGCCTTCGATCGCCGCCTCCGCCGAGGGAGGCAAGCAGCGCGTGCCCAAGGGGCTTTCGAGCACGGGCCAGGCCACGACGGTCGAGGCGTATCAGGCCAACCTCGGCCTGTCGGCCTGGGAGATCGACTTCTTCGGCCGCATCCGCAGCCTGTCCGACGCGGCGCTCCAGCAGTACCTGGCCTCGGAGCAGGCGCAGCGCAGCGCGCGCATCATGCTCGTGTACCAGGTGGCCGGCACGTACCTGCTCCTTGCGGCCGACAATGAGACCCTCGGTCTGGCCAGGACCACCCTTCAGAACCAGCAGGCCGCGCATGACCTCGTGGCGAAGCGCGTGACGCAGGGCATGGCCTCGGACCTCGACCTTCGCCGGGCGGAGGCGCAGGTCGAATCCGCCCGCGCCGACGTCGCCCGTTTCATGCAGGTCGTGGCGCAGGACGGCAATGCGCTGGACCTCCTCGTCGGCCGCCGGGTGCCCTCCGAGCTGCTTCCGGCCGATCTGAAGGGAGTGGCCCCGCTCAAGGATTTCGAGCCGGGGCTGTCCTCCGAGGTGCTCCTGGAGCGTCCCGACGTCCTCCAGGCCGAGGCCGTTCTCAAGGCCGCCAACGCCAACATCGGCGCCGCCCGCGCGGCGTTCTTCCCCCGCATTTCTCTCACGGCCACGGTCGGCGTGGGAAGCAACGAGCTGTCGGGTCTCTTCAAGTCGGGCTCCGGCGCCTGGAGCTTCGCCCCGCAGATCGTCATGCCCATCTTCGACCCCCGCCTGGGCCCGGCGCTCAAGGCCACCGAGGTGGAGAAGAAGACCGCCATCGCTCAGTACGAGAAGGCGATTCAGACCGCCTTCCGCGAGGTGGCCGACGCCCTCGCCGTGTGCGAGGTCATCGACCGGCAGATCGCCGCCGAGGAGGCCCTCGTGAACGCGACCGCCGACGCTTACCGTCTTTCCAATGTCCGATATGACAAGGGCATCGACAGCTATCTGTCCGTCCTGGACGCCCAGCGTTCCCTCTATGGCGCGCAGCAGCAGCTCGTCGCCCTGCGGCTGGCGAAGGTGGCCAACCAGGTGAAGCTCTACGCGGCCCTGGGCGGCGGAGGGCAGTCGGAGCCGACGGTGCAGGCCTCGCGGTGACGCTCTGCGGGAGGCGGGTTGAACGCACGGAAGCCGGATTCCCGGCGCAGTTTTGCGCCCCAGGTCCCGAGGCGAAAGGATAAGGCCATGAAGCGCATCGGGTCATCCCTCCTTCTTCTTGCCGCGCTCGTGCCGGCGGCCGGGTGCGTGTCGAGCGACGATCTCTACGAGGACGTCCGCGCGGCGCGGTCCCAGGCCTACGTGCAGTGGAAGGCCGACCGCGAATCGGAGCAGGCCTCCCAGTCTCGGCTCACCGGCAAGCTGGCGCTCTCCGACGCCCTCGTGCTGGCGCTGGCCAACAACAAGCCGCTTCTCGTCGTCGCCCAGGCCCGCGCCGTCGCGCGCGGGGACGAGGTGGCGTCTTACTCCGCGGTGCTGCCCCGGCTGACGGCGACGGGCAGCTACACGCGGCAGGATAAGGTCCCGGCTTTCGACATCGGCGGGCAGACCGTCTCGCTCGGGTTTCTCAACAACTTCTCCACGGGACTCAACGTGAGCCAGCCGGTGTTTCACGGCGGGGCGATCACGGGGCAACTCCGTGCGGCGACGCTGCTTCTGTGCATGAGCGACGAGGATGTGCGCTTCCAGGTGCAGCAGACGATCTACGACGTCGCGCACGGCTACTACGATACTCTCCTGGCGCAGGAACTCGTCACGGTGAACGACGAGGCGCTGAAGTCGGCGGAGGGGCACCTCAAGGACGTCACGGCTCTGCGCGGTGAGGGCATGGCCTCGGAATACGACGTGCTGCGCGCGCAGGTGGACGTGTCGAACTTCCGCGCCGAGATGCTCCAGCAGCAGAACCGCGTCCACGTCTCGAAGGCGTCGCTGCTCAAGACGATGGGCGTCTCGCAGGACAGCGTCGTCGAGCTTTCGGAAGAGCTGACGTACGTGCCGATGACGCCGGTGCTGGAGGAGGCGGTGAAGCTGGCGCACGAGAACCGGCCCGACCTCTACAGGGCGGAGTTCGGCGTTCGGGCCCAGCGCGAGGCGCTGCGGATCGCGCGCAGCCGCTACTGGCCGAGCGTCGACGCGACCTATAACCGCGTCTGGTCGAAGCCCGACCCGCATAACTCGATGATCGACCAGTGGGGCTCGGCGTGGAACGCCGGGCTCACGGTCACCTGGCCGATCTTCGACGGGCTCGCCCGCGAAGGCGGCATCATGCGCGAGAAGGCGCGGCTCAAGCAGCGCAGCATCGAGCTTCTCGACGCTCAGGAGCGGGCGCTGCTCGAAGTGCAGCAGGCGGTCGTCTCCATCCGCGACGCCGAGGAGTTCGTCGAGTCGCAGCGGATGAACCTCGATCGCGCGAAGGAGGGCCTCCGGCTCGTCGAGGTCGGCTACCGCGAGGGCGTGAACACGGAGGTCGAGGTGACCGACGCGCGCTCGGCCCTGTCGCGCGCCCGCGAGCTGCACGACCAGGCGATCTACCAGCACAACGTCGCGCGGCTCGACCTGCAGCGCGCGATGGGCATCCTCGGCCCGAAGCCGGGCGTGTCCGGCATTCCGAAGGAGCCGCCCGTGAAACCGTCCGACCCGGGGTCGTTCGCGACGCCCGCACCCCCGACGCCCGAGCCCGCTCCCGCCCCCGCTCCGGGCCACGAGGCTCCCGCCCCCGAGACGAAACCGCCGGCCGATGCGCCGGCGCAGCCTGAAAAGACGAATGGAGATCGTTCATGAGCCGCTCCGCCATCGCCGTCCTGGTCGTCGTCATCCTCGGTCTCGCCGCCCTCGCGGGATGGCAGACGGTGAAGAGAATTCAGGAGATACGCGACGCCGATAAGACCGGCGCCTCCGCCCAGGCCCTCCAGGTCGGCGTCGAGACCACCGCGACCGCGACCTTGACCGAGACCGTCAGCGTGACGGGCGACATCGAGGCCCTGTCCGCCGTGGACGTCGTTCCGAAAACCGGCGGCACGCTCGATCGGCTCAAGTTCGACGACGGCACGAAGGTCGAGGAAGGCGTGAGCGTCAAGGCCGGTCAGGTCATCGCGATCATCGAGCACAACGCGCTCGACGCGGCGGTCGAGGTCGCGCAGGCGGCTTTGGCGCGGGCCGAGGTGCAGGCGCGGGAGGAGGTCGTGGTCGCCACGGTCGCCGATGCCCATGCCGCCGTGGCCGCGGCGAACGCGTCGCTGGCCGAGGCGGGCGCCGCGGTGCGCCAGACGCAGCGCGACCGCGAGCGCATGATGAAGCTCTGCGCGCAGGGCTCATGCACCGAGCAGATGCGCGATCAGGCCGTCACGGCCCACGCCTCGGCGGTGGAGCGCGAGAAGGCGCTGGCGGCTCAGCTCGATCGGGCGAAGGCCGCCGAATCGCTCGCCGTTTCGCAGACGAAGGCCCTGGCCGACGTCGCGGTGCGGCAGGCCGAGGCCGCGCTGAGGATGGCGAAGGTCCAGCTCGGCGACGCGACGATCAAGGCGCCCTTCGACGGCGTGGTGACGCGGCGGTACGTCGAGGAAGGCAACATGGTCGGCCCGGCGACGCCGATCGCGCGCATCGCCGACATCGCCACGGTGAAGGTTGTCGGCAACATCGGCGAGCGGCACCTCGCGGCGCTGACGCCCGGCAAGACGACGGTGAGCCTGTCGGTGGACGCCTATCCCGGCGCGGAGTTCACGGGCGTCATCTACCTCGCGGGCATCGAGGTCGACCGCGCGACGCGCACGCTGAAGGTGGACGTCCGCGTGCCGAACGCCGACCGGCGGCTGCGCCCCGGCATGTTCGCGCGCATCGACGTCGTCGTCGGCCGCAGGGAGAGCGTGGTGGCCGTGCCCGACTCCGCGTTCATCCGCGAGGGCGACCGGGTGTACGGCTACATCGTTCACAACGGCAAGGCGCACCGCCGGGAGTTGAAGCTGGGGATGTCGCAGGGCCCGCTGCATGAAGTCCTCCAGGGCCTCCTGGTCGGCGACTCGCTGATCGTTCGCGGCCATCGCCTCGTCAAGGAAGGCGACGCCGTGCGCGTCGAGTCGCTCGACAAGGTTCCGGCCCCGGCCCCGAGTCCGGCGCGGGCGGAGGCGCTTCCATGAAGCTTCCGGAGATCTCCGTCCGACGGCCGGTCTCGATGCTGATGGTCTTTTGCGCGGCCATCATCGTGGGCGGCGTGTGCCTCTCGCAGATGCCCATCGATCTCTTCCCGAAGATGGACCTGCCCGCCATCACGGTCATCACGCAATACAAGGGCGCCGCGCCCGAGGACGTCGAGAGCAAGGTCACCAAGGTCCTCGAAAGCAACCTCTCCACCGTCCCCGAGCTGAAGCACATCACCTCGACGTCGAAGGAAGAGATCTCGACCATCACGCTGACGTTCGAGTGGGGCACCGACCTCGACACGCGGGCCAACGAGGTCCGCGACATGGTCGGCCTGTCGAAGATCCTCCTGCCCGACGACGTCGACGAGCCGCGCGTGGTCAAGATCAACATCGGCATGTTCCCCATCCTCGTCTACGGCGTCACCGCCGAGGAGAGCTACCCGAAGCTGGAGAAGATCCTCAAGGACGAGATCGGCGACCCGGTGAAGCGCCTCTCCGGCGTGGCGACGTCGACGGTGATGGTGCCGCTGGTGCGGCAGATCAACGTGGACTTGGACCGCGAGCGCCTGGCCGCGCACAACCTCACCCCGCTCGACGTTGCGCGCGTCATCGGCCGCGAGAATGCCAACACCCCGGCCGGCAACGTGCGCACGGGCCTGGCCGATTACGTCGTCCGCGTGCCGGGCGAGTTCACCGAGGTCGAGCCGATGAAGAGCATCGTGCTCTCCGCCTCGGGCGGCTCCATCGTGCGCCTCCTGGACGTCGGCGAGGTGAGCGACGGTTTTGCGGAGATTTCGCAGCATATCAAGATCAACGGCAAGAGCGCCGCGATCATCACGGTGCAGAAGCAGTCCGGCGCCAACACCGTCGAGGTGGCCCGCGCCGTGCGCGCGGCGCTGCCGAAGCTCATGAAGCGTCTGCCCGCCGACGTCAGGATCGTCCCCATCATGGACTCCTCCGAGGACATCGAGCGCACGGTCAACGACCTGACCGAGGCCCTCGTGATCGCGGGCGTCATGACGATGCTCATGGTCGTGCTTTTCCTGCGCAAGTGGCGCGCGACGCTCGTCATCGGCTTGACGATCCCGTTCTCGCTCATCCTGGCGCTCATCTTCGGCTACTTCCTCGGCTACACCATCAACATGATCACGATGTTCGCGCTCATCGTCGCCATCGGCATGGTCGTCGACGACGCCATCGTCATCCTCGAAGTCATCACGCGCCACCGCGAGGCCGGCGAGCGTCCGAACGAGGGCGCGATGTACGGCGCCAGCGAAGTCGCCATGGCCGTCATCTCCTCCACCGCCACCACCATCTGCGTCTTCTTCCCGATCCTCTTCGTCAAGGGGATCATGCGGATACTGCTTACGGACTTCGCGGTGACGATGGCCGTCGCGATGCTCGGCTCGCTCTTCTCGGCGCTGACGCTGACGCCGATGCTCTCCTCGACGCTGATGCGCAAGGAGAAGTTCGGCGAGGACGCGGAACCCGGGCCGTTCTTCCGGTTCACCGAGCGGGCGTTTACGGCGCTCTACGAGTTCTACGGCCGCGTGCTTGCGTGGGCGCTGGGCCACCGCTGGACCGTCATCGGCGGCGCCGTGCTGGTCCTCGCGGCGATGCTGCCCTTGGCCGCGTTCGTTGGCAGCGACTTCATGCCGCAGGAGGACCGCAACATGTTCTCGGGCACGCTCTACCTGCCCGTGGGCACGCGCATCGAGGAGACCTCTCGGGTCATGGACGAGGTCGGCCGGATCATCACCGAGACGATCCCCCAGGACGAGCGCATCGCCGTCTACACCGTCTGCGGCACGAGCCCCGGCGGCGCCGGGCGCATGGGCGGCGACGAGGGCGCCCACATCGGTACTTTCGGCGTCAAGCTCGTCACCCGCAACCAGCGCGGCCGCAGCGTCTTCGAGATCGGCGCCGATCTGCGCAAGCGCATGGACGCCGCCCGCGGGGTCCTGCAACTCGAAAAGTACCGCCTCGACATGGGCGACCCGATGTCGAGCATGATGCAGGGCGGCGAGCAGCCCCTCACCATCAACATCATCGGCGACGACCTCGACGCGACCGACAAGCTGGCGATTCAGATTCGGGACATCGCGAAGGCCACGCCCGGCGCGAAGGACGTCAACATCTCGCGCGTCAAGGGCGTCCCCGAGCTCTGGGTGCGCGTCGATCGCGACAAGGCCTCGACCCTCGGGCTCAACGTCTCCGACGTCGGAGACGTCGTGCGCGCGTCCATCTACGGCAACACGGCCAGCAAGTTCCGCGTGATGGGCGACGAATACGACGTCCTCGTGCGCGTGCGCGAATCCGACCGCGACGACCCGCGCGACATCCTCGCCGTTCCCGTGCGCCTGTCTCCGGGCACGCTCATACGCGCGGAGAACGTCGCGACGCTCACGGAGGAGCGCGGGCCGCTCTCCATCGACCGCAAGGATCGAGGCCGCGTCGTCAACGTCACCGGCTCCGTCGAGTCCCGCTCCCTTGGAGAGATCGCGAAGGATATCCGCGCCGGCATCGCCAGGCTCGACATCCCGCGCGGCGTCGACGTCGTCTTCGCCGGGCAGGTCTCCGAGCAGGAGGAGTCGAGCTTCTGGATGTACATCGCGATGGCCGTCGGCATCTGCCTGGTCTACATGGTCATGGCCAGCCAGTTCGAATCGCTCCGCGACCCGTTTATCGTCATGTTCTCCGTCCCGTTCGGCTTCGCGGGCGCCATCGCGGCCCTCTTCCTCGGCGGACAGCACATCAACGTCGTCGTCTTCCTCGGCATGTTGCTCCTCATCGGCATCGTCGTCAAGAACGCCATCCTGCTCGTCGACTACACCAACGTCCTGCGCCGTCGCGGCGTGCCGCTGGCGGAGGCCGTGCCGCTCGCGGGAAAGACGCGGCTTCGCCCCGTGCTCATGACGGCGCTCGCCACGATGGGCGGCCTCGCGCCTCTCGCCTTCGGCAAGGGCCAGGGGGCCGAGATCTGGAATCCGCTCGGGATCACCGTGCTCGGAGGCCTCGTCGTCTCGACGTTCGTCACGCTCGTGCTCGTGCCGACGATCTACAGCATGTTCGAGTCGCGATTGAAGACGTCCGAGAAACCGTGGAGGGAGCAGTCATGAAAATGCTTCTTGTCACCTATAACGAGGCCCTCGACGACGAGGTGATGGAAGTCCTCCACGTCAACGGCGTCGCCGGCTACACGAAGTGGACGCGCGTCCTGGGCGACGGTCGCTCCAGCGGTCCTCACCTCGCGACCCCCGTCTGGCCCAAGGCCAACAACGTCCTCATGGCCGCCGTCGACGACGCCCAGGTCTCTCCGCTCCTCGAATGCCTCCACGCCCTTCGTGGCGACCTCGCCAAGGAAGGCGTCAAGGCCTTCATCATACCCATCGAGGCCGTGACCTGACGGCGCCGACCTCGACCTCCTTTCGGACGGTCATTGACTCCCGCGCGCGGCGGCGCTATCGTTGAGCGGATGAACCCGACCGACGAGCCCATCCCGGCCGATGCCCCCGTCACCCGGCCCGCCTGCGCGCATTGCGGCCTTCCCGTTTATCCCTCCGCTCCGCGGCTCGGCGACGAACTCTTCTGCTGCTACGGTTGCCGGCTCGTTCGCAGCATCGTCGGCCGCCAAGACGAGGACTCGGTCAAGGCCTGGGCGCTCCTGCGCTTCGGCGTCGGCGCGTTTCTCGCGATGAACGTGATGATGATCTCCATCCTGCTTTACACCGGCCAGGTCGAACCCGCCGGCGTCCCGTGGTTTCGCGGGCTCATGCTCGCGCTTGCGGCGCCCGCGATGATGATCCTCGGCTACCCGTTCGCGCTCGGGGCCGCGGCGGAACTGCGCGCGATGCGTCTGGGGCTCGACACGCTCATCGCCGCCGGGGCCTTCGCCGCGTTCGGCGTCAGCGCGGTCAATGCCCTGCGCGGGGCAGGGCGCGTCTACTTCGATACCGCGACGATGCTCCTCGCTCTCGTCACCGTCGGCAAGCTCATCGAGGCTTCGTCGAAGGTCCGCGCCGGGCGGCTCCTGCGCGCGCTCGAGGAGATGCTCCCTGCCACGGCGCGCCGCGTGCGGGAGGGGCAGGTTGAGGAAGTGCCCACGGCCGGGCTTCGCCCCGGCGACCGCGTCATCGTCCCGCCGGGATCGCGCATCCCCGTCGACGGCCGCATCGTTGAGGGCTCTGGCGTTCTCGACGAGTCGGCCTTCACCGGCGAATCCGAACTCCGGACCTTCGGTCCCGGCGACGCGGTTCACGCGGGCGTCGTGAGCCCCGACGTGTCGGGGCTCGTCATCGAGGCGACGAAGTCCGGAGGCGATTCGCTCCTCCACGGGATCATCCGCAGGGTCGACGAGGCCCGTCGGCGGCCGTCTCGCTCCGAGCGCATGGGCGACCGCGCCGCGCGGCTCTTCATCCCGTTCGTGCTCGTCCTCGCCGCGGGCGCAGGCGCCGCGTGGTGGTATGCGGAAGGGCCCGCGAAGGCCGCGTCGGCCGCGCTCGCCGTGCTCGTCGTGGCATGCCCCTGCGCGATGGGGATCGCCGCGCCCCTTGCCACCGCGCTCGCCGTCCACCGCGCCGCAAGGGCGGGCGCGCTTGTCCGCGGCGGCGACGTGCTGGAGGAACTGGGCCGCGCGGAGGTTGTCTTCTTCGACAAGACCGGCACCCTCACCACCCGCGAGCCCCGCGTCGCGCGCGTCGAGCCGATGGCTCCGCAGGTGTCGGAGGAGCAGATTCTCTCTGCCGCGGCGGCGGTCGAATCGTCGAGCGAGCACCCCATCGGCCGGGCCATCGTCGCCGAGGCGCGAAGGCGCGGGATTCCGGTGGGCGCCGCGACGGAGGTCGAGATCGTAGCGGGTCGCGGGATTCGCGGCGTGGTGGCTCTTGTAGGTCAGACATTCTTGTCTGACACGCCTTCTGACAGGAGCGGCGGCAGGCAGGAATGCCTGCCCTACGTAGAAAAGAGAGTCGCCGTCGAATGGTCCGGCGCAGTTCGCGGCGTGATTGTCATCGAGGAAGCTCTTCGCCCCGACGCCGCGTCCTCCGTTGCGGCGCTCCAATCGCGCGGCATCTCATCGGCGCTTCTTTCCGGCGACCGCGCGGAGGTGGCGAAGTCCGCGGCGGCGCGCGCCGGGATCTCGCGCGTGGAGGCTCCGAGGCGTCCCGACGAGAAGTCGGCTGTCGTCGCCGCGGCGGGCCCGCGTGCAATCATGGTGGGCGACGGTCTCAACGACGCCCCGGTCCTCGCCTCCGTCCGCACCGGCATCGCCCTCGGCGCCGGCACCGACCTCGCCCAGCAATCCGCCGGCGTCGTGCTCCTCTCGGACAAGCTCTCGCTCATCCCCTGGCTCATCGACCTCAGCCGCGCCACCCGCCGCCTCATCGCGTGGAACTTCGTCTGGGCCTTCGGCTACAACCTCCTCGCCCTCGTCGCCGCCGCCGCGGGCTTCCTGCATCCCCTCCTCGCCGCGCTGTTGATGCTCGTCTCCAGCGTCACCCTTCTTGCCAACTCCTCGCGAATCCGCCGCATCTCCGGCCCCGACTGACGCGCGAGCTCTCCGCGATCATCCCTCTCTCCGGAGCCCAACCTCGTCCATTTGCCAAATCTCCCGCGTATACGGCATCTAAAAAAGGTGCCTGGCCCCTTTTCTCATTGGTGATCAAGCCCTGGTCATTTCCGTTGGACGCCGGCGTAGCCCCGAAGTCCCCCACTATTAATTGTTTGACTCCGCCTCCCTCTCCGGGCAGAACGTAGCCATGGCGCGGACCGCGCCTTCGGGCGCGTGCTTCGACCTCCGCGACGCGGCCCGAAGCGGGGCAATGGAGGCTGTTGGAGGAAGAACTAAGGAAGGTGATACGATAACCGTGCATGAGGTTCCTTGCCCGGTGGGTGTTAGGGTGTTGTGGACAAACACCATTCTAACAACCCCGGCAAGGAACCTCATGCACGGTTATCGTATCATCCCCATTTAACTTCTCTCCCGACCCACTCCGCTGTGCGTCTCGGACTGCGTCGCATGGGGCGTGGCGTTCGACGGAGGGAGCGCTCG
>JBBIVY010000089.1:9179-16393 GCA_037439485.1 Planctomycetota bacterium | reverse complement strand
GACGACAAGCAGACGGACTCTTTCTTCTGGCGAAATCCTGCGGGGAAGGTATAATCAACGGGGTTCAAGCGGGGGAGACGTCTGCGCAAGGAGCAGAGGATGCCGAGACTTGTGGCGGTGAGGTCGAGCGACACCGGCGCGTTCGATCGCATGATCGCGTCGCTGGGGGCGGGGGTGGAGGTGACGGTCGAGCAGGACCTGGCTTCGGCGCTCGCGCGCGTGCGCGAAGGCGGGGCCGAATGCCTGCTGCTGCCGGCCGGAGAGATCCCGCCCGCGACGTCCGTCCCGCTCGCGCCCGAGAGCATTCTCGGCGCCATTCAGGAAGGCATTGCCGTCCTCGACCGCGAGCTGAAGATCGTCTGGACGAACGCCGTCATGCGCGAGCGCAGCCCCGACCACCTCGACCCCGTCGGGATGTCCTGCTACAAGTTCTTTCACCAGCGCAGCGAGCCCTGTCTCGGGTGCGAGTCGGCGGAGGCCTTCGCCACCGGCCGGCCGTCGCGGCGCGTGCATCAGATGGCCGACGGCGGCTACTGGGAAAGCCTCGCCTCGCCCATCATGAACGAACTGGGCGAGATGACGCACGTGGTCATCATCGCCCGCGACGTGTCCGAGCGGATGTTCCTGCGCAGCAAGATGGAGTCCATCTACCAGGCCGGCAACCACCTCGTGTCGCTCGACTGGGCGCAGATGGCGCGCATGTCCCTCGACGAGCGCATCGACCTCATCAAGAAGAACATCGTTTCCCATACCGAGCGGCTCCTCAAGCTCGACAGCCTGCTCGTCCGCCAGCTCGACGAGCGCACGGGGGACCTGAAGCCCATCATCAGCGTCGGGCATTCCGAGTCCGAGGACGCGGCGATCCTCCGGAACAAGGTCCTCGCCCAGCGCGAAGGCTACGGCATCACCGGCTACGTCGCCGCCACGGGGCACAGCTATCTCTGCCGCAACGCCGCGACGGACCCGCTCATCCGCAAGCACACGACGGAGTTCGGCTCGCAGATCACGGTGCCCTTGAGGATCAGCGACCACGTCATCGGCACGATGGCCGTGCGCTCGGGCAGGCCCTGGGCGTATACGACGGAAGACATGAAGTTCCTGGAGATCTTCGCCAACTTCGTGTCGCTGGCCTTGAACACCGCGAACCTCATCCGCATCGAGCACGACGTGACGCACGGGCGCATCGCCGAGCGCATCGCCCACGAGATCAACAACCCCATCAACGCCGTCACCAACGACGTCTACCTGATGCTTCAGGAGTACATCGGGCACGACTCGAACACCATCGCCAAGCTCAAGGATATCGAGCACAACATCGACCGCGTGAAGGAGGTGGTGAACGCCATCACGGGCGAGGGCAAGCCGACGGCGCCGGTGACGCGCGCGGAGGACCCGCTCATCAAGGGCAAGCGCATCCTCGTGGCCGACGACGACGAGGCCATCCGCTCGACGATGTCCGAGATCCTGTCGAAGGACGGCTGCATCGTCGAGGTTGCCGCCGACGGCGAGGAAGCGGTGCAGCTGATCGAGAAGGCGCCGTTCGACCTGGTGCTTTCCGACATCAAGATGCCCAAGCGCGACGGCTACGAAATCTACTCCTGGGTGCGCGAGAAACATCCCAACATGCCCGTGATCCTCATGACCGCCTTCGGCTACGACCCCAATCACTCCATCGTCCAGGCCCGCCAGAAGGGCCTCGAAGTCGTCCTCTTCAAGCCCTTCAAAGTCACCGTCCTCCGCAACGCCATCCGCAAGGCGCTCGAAGCGGGCGCGGCGGCCTCCGGCCCGACGGCGACGGCGTGATTTTGGGTTTTGGATTGCAACCCCCAAGAAGCAAAGAGCCGCGAGCGGGCACGTCATCCCGTTCGCGGCTCTTTCCGTTTGCGCTGTAATCCAAAACCCAAAACCTAAAATCCAAAATCGGGCGTCAGCCCAGAATGGCCTTCAGATCCTTATCCGGCGTCGTGATCGGCTTGAGGCCGAAGGTGTCGACGAGGACCTTGAGCACAGGAGGCGTCACGAACGCCGGGAGGCTGGGCCCCAGGCGCATGTTCTTGACGCCGAGCGAGAGGAGCGTGAGGAGAATCGCGCAGGCCTTCTGCTCGTACCAGGAGAGGATCATCGAAAGAGGCAGCCCGTTGACGTCGGTCTTGAACGCGCCCGCGAGCGCCACCGCGATCTGCACGGCGGAATAGGCGTCGTTGCACTGGCCGACGTCGAGCAATCTCGGGATGCCGCCGATGGAGCCGAACTCCAGCTTGTTGAATCGGTACTTCCCGCAGGCGAGCGTGAGGATGACGCAATCCTTCGGGACTTTCTCCGCGAACTCGGTGTAGTAGTTGCGGCCGGGCTTGGCGCCGTCGCATCCGCCGATGAGGAAGAAGTGCCTCACCGCGCCCGACTTCACCGCGTCGATGACCGCGCCCGCGACCGACATCACGGCGTTATGCCCGAAGCCGACGAGGATCGTCTTATCCGGCCCTTCGCCTGAGAAGCCGGGGGCGGCGAGCGCCGCGTCGATGACGGGCTTGAAGTTGCGATCGCTGATGTGCGTCACGCCCGGCCAGCCGACGACGCCCGAGGTGAAGATGCGTCCTTCGTAGCTCTTCTGCGGGCGCTGGATGCAGTTCGTCGTCATCAGGATCGCGCCCGGGAAGGCCGAGAATTCCTTCCCCTGGTCCTGCCAGGCGCCGCCGTAGTTGCCGACGAGGTGCTTGTATTTCTTGAGCCCCGGATACCCGTGGCAGGGCAGCATCTCGCCGTGCGTGTAGACGTTGATGCCGGTCCCCTCGGTCTGCTTGAGGAGCGCGTCGAGGTCGGCGAGATCGTGCCCGCTGACGAGGATGCACTTGCCCTTCACGGGCGAGAGGCGCACGGGGGTCGGGACGGGGTGTCCGTAGGTCTCGGTGTTCCCCGCGTCGAGAAGCTCCATCGCGCGGAGGTTCCATTTGCCGACCTCGAGCGCCTTGGCCGTGAGCGCGCCGACGTCGGACGGCCTCGCGGCGAGGAACGACAGCGTCTCGTGAACGAACGCGTAGAGATCGTCGTCTTCCTTGCCGAGAATCTGCGCGTGGTCGGCGTAAGCGCACAGGCCCTTGAGCCCATAGGTGATGAGTTCCTGAAGGCCCGTGACGTCGTCTCCCTGCGCCGCCCGGCGCGCGGCGACGGCGAAGGACTGGGCCTCTTGCGCCATGCCTGCGGCATCCGGAGCGGGCGTCCAGTCGGCGGGGCCGGAGAGTGTGTCGACGGGCTTGCCGGCTCTCTTCGCGGCGGATTCATAGAGCCCCTTTGCCCTCGCGCGGAGGTCGACGGCCTTCTTCACGCGCTCGGCCAGCGCGCGCGAGTCGAAGTTCACGTTCGTCAGCGTGGTGAAGGCGCTTTCGACGGTGAAGAGGTCGATCTCGCGGTCCTTCACGCCGAGCTGCCGCGCGCGGTGCGCGTACGAGGAGAGCCCTTCGAGCGCCCAGATGAGCGCGTCCTGCACCCCCGCCGTCTCGGGCGATTTGCCGCACACGCCCTGGATCGTGCAGCCGGTCCCCTTCATCGTCTGCTCGCACTGGTAGCAGAACATCCCGCACTTGTCGGCCATGATGGGCCTCCTTGATTTTCTCGGCGCGCTACTTCGCCGCCCGGAGCATCATGAGCAGCATCTTGAAACGCTTGGTCGCCTTGACCGCGTGGGGGATGTTGGCGCTCATTCGCACGATGTCGCCCGCGCGGGCGCGGACGGACTTCCCCGCGATGATGAAGCGGCCTTCCCCGTCGAGCACCTGCACGAACGCGTCGAACGGGGCCTCGTGCTCGCTCAGTTCCTGGCCCTTGTCGAACGCGAAGGCGGTAAGCGTCCCCGCGCGGTTCTTCGCGATCGTCCGGCTCACGACGGCCCCTTTCGCATACTCCACCAGCTCGGCGAGTTCATGCGCCTTGCCCGCCGCAATCATCCCGGAGCCTTGTGCGCCTCGCCTCTTCTTCATCCTCTTCTCCTTCGCCTATTTCGGCGCAAGGCTCCCCAATCGCCACCGTTCAATCCAAAACCCAAAACCTAAAATCCAAAATCAAGGACGTCACTCCTCCACCTCGAACGCGTCCTTCTCGGCGCCGCAGACGGGGCAGACCCAGTCGTCGGGAAGGTTTTCAAACGCGGTGCCGGGCTGCACGCCGTTGTCGGGATCGCCCTGCGCCGGGTCGTAGATGTAGCCGCACGGGACGCACTTGTACTTCTTCATTGGGGCTTCTCCTGAAATGAAGGCTTCGGTTGGGGCGTTTACGCGCCCGCGGCGTCGCCGATCGCGGCGACCTCGGATCGCTCCCGGACGCGTTTTGCGACGAGCGTGCCCAGTTCCCTGGAGCGCGCGAGCGTCTCGGCGTTCGGCACGTACCGGCAGACGACCGGCTCGCCGAGGACGCCCAGCTTCATGTCGACCAGTTGTTTCTGGATGTCGCGCGCGCCCTCGCCGCTCCAGCCGTACGATCCGAACGCGGCGCCGACGAGGTTCTTCGGCCGGAGGCCCGAGGCGTAGGTGAGGAAGTCGGCGACGGCGGGGTGCATGTGGTTGAACATCGTGGGCGACCCGACGACGAGGGCGCCGGCGCACAGGAGTTCCGTCATCACGTCGCTGCGGTGCCGGACCGAAAGCGGCAGCACCTCGACGTTGACGGATTCGGCCGCGGCCCCGTCGGCGATGGCGCCGGCCATGGCCGCGGTGCTCTGCCACATCGTCTCGTAGGTGATCACGACCTTCGCGGTCGGGCGCTGCGCGGCCCAGGTCGCGTAGCGCGCGGGCATTGTGCCGACGTCGCGCCGCCAGACGGGGCCGTGATCGGGGGCGATCATGCTGAATTCGAGCCCCTCCGTCCTCACGCGTTCGAGGAGTTTCAGCACGACCGGCGAATAGGGCAGCAAGATGTTCGCGAAGTATTTCGCGCCCTCATAGTGGAGGACGTCCGCGTCGAGCTCGTCGGCGAACCGCGCGCCCGAGGCGAGGTGCAGCCCGAACCCGTCCTGCGAGAAGAGGATGCCCTCGGGCAGGAGGATGTCCATCATGCTTTCGGGCCAGTGGAGGAGCCGGGTCTCGATGAACCGCAGCCGGCGCGAGCCAAGCGGCAGCGTCTCGTTGTCGTTCACCGGCGTCACCTCGATGCCCGAGCCGAAGTGCTCGAAGAGCGTCTTCTGACCCATCGCCGAGGCGAACACCTTCTCGGGCTTGATGACCTCGACGGCGTGCGGGAGGGCGCCCGAGTGGTCCATCTCGGAGTGATTGGAGATAATGTAGTCGATGTCGCCGGGCGGCACGACCGACGCAATGCGCGCGAGCATCTCGTCCGCGAACGGCGCCTTCACCGTGTCGATGAGCGCGATCTTCTCGTCGACGACAAGGTAGGCGTTGTAGGTCGTCCCGCGGCCGGTCGCGTAGCCGTGAAAATCGGCCAGGCCCCAGTCGATCGCGCCGACCCACCAGACGTCCTTCGCCACCGGCACCGCGCGCAAGCTCTCGGACATTCCTTTCTTCCCCCTCCGATTTGGAATCGCTTCAATCTTGCGGACTTCGTCCACGGCGAGTATTCAGGCCGACTTTCTGTGTCGTTCGTCTATTTCGCCGAATCTCGCTCACCAAGTCAATAGGGGTTTCCCTGACAGGGACTTGCGTGACCTGTCACCTGTGCCAAGAAAGGCGCCAGGCGCCTTCGATGCGCCGGGGGAAAGTCAAGCCGAGGAATCGCGGGTCGGCCCTTGAGAATCCGTTGCCGCCGGAGTATCATGTCCTGCGCTTCTTCGTCTCAGCGTCTCCGGTGTCCTTTTCCGCCGTGTCCTGTTCTCGAGGCCTCCTCATGTCCGCCTACGACATCGTTATCATCGGCTCGGGTCCCGCCGGGTACGTTGCGGCCATCCGCGCGGCGCAACTGGGCGCGTCCGTGGCGCTGGTCGAATCGCGTGCCATCGGCGGGACGTGCCTTAACCGCGGGTGCATTCCGACGAAGGCCCTCCTGGAATCGGCCCGGCTCTTCGGCCGGCTGAGGCGCGCGGAGGAGTTCGGCGTCAAGTTCGCCTCGCCCCCTGAGATCGATTACGCCCAGGCGGCGGCGCGCAAGGACCAGATCGTCGAGCGCCTGGGCCGAGGCGTGGAGATGCTGCTGAAATCGGCGAAGGTCGCGGTGATTCCCGGCCGCGCCCGCGTGATGGAGCCCGGCGATGTTGAGGTCGCCGCCGCCGATGGATCGGTCTCGCGCATCCAGGGCCGGCACGTCCTCGTCGCCACCGGCAGCGACCCGGCCCGGCCGAAGGCGTTTCCGTTCGACGGCAAGCGCGTGATGACGAGCGACGAGGCGCTGGCCCTCACGAAGCTCCCGGCCTCCGCCATCGTCGTGGGCGGCGGATACATCGGCTGCGAATTCGCGTCGCTCTGGACGGAGCTGGGCGCGAAGGTGACGCTCGTCGAGATGCTGCCGTCGCTCTTGGCGCTTTCCGACGCCGAGGTGTCGAAGGAGATGGAGCGCGCGCTCATGCGCCGCAGGGCGAAGGTGCTCACCGGGACGAAGATCGAAAAGCTTACGGTCACCGAATCCGGCGTTGCCGCGGAGCTTTCGGGCGGAAAGACGGTTGAGGCGGAACTCGCGCTGGTGGCCGTCGGCCGGGTTCCGGCAATCGACGGACGCGGTCTCGACCGGCTCGGGCTGAGGATCGAGCGCGCCGCGGTGGTCGTCGACGGGTTCGGATGCACGAACGTCTCGGGCCTCCTCGCCGCCGGCGACGTGACGGGGCGCATCATGCTCGCGCACTACGCCAGCGAGCAGGCCGTCGTTGCGGTGGAGAACCTCCTCGGCTTCGAGGCCCACCCGATTGACGACAACGCCTGCCCGAGCTGCGTCTTCACGATCCCCGAGATCGCGGATGTGGGGCTCACCGAGGCCGAGGCGCGCGCGAAGTTCGGCGACGGCGTCAAGGTCGGGCGTTTCCCCATGGCCGCGCTCGGCAAGGCGGTCGCGTCGGGCGAGACCGGCGGCTTCGTCAAGATCGTCGGCGATTCCTCCGGCACGGTGCTCGGCGTCCACATCGTCGGCCACGAGGCCACCAGCATGATCTCCGAGGCGACTCTCGCGGTGCGCATGAAGATGAAGGTCGACGACCTCGCCCGCACCCTCCACTCTCATCCCACCATGCCCGAGGCCGTCCACGAGGCGGCGCTCGATTTCTTCGGACGGGCGATTCATAAGGC
>JBBIVY010000089.1:0-9079 GCA_037439485.1 Planctomycetota bacterium | reverse complement strand
CCGATTTGCCTTCCCGCGCTCCTGTAGTAAACTATGTGGATTAAGGGAGAGCGCAGATGCACGCCTGATGATGCAAGGGAGGCTAACCATGACACGCGCAATGATATCTGGGGCGTTGGCCGCGGGCTTGGTCCTGGCGGCGGCGCTATGTGACGCTCAGCCGGCGCCGGTGAGGACCCCGGTTCCGTTCACGCCGGGCATGCCGAGCGGCCCGAGGGGAGTCGTGCCGACCGGTCCGACGCAGTTCTTCCCATCGGTGGCGATTCCGCAGATCACCAACCCGCCGACCCTGATGCTGGTGACGCCGGTGATCGCCGGGGCCTATAGCTTCGGCGGATACGGCGGTTACTGGGGCAACGGTTACGGCTACGGGCGGTCCTACAGGCACTACGTGATCGCCGTCAAGCGCGGCTACGACATCACGTGGGAGGTCTACCCGGAGGCGATCCAGACCTGGAGCCGCATGGCGGCGATTCGGGCCGAGGCGGCTTCGATCCGCAGCGCGAACGCCTCTCTCCGGAAAGACATCGCCTCGCTGAAGGCGGAGGCGAGCCGACTGGGCCGCGAACTGGCGGACACGAGCGACCGGTCGAGAAGGCCGGGCATCGAGGACGCGCTGGGACAGGTGAGGGCGGCCATCGGCGCGAAGCAGGCCTCGTTCGCGCCGGACCTGGTGGGCGTGGTGGCGGGGCCGTTCTACTCGGATCAGAGCCTGAATAATTACCTGCTCCGGGTCGAGCGCGAGGCGTATGAAACCCGCCTGCGCGCGCCGGCCGGTTACGTTTCGCCCGCCGTCCCCGCCGGAAGGGCCGACAGGTAGGGCGTGGATCGGGGATGACTCGGGCGGATTTCAGGTGAAATCCGCGGGAGTGTTGATACTATTAGGCGGTGCATCACATGCGTGACGCGGCTACCCGAGCGGTCGGGCCCCTCGCAAGTGAAGCGAACGGTCGTCCGACAGCCTGGGCGGCCACGTTTTTTCTCGGGACCGAACGTCCCACCCTTGAAAGGATTGCCCATGCGAAGCGCGGTGAGGCTGCTGCTGCCGGCGATGCTGGTCGCCTGGATCGGAATGCTCTCGAGCTGCGGCGCCGTGGATGAGCCCAAGGCGACGACGGCCCCGACGGAGGCGAAGCCCGCGACGGACGCGAAGGCCCCGACGGACGCCCCGAAGGACCAGGACTGGCCGCCGAAGGGCGTGAAGGTGGAAGGCACGGACGACACGAAGGCGCCGCCGAAGCCGGAGCCCAAGGCGCCGACCGTCGACATGAAGAAGGTCAGCTACTGCCTGGGCCTGGCGTTCGGGCATCAGGCCAAGACCGCCGGGGTCGACATCCAGGTGGCGGAGATGACGGAGGGGATCAAGACGGGGATGGAGGGCGGCAAGGCCCGCTTCACCGATCAAGAGATCACGAAGATCATGCAGGAATTCCAGGAATACATGATGGCCCAGCAGGAGGCCAAGGCGGCGAAACTGGCCGCGGAGAACAAGGCCAAGGGCGACGCTTACCTGGCGGACAACAAGAAGAAGGAAGGCGTGAAGGTCACGGCGAGCGGCCTTCAGTACCGCGTGGTGAAGGCCGGAACCGGCAAGCAGCCGAAGACGGGAGACTCGGTGACCGTCCACTATAAGGGCACCTTCGTCGACGGCCTGGTGTTCGACAGCTCGTACGACCATCCGGGCGGGGAGCCCGTGACGTTCACGGTCGGCCAGGTGATCCCGGGCTGGAACGAGGCGCTCGTGCTCATGCGCGAGGGCGACCAGTGGGAACTCGTCATCCCGGCGAACCTGGCCTACGGCGAGGACGGCAACCGCGGCATTCCGCCGAACAGCGTGCTCGTCTTCACGGTGGACCTGAAGAAGGTGGAAGAGGCGCCCAAGATCGCCCCGCCGGAGATGCCGGAGATGCCGAAGAAGTAGGGAAGCGGGGCTGAACGCGTTCCCATGATGAAATGATACCCCCGGCGCACGGGCGAAAAAGAGTTGACGCCCGAGCGCGCCGGGGGTATTTTCATGCCCTGCGATGCGGCTCCGCCGGAACGGGGCCGCCGGAGCGAACCAGGAGGAGCCGGAAAATGCTCAGAAAAACGCTGTGGGTATCGGTGGCGGTGCTGTCGGCGGCAATCGGCTGGGCGGCCGCGCCCGCCGGCGAGGCGACGGTGCTCTTCGACTTCGAGAACGCCGACGACGTCGCCGCGTGGCAGGTCGAGGACGACCTCAAGGACAAGGTGAAGCTGGAAGCTTCCCCCGAGCACGCGACGAGCGGCAAGCAGTCGCTCAAGATGACGCTCCAGGCGCACGAGTGGCCGGGGGCGTTCACGACGAAGGTGCCGAAGGACTGGTCGGGAAGCTCCGACCTCGTCTTCGACGTGTGGGCTGCGGAGGCCATGTCCATCAGCGTGCGCATCGACGACGACAAATCCCAGGACTACGATTCGCGCTTCAACTCGCCGGGTCAGGATCTGGCCAAGGGCGCCAACACCGTGACGATCGCCCTGGCGGACGTCGGCGACAAGATCGATCTCAAGAAGATCAAGACGCTCGTGATCTTCTCGTCCGACGTGCCCGAGACTCGCGTGCTGTTCATCGATAACCTCCGGCTCACGAAGAAGAAGTGACGCCCGCCCATCAAGGCCATCTCTTGCAAGGGAATCCCGTTCGGGGGTTCCCTCGCTCTTTTTCAGGCCGTCCTCGCTGGAGCGACGGGAGCCTTCGATGACCCATCCGACCAACGAGGCATGGAAGCTGCTGCGCTCCGGGGATTACGCCTCGGCGCGGGAGTGTCTTGCCGCGAGGACGGAAGGGCCGAGGCCGCCGCTCGACGTGCTGCATAACCTCGCCGTCGCCTGCTACAAGCTCGGACGCTTCAGCGAGGCCGTCGCCGCCGGGCGCAAGGCGCTCGATCTCTACCCGTCCTCGACGCGCACGCGCTATCTCCTGGCGATCTCGCTGAAGGAGTCGGGCGACGCGCGCGCCGCAACCGAGGCGCTGGACGCCGTGGTCGCCTCCGAGCCGGAATGGGCCCGGGCGTGGTACACGCGCGGCACCTGCCGCTTCGCGCTGGACGACGCGCCCGGCGCCGCGGCGGACCTGGAGCGCGCGTCGGCTCTCGACCCGCTGAACCTCGCCGCGCGCTATAACCTCGGCGTCGTCCACGTCTCGGCGCGCGAGTGGGAGCCGGCGCGGCGCGACTTCACCGCGTGCCTCCGCATCGACCCGGCGGGGGCGGAGGAATACGCCTCGCTCCTCGTCGAGATCGGCCGGGCCCAGACGGTCGAGCGGGTGTCGCGGCAGGGGCACCGGCTCAAGAACATGCTGGGCATCGTCGGCGACCGGCTCGGGACGCTGCTCGCCGAGGCCCGATCTCGCCTGGGGCCCGGCGAGGTTCGCCAGGCCGACGAGATCCGCCTGCAGCACGACCGGCTCTTCGCCGACCTCGCGGCCTTCCTCGCCACGCTCCAGCCCCGGCCGCTCGAACTCGACCTCGTCGACCTGCGGGACGTCGTCGACCGCGCACTTTTTGCCGCCAGCCCCTCGACGAAGGCCCTGCGCATCCGCCGGCTTTTCGACGCCGACGTCCGCGAGGTCGTCTGCGACGTCGAGAGCATTCACGAAGCGTTCCTCAACATCCTCCTCAACGCCGCCGAGGCCTGCCCTGAAGGCGGCTCGCTCGAGATCCGCGCCTGGCCGCCGGACGCCGACCACGTCTCCGTTTCCTTCGCCGACGACGGCCCGGGGATGAACGCCCAGACGCTCGACCGCGCGTTTCAGTTCGGCTTCTCCACCAAGCCCTTCGGCTCCGGCCTCGGACTCAGCCAGGCCCGCGAGTCCGTCCGCCTCCACGGCGGCGACATCGCCGCGGCCTCGACCCCAGGCAAGGGCTCGACGTTTACCGTCACGCTCCCCCTGAGCCCGCGCCTGCGCGAAAGCGTCAGCGATCTCTCGCTGCGCCCCGCGCTCTTCGAAGACCCCCACGAACTCCTCATGGCCCTCGCCGAGGACGACGGACTGCTCATGATCTGAACCGGCCCCCTTGCGGCAAGACGGCGCGGGCCGGCAACCTCCGTCTTCACCCCCGACTGCGTGTTCAGAAAATCCAACGTGGCATTTCTTTCGCGGAACGCAGAATTATCGCGTAACCCCTTGCCGGATCGTTGGTTACGTTGGATGAGCATCGGGAGCATGTTGTGCCGATTGAACACCCCGGCGTTCGGCGCAGGAGCAACGGGAATTGAGCAGGTCTGTTCGCACGCCGCAACTTGGGCCAACGGCAAGGGTTCCGGCGTGTTGAGTACTTTAAACACGATTGTCGGGCTACTTGGCACGGCGGTTGCGTGTACGCAGATTGCGGGAGAGATATCGAGGGTTCTTCGGGCAAGCGGAGGAGCAATCGCCATGGAAGTTCACGGGATCCGGCGGGCGGTGGTCGTTGTCGTCGTGGTGGCGGGCGTTTCGGCTTGCGGGGCGACGGTCTTCGGCGATCTGATCCTCACCACGGTGCAAAGCACCAACTGGTCGGGCTACGCGGTCGCGTCGTCGAAGGATTCCGTCAATTATGTGAGCGGCAAGTGGATCGTGCCGACGGTGACGGCGAGCACGGAGTCTCGATATAGCGCGAGTTGGGTGGGGATCGACGGCTACGGGTCGAGCACGGTGGAGCAGACCGGGACGCTCGCCATTTCCTCCGGATCGACGGTGTCGTATTCCGCGTGGTACGAGATGTACCCGAATTCGATGGTGACGATTCCGACGATGTCGGTTCACGCCGGCGACGAGATGTCGGCGTCGGTCACGTGGATCACGTCCGGGGGGCACGCGAATACCTTCCAGTTGACGCTGGCGGACGTGACCACAGGCCGGTCCTACACCACCTACCAGGCGACGTCCTCGAGCATCGAGCGGAGTTCCGCGGAGTGGATCTTCGAAGCTCCCTCCAACTCCGGCGGGGTCCTGCCGCTCTCTTATTTCACGTCGGCCGAGTTCCTCGATTCGCAGGTCTCCATCAACGGCATCGTGGGCGGCATCGACAACGACGCGTGGGATTGCGTGAAGCTCAACATGGTCGATCCCCAGGGCGGGACGGCCTACCCGAGCGGCCTGACGGCCACGTCGGCCGTCACCTCCAGCTTCACGATATATGCGAGCATTCCCGAGCCCGCGACCTGCGCGCTCGTCCTCCTCGGCGGATTCGGCCTGCTTCGCCTCCGCCGCCGGCGCGCGGCGTAAGACGATCCGCCCGGCGTGCATGAAAGAAGCCGTCCCGCGCGGGACGGCTTCTTTATTCGACGCGGCCGGAGGCGGCCGTTACGGCAGCGTCCACAGGATCACCGACTCCTGGTCCTGCACGTAGAGGCTCTTGCCCGAGACGACCGGGCAGGAGTACGTGGCGGCGTCGCCCACCTTGTACTTCGCGAGTTCCTCGTAGCCCTTGTCCGAGGCCTTGAAGACGATGAGCTGCGAGTTATTGGGCAGGGCGAAGAGCGCCGGCCCCGCGCCGGTGATCTCGCAGAATCCGCCGCCCGCGCCGGGGACGTCCTTCGTCCACGCCGTCTTGCCGTCCTTCGCGTTCACGCAGAAGAGGCTGCCCTTCGCCGTCAACCCGTAGAGGAAACCGTCCTCCAGCACCGGGGTGTTATACTGCACCGCGGCGTCCGCGTTGGTCCACAGCTCCTTCACCGCGAACTTGTCGCCTTCCTTCGCGATCGAGAGGGCCTTCGTGCCGCGTCCGGCGCCGGAGATGTAGACCGTGGCGCCGTCCACGACGGGCGTGCAGGCGTTGTAGCTCCTCATCCCCGAGGGCGCAAACGGGAACTCCCACAGCATCTTGCCGTCGGCGAGCGCGACGCCGATGAGCCCCTTCTCCGAGAGCGACACGACCGTCTTCGTCCCGTCCACGGTCATCAGCGCGGGCGACGAATAGCTCGCCGGCTGAGCGTCCGCCTTCCACTTCTCGGCGCCCGTCGCCAGGTCGAACGCCATGAGAGCCCCCTGGCCCTTCCCGCCGAGGTGCGCGATCGCCAGTCCGTCGACGATCATCGGCGACGACGAGGTGTAGAACTGCGGCACCGCCTTGACGTCCTCCTTGCGCCAGAGGACCTTCCCGTCCGCGGCGTTCAGGCACGTGACGATGCCGGTGACGCCGAGCGTGACGACCTTGCCGTCGGCGACGGCGGGCGAGCTTCTCGGGCCCGCGTGCTTGTCGGCGGGCTTGGGGACGGCGGGGACGGCGTGCTTGTCGCGCCAGAGTTCCTTGCCGTCCGCGGCGTTCAGGCAGATCGTCACCTCGTCGCCGCCGGAGCGGGCGAAGACGTAGAGCTTGTCGCCCACGAGGGCCGGCGACGCGTCGTCGCCCGAACCGACGGGCGCCTTCCACTTCTGCGCCAGCTCCTTCGGCCACTCCGCGGGCGCCGTGAATCCGGCCGCCTTCCCGTCGCGATTGACCCCGCGCCACTGCGGCCAGTCCTGCGCCGTCGCCAGCGCCACACCGAACAGAATGATCCCCGCCGCTGCCAGGCCCGTCAGCACCTTTGTGTTTCTCATGGCGCTTCCCCGATTCCTCGATGCGCCCGCCGATGCGGGCCGGATATCCTGAACACGCTATACTATCCAGCCTATCAAGCCGCCGCGCGGCTTACAAGCACTTTTCGATGCCTCCGAGGACGCGGCCTTTTACCGCGGAGACGCAGAGACGCGGAGAGCCGAAGGCCGGGTTACTTCGCGCTGGAGCGGTCGATCCAGAAGTGGACGGAGTAGGAGTCGGGCGCGTAGCCCACGGTGACGAGGTCGATGCCCTTGGCCGGATCGAAGGGGATGCTGTTGCCCGGGCCGACGCAGGTGGTGAGGACCTGCGTGAGCCGGTGGTCGGCGTCCTTGGGGGAGAGGACCGCCTCGTTGTTGCCGCCGCTGGGCGAGGGGAGTTCGGGGGAGGCGATCTGGGCCGGGGTCTCGCCGACGGCGGGCGTGCTCCACATGGGCGTGAAGGTGACGGTGTCGCCCGTGGGGGACTTGCAGACGTTGAGCATGAAGGTGACGTCGGCGGGCATTCCGGTGAGGTCGGCGCCGGGGCCGGAGGGCTTCTCCCCGCTCTTGACGATTGCGGCGTGGAGCGACATCCCGTGCCAGTCGGCGCGATCCATGTTGGTGAAGGTGAAGGTCAGGTCGATCTCATCCATTTTGTCCTGGGCGTCCTGCGTCCGGCTCGTCAGGGTCACCGTCGGCGCCTTCTCCGGCTCCACGGGCCTCTCCTGGGCCTTGCATCCCGCCGCCGCCATCAGTCCCGCCGCGACGCACGCCGTGAGCATTCTCAGCATGTCCATCCCTCCCTCGAAACCCGCGCGCGGCCCCATCGTCCCATTTCATCAGTGTAGGCGCGCCGCCGGTTCATTGCAAGCTTCATCAACACAAGAATGCCGGAAGAGGGGGCAAATATGGGTGTCCCTGGAACCTTGGCGGATGAAGAAATGAGACTTTAATTTGCAGGCGCGGGAACTGTGTCTTGGCTGGGTTTGAGATAGTTGGTTCTGTTTTCCTGCCACCAGTCTTTCCACCGGGTTACGTAGACCTTGGGCTCCCTAAGGAAGATGTCATAAGCGGGAGCCCACAACAAACCGCCCTTCATCGCATGCCTTGCCATTCCCATTATGACGTTGTATTGGACCCCAAGATCCGGATCCTCCAAGGCGCTTGCCAAGATGGGAAGCGCGTTCTTGGCTTGGGCCTTTCCCTCACGGATCGCATAACTTGCGGCCCGTCGAATAGCGACATCTTTGGCTTTCAAGAACGGTGCCAGTTGTTCTGTCGTTTCCTCAATACTACTATCTCCGATGGCTAGGCTGATTCTATTGACTTGAACGTCTCGCAATGGCTTGGACTCGGTCAACCTACACGCTTCGACCAAAGCGCTCTTGTCACCAAGACGGATTCGCGCAGTTAACCCCAAGATAGCTTGGTCAAGGTCCGTGGACTCCGACAGGTGTCGAAGAGCCGCCAACGCATCAGGAGCACGGATTCCAAACATCACAAGATATTCCGAGGCTGGTGTGGTCATTGCTTCTGCCGCATATCCCACGGCACCAATAAGCTCCTTCGCTAACACATCCATGGGGCGATCTTCACTTCTGATGGGTGGCCGCTTCTCGGGAAGAAGGACCGGAGCGAAAGGTTCCATAAGCGTATAAAGCCCCGAATCCGCATCACGTTTGAGGAATACCAAACACCGTTTGCCTATCGGCAACGGGGTTATCCAGAAACGATACATAACTGTGGAGGATACTTGGAAGAACCTAATGCGAACCGCTGTCTTCTCTGCCTTCCCGATGATGACACTGTCCGGTTCGAATGTGCCGATGCGCCAGACACCGGTTATAGCGCCCTTAGTCTCGTCATGATATGGCAAGGCCGCATCTTCGATCTTCGCTATACCTGTGCATACCAAGTCTGCGCGTGTAAGAATGTCGGCATACCGAGTCTTCCGAGGGAGAGAATCAGTCGTCTCTTTCGCCCATGTAATTCCCGCGGCCAATGCAATGGTCAGAAGCCATAGGAGACAGGGCATTTTCCAGCCGCGCGTCGGTTCGTTCATTGCTGCCACTACTCCTGTCGGGCATATCCGCGGTATAATTGAAGTTTGTGAGTCTCGACAAGAACTGCATTCTGGTCATTGACGGCACCCGCGAAATAGCGTTGTCTCTTGTTGTACACCTTTTCGTTGGCACCGTTGTCGTTAGGCCCTATTGGCAGGGGGACCCAATTCCTTTGCGCATTAGACATAATGTAGTCATCCGGCCATTTGCCGTTAGCGTCTGTGATCCAGTTGGATTCAGCGGCGTTTCCCCAGGTAGTGTTCGGGTTGTCATTGACTCGGTTGTCCAGTTTCTCGAATGTTGCGAAGCCTGGCATCGGTTGGTTCAGGTTATCCAGCAGAGTCATGGTATACTGGACCCAATAGCCGCAGTTGACCCCGCCTATAACCAAGGAGACCTGCTCCTTCGTCTTCACTGCCGTCACCATCTTGGGCGTCTTGACCGCTAACTGTGTCACCCCAACATTCTCGCCATTGTAGGTAAACAGGATAGCTAC
>JBBIVY010000088.1:0-16516 GCA_037439485.1 Planctomycetota bacterium | reverse complement strand
TGGATGTGCGCCGCGGAAAGCAGCGCAATGTTGGGCATCGACATCTCCTTCAATGGCCGTAACAAACCTCGCGAACGCGTTATTATAGCCAAGCGACCGGGCGATACAATGGGCGAAAATCGGTTTTCGCGAGACGAGCGCCGAGGCGTTGCGTTTATAGTAGTGTGGTTCAGGGGTGCCACCACCCAACCGATAGGAGTCGGCATGAAACACAGGCTCTTCCTGGGAGCCGCGATGACGCTCGTCGTCGGGCACTTCATCTGGCTCATGAGCTATTTCCAGCCCGCGATAACCCAGCCGGACTCGAACGGATACTTCGCGCAGGCCGCGCGCATCGCGAACACGGGCAAGACGTGGTTCGAGCCGGAGTCGCCGGTGCAATACGTCGGGATGCACTGGCTGAAGACGCCCGAGGGACGATATTACAGCCGCTATCCCGCCGGGTTCCCGCTCATCCTCGCGGTCCCTTTCAAGCTCTTCGGTCCCTCGGCGGCGCTTGCCATGAACGTGCTGATGTGCTCGCTGGCGATCCTTGGGCTCTACCTCCTCGCGGCGCGATGGATCGGGCCGGGATGGGGCCTTCTCGCGGCGGCGCTCGTCGCGGTGAATTCGCTCGTCAACGAGTGGGCACTCAGCTACTTCGCCCATACGGCCTCGGCGTTCTTCCTGGTGTGGGGGCTTTATGCCCTCGCGCGGTGGGAGGAGAACCTTTCGCGCGCATGGGCGGTCGCGGCGGGGTTCCTGCTCGGGATCATCCCGTCGGTGAGGTATCCCGAGGGACTCTCCTGCGTCGCCGCTGCGGCATTCATCGCGGTGACGATCCGGCGCCGGCGCGCGTCGTGGAAGTCGGCCATCGCCTTCGCCGCAGGAATGGCGGTGCCGGGCCTGGCCCTCGCCGTGCATAACCAACTCGCGTTCGGCGTGTTCTGGCGAACGGGATACTCGCTCACGAACGAGCAGACCGGGTTCTCGCTGAGTTACTTTGCGCAGCACGCGGAAAGCTACCTGGAGGCGCTCTCAGGCAGCGGCGCCGGGGTGATATTCGGATTGGGGCTCGCCGGAATCGCGGTGCTCGCGACGCGCGCCGGCACGAGACGCAAGGGGGCGCTGCTGGCCCTCATCATCGTGCCGCTCACGCTCGTCTACATGGCCTATTACTGGTCGGCCGGGCAGATGTCGATGCGCTTCCTCGTGCCGACGGTTTACGTCTATGCCCTCGCGGCGGCGTGGCTTCTGAGCCTCGTCGGACGCGAGCACGCGCGCTCCGCGGCGGTGGCGGGGATTGCGCTCCTGGCCGTCGCAGCCTCGTCGGGCCTGCCCTCTTCGGCGCGGACGCTCGACCGGCTGGCGAAGGTCGGCGCCCCGCTCGCCACGGTGACGAAGACGCTCGAAGAAAAGGTCCCGCCGGGCAGCCTCGTCATCGCCGGGGACCAGATCCAGCAGCATCTCGACTTCGTCGGCCGGTGGAAGCTCGTCGACGAGTCGGCGATGCGCACCTTCGGAACCGGACGCGCCGGCATGGCCTACCGCCGAGGCGCCGCGGCGGCCGAGGGAGACCCCTCCCCCATGCAGGCCGAGAAGATGCAGGAGCGGATGAAACGATATGCGGGACTCCAGGGCGTGGACCGCCAGCGGGCGTTCGTCCTCGATCTCTGGAAGTGGGCCGGAGACGGACATAAGGTATATTGGATTGCCGAGGAGAGCCGCTACAAGGCGTTCGTCGAGTCGCTGCCGCTTGAATGGCCCGACCGGTTCAAGGTCGTCGCCGAGATACAGCTTCCCAAGGTGGAGTTACGCGACCGGATGGGCGGCCCCGGCGGCGGATCCCCGGGCGGCGGGATGGGACCGCCTCAGGGCGGACCTCCCGACGAACCTCAAAGCCGCACAGCGCGCCGAGGCGCGTCGCCCCTAGGCGCTCCGATGGGCGGCGGCCCCATGGGCGGCGGCGGACCGATGGGCAGCGGCCTCCTCTCCGGCGAGAAACTCGTTATCGTCGAATGGACGACGAAGTGAGACCAGAAGGAAAAGCAATCGCCATGCGCAGCCTCGCATTTGCGGCAGCATTCGCGACCATCGCGTCGCTCGCCATCGCCGATACACCCGCGGCGCCCTACAAGGACAAGCCCGGCCCCTCGGAGGTCGCGACGATGCTTCAGACGTGGACCGACGCGGCGCGGAACCGCGAGGTCCCGGTGAAGGTCTATTATCCGAAGGAGATGAAGGCCCCCTGCCCGCTCGTCATCTTCTCGCACGGCCTGGGCGGAAGCAGGCTCGGATACGAGTATCTCGGGCGGCACTGGGCAAGTTGGGGATACGTCGTCGTTCACGTCGAGCACCTGGGCTCGAACGGCGACGCGTGGAAGGGCGCGACGAACAGGGACGAGGCGCTGAAGGGGATGCGCGAGTCGCTGGCCAACGTGCGCAACGCCGTGGACCGGCCGGCGGACGTGAAATTCGCCATCGACAGGATGACCGCGCTCAACGCGGAGGACTCGCCCTTCAAAGGCCGCATCGACCTCGATCGCATCGCCATGGCCGGGCATTCCTTCGGCGCGTGGACGACGCTCGCAGTGTCGGGCATGAACGCCACGGCGCTCGACCGGATGGGAAAGAGCTTCGCCGACCCGCGCGTGAAGTGCGCCATCGCGATGAGCCCGAGCATGCCGCAGGGCGGACGGCTCGACGAGGCGTTCTCCACCATCAAGATCCCGATGCTCCACATGACCGGCACGCTCGACGACAGCGCCGTCAACAACGCGAAGGCGGCCGATCGGCGCGTCCCGTTCGACCGCATCGCCGGAGCCGACCAGTATCTCGTCACGTTCGAGGGCGGCGACCACATGGTCTTCTCGGGCCGCCCGCGCGCGGCGGCGGGAGGCGAGAAGGATACGCTCTTTCAGGGCCTGATCCTGCAGTCGACAACGGCCTTCCTCGACGCCTATCTCAAGGGCGACGCGAAGGCGAAGGAGTTCCTGGCGAAGGACGGCTTCGAGAAGGATCTCGGCAGGGACGGCAAGTGGGAGAAGAAGCTGGCGGAGAAGAAGTGAGCGCGACTCGCGAAAACAGAACGGGCGGCCTCCCGGGACTTCGGAAGACCGCCCGCAGTCGGATGGGCAAAATGCGCCTGCGTCACCTCGGCGCAGGCGGAGCAACCGACGGCGCGATGGACTTCGGCTCCTGGGGCGCCAGAGGCACGCGCAGCACCGATGCGGCAAAGGACGTCGGCACGGTGAAGATCGCGTCGTCGGTGGAGACCATCGCGTAGACGCTCTGGGCGTCCTTCGCGGCGCCGAGCAGGAAGACGCGGTCGCGTCCCTCGACGGTGAGGACGACCGTGACGCGCGGCTTGTCGAGGCCGTACTTCGCGAGGGCCTCCTTCGAATAGGCCTCGTAACGGTCGACGCGCAGGCCCTCCAGGGGCGACACGATCTCGTCCACCACGGCCGGATCGAGCTTCGCGCCCGACGGCTCCACGAGCCTCCACCAACCGCCCTCGACGCGGGCGACGACCTTCTCGGAGCCCGCCTGCCAGGTCATCGCCTGGATGTCGGGCCGGCGGATCTCCCAGATGAGGCGCTTGCGCATCTCGGCGCGAAGGTGATCGACCAGCACGTTCGAGGCGACCCACACGAGGTCTTCGCCCTTCACCTCGGCGGTCCAGCCCTCGCCCCGGATCTCCCGGCCGATGAGCAGCGTCTTCGTCTCGACCGGCTTGTCCTTGCCGGCCCGAAGGTCCACGCTCACCTCGAAGACGGGCTTGTCGAGGCCGTAATCGGCGGGATTGGCCGCCTTCTCGACAAGGAGCCTCACCGCGCTCAGGTCGTTCAACTCGTCGAGGACGTTGCCGATGTTAATCTCGTCGCCCGGGGCGCCGGCCGGCGAGGTCATGCGCCACTTGGCGTCGGCGCCCTTCTCGATGACGAAGTCCCCGCCCGGCCGGCGAATGACGAGCTTCTCGGCCTCGTACTTGCTCATCGCGGCCACCTTGCGGGAGCGGAAGTCGAGCCAGGCCCCGACGGCCCGCGCGGCGAACGCGTCGGAGACGGTGTAGACCGTCCGCGATCCGGCGCGCTGGAGGTAAAGGTCCTTCTGCTTCGGGTCCACCTTGCCGATGTAGAGCACCTGCTCGGGCTTGTCGGCCTGGCGCACCGTCAGCGTCGCGCGCGACTTCGCGTCAAGGCCGTACCGCTCGAGCGCCGCGTTGTCCGGCGCGTCGTTCGGCCAGCGCACGACCTGCAAGCCCGAAAGCTCGCGGAAGAACGCATCCACCTCGGTATCCTCGGCGTCGGCCGTGACGGGCTCGACGATCTTCCACCTCGCCCCCTGCTTCTTCACCACAAGGCGCGCGCCCGGTCGATCGAGGTCGAACTCCGTCGCGTTGCTCGAGCTGATGCGGATCACGCTCCGGTCGCGCAGCGCCTCCGACGGGAAGGTGAGGTCCGACACGAGCGCCTCGTCCACCGCGTAGATCGTCGGGTCGTTCTCAAGCTTCGCGTAGACCGTGCCCACCGGCCTCGGGCAGGGCGCGCCGAGGAGCAGCGTCGTCGTGGTGTTGTCGTCGCGCGTGAAGGAGACCTCGACTCGCACCGCCGACCCGGTGAGGCCCAGCGGCTCGAGCCTCCCCACGGACTCGGCCATGAAATCGCGCGCCTCGACCTCGCCCAGCGCCCGCAGCACGTACTCGAACCGGATCCAGTCCACGCGGTCCGTGAACGGCTTCGTCACCAGCCACGACGTGCCCTGCCGGCGCAGGTCGAGCCTCGCCATCGGCGAGCGCAGCGACATCGTCGTCGCGTGGTTCATGTCGAAGCGCAGGAACTTCCTCTCGCGCCAGTCACCCAAGGGCGCCACGAATGCCTCGACGGCTTCGGCGGGCACGACGGAGACCCCGGTATCGAGCGGGCCCTTGACGTAGGCGAACTGCTTCGTCGGGTCCTGGTTGCCGACGAGGAGCTGCCATTCCTTCTCCGCGGCGCCCTCGCCGGAGCGGATCTTCACGACGATGCGGGGCTTCTCGAGCCCGTAGGCCGAAAGGCCCTTCGCGTTGAGCGGGTCCGTCCTGATTTCTCCGCCGACGCGCGGGAGGAAGAGCGCGTCATGCACGAGGCTGTTGATCACGGCGTCGCGCGCCAGGCCCTGCACCGGTTGCACCAGCCGCCAGGCGCCGTCGCGGCCGCGCTGAAGGTCGAGCGTCTCGACCACGGGCGCCTCGCCCGCGCGCTTCACGGTCGTGCGCGTCACGGTCATCTCGCGCACCGCCTCGGCCTCCGCGTTGGTGGCCTTGAGGACGGTGGGGCTTTCCAGGCTCGGGGTCTCCCGCCGCGCCTCCCAGAAGGCCACGTAGGAGCCCGCCGCCACGACGATCAGCAGCAGCACGATGGGCGTGATTCGGTTCATGTCAGAGGGCCCTCCTCACCAGCCAGATAACGCAGCCGATCACCAGCACCAGGGCGGGCATAATGACGGTCGTCAGCCAGAAGACGAAGCTCGCCTCCGGCGGGCCGAGCTTGTCGAGCGGACGGTAATCGAACCGCTTCGGCGGGATGGAGATGAGGTTCTCCCGCTCGGCCAGCCAGTTGACGGAGTTGAGGAAGAAGAGCTCGTTGGGCAGCCACTTGCGCCCCACGAGGAAGTCGCCCGAGCCGACGGCGACGATGCGCGTGCGCGGGCGGTCCTTGGGCAGCAGCGCCCCGGAGGGGTCGCGGTCGGGCTGCTCGTAGTAAGCCGCCACGGGCAGTTCGCCGCGCTTGTCGGTCCTCGGGTCGAAGCGGATGTTGCGCCCCTGCTCCACCGACTCGACGTCGGCGGTGGACCAGCAGTTCCGGCCGGTGGAGAGAAGGTTATAGGCCTGTTTCCGCGGCGGCGCGATGGCCCCCGGCAGCGACTCGGCGGCGCCGACGGTGCGCGCGGCCTTGAAGCTCAGAGGGAAGTCGCGGAGGTTGCGGACGATCTCGCTCCAGCCGCTGACGTGGACGCCCACGGTGAGTTGCGCCCGTCCGCTCGTCTCGTCGATAATGTAATCGCGGCCCATCTCGATGCCGAAGTCGGAGAGCAGCGGCTCGAACCCGCAGAACCCGCCGCCGTTGACGCCGATGAAGAGCTTGCCGCCTTCGGCGAGATACCGCCCCAGGCTCGCCAGCTCGCGGTCGTTGAACGGGATCTGGGGCTTCGGCCTCACGATGACCAGCACGGAGCAGTTGTCCGGCACGCCGTCGGCCAGCGTGTCGAACTTCTGCACGCGGTAGCTGAGCCGGCGGAGGTCGCCGGCGAGGTCGTAGAGGTCGCGCTCGGGGCTGAGTTCGCCGTGGCTGGTCAGGAACCACAGCTCTTTGTGCTTCGCCTCGGTCACGTCCAGGAGCGCGGCGGTGAAGAGCTGCTCGCCCATGAAGCCGATCTGGTCGGGACGGACCTGCTCGTTCGCCTCCGCGTCGGGCAGCGGCTGGAAGAGGGCGCCGACGGGGACGTCCTTGCGCGTCTTGTCGGTCTCGAAGAAGACCCACGACGCCAGGTCGCGCGGGTCCTCGATCTTCAGGCGCGCCATCGTGGCCACCGTCTCCTCGGTATCACGCGCCGGGTTAAGGTGGCGGATGACGAGCTTGTCGTTATGCCGGCGGTACTGTTCGAGCAGATCCTTCATGAGGTTATAGGCGGCCTGCTCCTGCGGGCCCATGCTCTCGGGCACGAAGAAAGTGCTGATGCGCACCGGCTGGTCGATGCCCTCCAGGACCTTGAGCGTCTGGTCGCTGAGGGAGCGGTTCTTCGACTCGGTCCAGTCCCACTGGGCGTGGCGCTGGGAGCCGACGTAGTTGAGCGGGACCATGACCTCGAGCACCAGGAGCGCCGAGAGCGCCCAGTAGGCGAGCATCCGCCCCGGCCGGCTCAACCGCGCCGAAGGCCCTCGCCAAAGCCCGAGCGCCGCCACGACAAGGCCGGTCAACGCCGACGAGATCACGGCCGCCCATGGAACGCCCCCCTTCGACGCCAGCCAGACGAAGAGCGCCAGGAACACCCCCGACAGGCCCACGCACACGATGGCGGTCCTGAGCGACTGCACGTCCTTTTCGCGAACGGGTTCGGTCATGGTCTATCTCCACTTCCGGGTGCTGACCGCGGCCACGGCCAGGAACAGGAAGAAGGCGGTGAAGCTCAGGAAGAAGACGATCTCGGTCGAATCGACGGTGCCGCGGCTGAACGGCTCCAGGTGCCGGCCGATCGCCAGGAACTTGCCCACGCGCCAGGCCGCCTCCTGCACCTGGGACCAGAAGGTCGGCGTCAGGCTCGCCGGCGGGTTCATCGGCAGGAAGTTCCCGAGGAGCCACAGCAGGAAGAGCGTGAACATCCCCACGATCGCCGAGACGATCTGCTCGCGCGTGATCGCGCTCAGGAACAGGCCGAAGCTCAGCATGAAGGCCGCCGTGAGGATCGTGCCAAGGTAGCCGGAGGCGAGCATCCACTTGTCCGGCCCCGTGCTGCTGTAGTGGAAAAGCACCCACGCGTAGACGGCCGTGGGCACCAGGATGAAGAGGAAGAAGACCAGCGACCCGATGAACTTGCCGAGGACCAGCTCGACGTCGGTAACCGGCGCCGTGGTGAGAAGCTCGATGGTGCCCGACCGGCGCTCCTCCGCCACCTGCCGCATGGTCAGCACGGGGACCGCGAAGGACATGACGAGCGACAGGAAGAAAAAGGTCGGGGCCAGGCCGGCCTGGGCCTCGGGGGAGACGAAGAACGAGAAGATCGCCCCGAAGGCGGCGAGGAACGCAGCCATGACGACCCAGGCGATGGGGCTGAGGAACATCGAGCCAATCTCGCGGCGGGTGACGGTGGCGAGGTTGCGCATGGTCAGCCCTCCCTCATCGTGAGCGCGACGAAGACGTCTTCGAGCGTGCCGGTCGCGCGGTGCAGTTCGAGGACGGGCCATCCCTTCTCGGCGAGCCGGCGGGATATCTCCGCGCGGACGTCGGCGCCGCCCCGCGTCTCGACGAGGAAGACGTTGCGCCCCGCCTCCACCTGCCGCCGCACCGACGCCACCTGCGGAATCGCCGCGACGGCCTGCTCGATCCGATCGGCCGGACCGTCCGCCTCCAGCACGATGCCGGACGACGACGCGTAGCGCGTCATCAGCTCGACGGGGGTGCCGGCGGCGGCGACCTTGCCCCGGTTGATGATCATCACGTGGTCGCAGATCATCCCGACCTCCGGGAGGATGTGCGTGGAGAGCATGACGGTGTGCTTTTCGGCCAACTCCTTGATGAGCCTGCGCGTCTCGCGGATCTGGTTGGGGTCCAGGCCGACGGTCGGCTCGTCGAGGATGAGCACCTTGGGGTCGTGGACGAGCGCATCGGCCAGGCCCACGCGCTGGCGGTAGCCCTTGGAAAGCTGCCCGCACAGGCGGCGCCGCACGTCGGTGAGCCAGCATTTGTCCATCACCTCGCCCACGCGCCGTCGCACGTCGCTCACGCCCTTCAGCCGCGCGCGGTAGCGCAGGTACTCCTGCACGCGCATCTCGCCGTAGAGCGGCACGCTCTCCGGCATGTAGCCGATGATCCTGCGGACGGAAAGCGGGTCGTTATGGACGTCGAATCCGCCCACGACGGCGGTACCCTTCGTCGCAGGCATGAAGCACGTCAGGATGCGCAGCGTCGTGGTCTTGCCGGCGCCGTTGGGGCCGAGGAAGCCCACGACCTGCCCTTCCGAGACGTGAAAGCTCGCGTGGTCGACCGCGACCGTCTCGCCGAACGTCTTCACCAGGTCCTTCGCGTGGATCATGCGCGTCCTCCCGAAACCATCTTCGCGGGCCCCGTGCGAATCGCGTCCGGCCCGGAGTCTTATATGATATATCCGCTCGCGCCGGAATTTCAAGGACTATTGTACATTGGCCCTGAGGAAGTCCGACTATTCGCTTGAAGTTTCCCCGCGACGGCTTATCCTACCGGTTCAGGGTTCTCCTGAAGCTCCTCGGGTGGGAGGATTTCGTGAAGAAAAGACTGGCGCTCGCCGTGCTGGCCGGGGCGCTTTGCGCGGCCTCGGGTTGCGGGGCGAAGCCGAAGCTCACGGTCTACTGCGCGGCGGGACTGCGGCCGGCGGTTGCCGAATTCATTGAAACCTTCGAGCGAAAGGAGAACATCAAAGTCGAGCCGATCTACAGCGGCTCGGGCTATCTCCTTTCGCAGATCGACCTCTCCCAGCGCGGCGACGTTTACATCCCGGGCGACGGCTTCTTCCTGCAACAGGCCGCCGACAAGGGCTACATCAAGCGACAGGCGACGGCGGCCTACTACATCACGGTCATCGGCGTGCGCAAGGGCAACCCCAAGGGCGTAAAGGGCCTCGCCGACCTGGCGCGCGAAGACCTCAAGGTGGGCCTCGGCGACGAGAAGGCCTGCTCCGTGGGACGCGCCTCGGCGGAGATGCTCGCGAAGGCCGGCCTCGCCGGCAAGGTCAAGCCGCGATACGTCTCGGGCACCGTCAACGAGCTGGGCAATCACTTGCAGCTCGGCACGCTCGACGCGGCGATCATCTGGGACGCGGTCGCGAAGTTCTACCCGAAGGATGTGGACGCGGTGCCGATCGAACCCGAATGGCGCGAAGTGCTTCCGGTGCCCGCGGGCGTGCTGACCTTCACGAAACACGACGCCCTGGCGGGCAAGTTCGTCGACGCGATCTCCGGCGATGAGGGCCGGGCGATCTTCGCGAAGAACGGCTATACGGTCACCATCGAGAAGGAGGCGGCAAAATGAGGAATGCGCTCGTTCCTGCAATCTGCATCGCGGCGTGCATTGCCTTCGCGGGCTGCTCGGTCAAGGGCTCAGGCCCTGCGGCGCTGACGGTCTACTGCGGCAGCTCGATGCGTGAGCCGATGCAGGAACTCGCCAAGGCCTACACCGAGAAGACAGGCGTGCCGGTGAGGCTGAGCTTCGGCGATTCGGGCGAGTTGCTGATCCAGGCCGAGCGGGCCAAGGCGGGCGACGCCTTCGTCGTCCACGACCCGTTCTCGCAGATGGCCACGGCCAAGGGGCTGATTGCCGAGACGAAGCCCCTTGCGACGATGTCCCCCGCCATCGGCGTCAAGACGGGCACGAAGGGCGAGCAGGAGGTCAAGGACCTCGCCGACCTCGCCAAACCCGACCTCAAGATCGGCGTCCCCGATCCCAAGTACGCCACCGCCGGCAACATCCTGGCCGCGCAGCTTGCCAAGGCCGGCATCACCGACGCCGTCATGAGCCGCAAGGGCCTCCTGGTCAGCCGCTCCAGCGGCGACCTCGTCAACGCCCTCGACCTCGGCACGGTCGACGTCATCGTCGCGTGGGACTCCCTCATCCACCGCAAGAAGGGCCTGAAGGCCATCCCCATCGACGCGAAGTACCAGGTGGACGCCGTCACGAGCGCAACGAGCGTCGTCTATCCGGTGAAGTTCGTGAACATCACCTGCTCGACGCTCAAGTCGGCGAAGGCCCCCGCCGCGGCCAAGGCCTTCCTCGACTTCGCATCGAGCCCCGAGCAGCGCGCCGTGTTCCAGAAATACGCCTTCTCCCCGGTGCCGTAAGATGATCCTGACGCCGCCGAGGCCGACGATTCCGAGGGAGCGGGCGTTCTTCGTAACGCTCCTCGTGCCCTTGGCGCTGTACTTCACCGTGGTCCTCGTGCTGCTCGCAGCGGACGTCTTCTACGTCTCGTGGGAGGGCCCGCGGGCATTCTGGACGGCCGTCACCTCTGACGAGATCCTGCACTCGCTGGAACTGAGCCTCGTCTCATCGACCATCACCGCCGCGCTGTCGCTGGTGGTCGCGGTACCGACCGGCTACATCCTCAGCCGCAAGCGGTTCTTCGGCATCGCGCTCGTCGACACGATCCTCGACATCCCGATCCTGCTGCCGCCGCTGGTGGTGGGGCTAAGCCTGCTGGTGGTCTTCAGCACGCCCGTGGGAAGGGCCGTAAACGACGCGCTCGACTCGATCGGCCTGGGGATCGTGCTGGCGCCGGGCGGCATCGTCGTCGCGCAGTTCGTCGTCGCGTGCGCCTTCGCCATCCGCACGATGAAGGCGACGTTCGACGGCATCGACCCGCGCTATGAGACCGTCGCGCGGACGCTGGGCTACAGCCCGTTCGGCGCGTTCCGGGTCGGCTCGCTGCCGCTGGCGTGGAGCGGCGTCGTGGCCTCGGCCGTCATCACGTGGGCCAGGGCCATCGGCGAGTTCGGCCCCATCCTCATCCTCTGCGGCGCCACGCGCATGAGGACGGAGGTGCTGCCGACGTCGATCTACCTGGAGGTGTCGGTGGGGCACCTGCACGCGGCGCTGTCCATCGCGCTGATGATGATCGCGGCGGCGGTGGCGCTGCTCTTAGTCTTCAAGCGGTTCGGAGGGAAGGCCTACTTCACATGAACGGCGAACCCCTGGCACTGGCGCTGACGGACGTCTCGGTGCGCGTGGGCGACTTCGCGCTGGAGGACGTGTCGTTCGACGTCCCGGCCGGGGCGCACTTCGTCCTTCTGGGCCCGCCCGGCGCCGGGAAGACCGTCACCATCGAGACCGTCTGCGGGCTCAACCGCGTGACCTCCGGCACCATCCTCCTCGGCGGCGCCGACGTCACCGACGCCGACCCGGCCGACCGGCGCATCGGCTACGTCCCGCAGGACTACGCGCTCTTTCCGCACAAGAGCGTGTGGGAGAACATCGCGCTGTCGCTCGATGCCCGTGGGACGAAGCAGCGTGATTGCCGCCCCGCCGTCTCGGCCGTGGCCGAGAGGCTGGGCGTCGCGCACCTGCTCGACCGGCGCATCCGAGGGCTTTCCGGAGGCGAGAAGCAGCGCGTGGCGCTCGCCCGAGCGCTGGCCGCGTCGCCGACGCTGCTGGTCCTCGACGAGCCGGTGAGCGCGCTCGACGAGACGACGCGCGACAACCTGCTGGAACTGCTGGGGCACGTCCAGCGCGAGGAGCGCCTGACGACGCTGCACGTCTGCCACAATTTCGAGGAGATGATGCGCTCGGCGGACGTCGTGGGCGTGATGAACGCCGGAAGGATCGTGCAATGGGGCACGCGCGACGACGTCCTCCGCCGGCCCGCGACGCGCTTCGTGGCCGAATTCACCCGCACCCGCAACGTCTTCGACGCCGACGCGCTTCCCTCCGGCGACGGATCGCGCATCATCGTCGGGCCGGTCGAGGTCGCGTCGAGCGGAAGGTTCTCCGGAAAGGTCGTCCTCGCCGTGCGCCCGGAGGACGTGAGGCTCTCCCCCGCCGGCCCCGGACGCATCCTGTGCCTTCATGATCTCGGCCGCACCGTCGAGATGGAGGTCGTCGCCGACCGCACCTGGCACGTCTCCATGGGCCGTAGCGACTTCGCCCGCGCCCGGCTCACCGTCGGCGACGCGGTGCGCATCGAGGTCCCCACTGAGGCCATTCACGTCATCGTCGAGGCGTAACGCGCTCCGTACAGAAAGAGGGCGGACACATGGGTCCGCCCCTGCATTAAGAACTGAAGATTACGGCTCGCCGATAACGCTCTTCACCTTGAGCATCAGCGTCGTCACGTCGAAGGGCTTTTCCAGGAAGTCCTCGACGCCCAGCTCGCGCAGCTTCCTCACGTTCTCGTCGGTGGCGTAGGCCGACACCACCACGATGCGCGTCTTGGCGGTCGCCGGGTCGGTTTTGATGTTGCGGCAGACCGCGATTCCGTCGATGCCCGGCATGCGGATGTCCAGGAGCACAAGGTTCGGCGCCAGCGAATGGACCAAGCGCCCCGCCGTGTAGCCGTCGGCGGCGACCTCCACATCATACCCGGCGCCGGTCTTGCCGAGGCCCCGCTTCACCAGATCGAGGATCTCGACCTCGTCGTCCACGACCACAATCCGCTTCGCCTGCCGCGGGCTGAACTCCTCCGGAATGGGCATCCCGTGCCGCTTCATGAAGTCCAGCAGCACGTGCGGCTCGATCCGATACTGCCCCCCGGGCGTCCGGTAGGCCGTCAGCTTGCCGGACTTCACCCAGTTGCAGACCGCCGCATGACTCACGTGACAGAACGTGGCCACTTTCGTCGTAGACAAAGGCTTGGGCGTAGGCATCGTGCCTCCAGTGACCCATCGGCGTTCCGCGCATCAGGGTCAAAAACGGGTAGTTTTTAGCCAATTCATCATTCATAGTCAAGCACAAAAGTCATATTGTGCATTGCCCTTCAACGGTCTCGAACTCTTCGCAACACGTTCGCTGCCTTGAGTTTCCTGCGCTCATCCATTCTGAGAATCAACAGCCCGCAACGCGTGGTCAACTATTTCATCATTCGCTAGTCTCAGCGTGGCGCCATTCCCTTTCCGCTTCACTGCAAAAAGCGATTCCTGTACCTATCGCGGCTCAAATGCTCGTTTTTGCATATCCACGAGCGACCGCTATAAATCAGACGGGCCTGTCTTAACCACCTTATATACCCCTCTTCGGGGAGGTGGTTTCGGGATAATCGGGAGTAACCGTAGAATCCGGCTATCGGGTGAGAACGAGGCGGGCGACTTCGCTTCGACGCACTTTCTGCATGGCCAGAGCGTATTCTTCGAGCCGCATGGTCTGGCTGATGATGGGGCGGGTGGCGATCTTCTTCTTGATGAACATCCTCACCGCCGCGGCGAATCCTTCCTGCAGCTCGGCGTCCGAAAGCCACGCGTTCAGGAGCCGCGCCGGCCGCGTGCTCGGCACCTCCACCTTCACCGTCTCGGCGAGGGCGCCGAACGTGATGACCGACGAGCACATGCTGAAGAGCAGCGACACCGCCTGCGCCGCGCCGGAGCAATCGATGCCCAGGTCGGCCGGCTTCTCGCGGCAGGAGTTGATGATCTCGCGGTCGTTGACGAGCGTGGCCACCGACGCGCCCAGGTTCTGCGCCAGCTCGAAGTGCGCCGGGCGGATGTCGAGGCCGATGATCTTCCGCGCGCCCAGGGCCTTCGCAATCTGCACCGTCATCAGCCCCGCCGCGCCAAGGCCCGTGACAACCACGCTCCTGTCCTTCACCGGCTCCACCTTGCCCAGCACCGCCAGGACATCCGCCGCCAGCCCCAGCGGCGCCGCCTCCACCAGGTTCGCGTTCGCCGGCAGCAACTGCAGCTCCTCGGGCCTTCTCACGGAGAACTCGGCGTAAAGCCGGGAGCCAATCATCGCGACCGGATCGCCCGGCTTGAAGCCCTTGACGTTCGCGCCGACCTCCGCCACGACCCCTGCCCCTTCGCGTCCGGGCGCGCCGGGGAAGAGCGGATAGGTCGTCTGAAAGCCGTTATACACCCGCACGTCGGCCTGGTTGGCGATGCTCGCCGCCTTCAATTCCACCAGCACCTCGTCCGGCCCCGGCATGGGCCGCGCGATGTCGGCGATCTCGATGTGCCCCGGTCCCAGGTATCGTACGGCCTTCATGGTCATCCCGCCAGTCATGTTCCCGCGTCAACTCCTGCGGCATAATAGCGCCTCGCCCCACGCAAGTCAACCCCCGCGCTCTTTCTTCGCTGATGTAGCCCAGCCGCCCTCGGCTGGGAAGCCGCTTCTCCCGAACCCTCGGAAGAAGCGAAGACACAGGCGAGGGTCCCGATTGTGATCGGGATGCTACACCAGCAGCCTTCACAGGCGAGGGCGCCTGTGCTACATAAGCAACACCAGCAGCTTCCTTGACTTCCACCCGGGCCCGCGATACCATTCCCCGATGCTTCCCGGAGATTCCCCCATGCGTCGTGCCGCGCTTTCGACCGTCCTCATCGCGCTCGCCTTTGCGACCGGCTGCGGGAAACTCAGCCCGCCGCAGGCCCCGCCGTCGCCGGGCGCCGCGTCCGACAATGCCTCCTTTGCGCCCGCACCCCCCGCCCTTTTCGATAACTCCCCCCGGCCCCTCGCCTCCGCCTCGGCCCCGCCCCGCCGGCCCGACAACTGCGTCATCTCACAATCCGCCGCCGCGGAAACCTCCCCGGCGCTCGTCGGCGAGGCTCCCCTGGCGCCGATGCCGGGCGCAAGGCCGCTGCGGCCGGTGCGGCACGTCGTCGTCGATCCCGGCCACGGCGGCGCCGAGAACACCGGCGCGACCTCGGGCGGCGTCTGGGAGCGCGAGGTGAACCTCGACGTCGGCATCAAGCTCACCGAGGAGCTGCGGCGGCGCGGCCTCGTCGTCACAATCACCCGCGCGGAAGACGCGTTCATCTCGCTCGAAGACCGCGCCGAGGTCGCCAACGTCGTCGGCGCCGACCTCTTCATCTCGCTCCACTCGAACGCCGCGTCGAACCCAGACGCCTCCGGCATCGAGATCTTCTACCCCACCGACGTCTTCCGCCACGCCGGGCGGCTCATCGACGACACGGGCCGGGCGCTCGACATCAACACGCGCGCGCTGCCCGACGGCGTCTTCTCCTTCGACGGCGACCTCGGCGACGGCGTCACCGCCGACCGCCTGGCCCTTTCGCGCGAGCTGGCGCGGACGCTGGGCATGGAGATCGAGCGAGCGATGACGAAGACGCTCAACACGACCTCTCGCGGCGTCAAGCCCGCGGGCTTCGAGGTGCTCCGCTGGACGGCGTGCCCGGCGGTGCTCGTCGAGATGGGCTTCCTCACCAACGATTCCGACCGCGCAAGACTCGCCGACGAAGCTTATCGCTCCCGCATCGCAAAGGCCGTCGCCGATGCCGTCGCGAACTACGCCCGTCTCGGCGAAGGCCCGAGACGGGAATGACGAATTCCGAAAACCGAATGACGAATGAATGACCAAACCCGAAAACCGAACAGACACGAACCAGGCATCGGCAACGCCGGCGCTATTCGTCATTCGTCCTTCGTCATTCGCTTTTTGGCCGCAGCGACGCTCGCCGCCTGCTGCGGTTGCGAGGCCTTCGAGATCATGCCCGACACCCCGGCGGCTCCCGACCCGGCTCAGACGGCTCTGCCCGCCCCGGCCGCCGGCGGCAAGTTCGAGCCCGCAAAGCTCGAAAGCCCAAACGCCGACGTCCGCCGCGAGACGGCGCTCCTACTGACGAAATCCGTCCTGCCGAACCGCGACATGCGACAGACGGTCTCGAAGCGTCTCGTCGTCATGGCGCAGGGCGACCCCGAGGCGCTGGTCCGTTCCGCCGCGCTCCAGGCGCTCCTGGTGCAGCGACCGGTGGCCGCGGTCGACGTCGCGCGTCGCGTCCGCGCGGACGCAAGCCCGATCGTGCGGTGGGACGCGGCGAAGATCCTCGCCGACCTCGGCGGCGCCCCCCTCGTCCCGGCGCTCATCGAGATGCTCTCGACCGACCCCGACGAGAATGTCCGCCGTGAAGCCGCCAAGGGCCTCAGCCGTTACGACGAGCCCCGCGTGATTCAGGCCCTCATCGTCTCCCTCGACGACGAAAGCACCTCCGTCTCTCACGCCGCCCGCGAATCCCTCGTAAAACTCTCCTCCGGCATCGACATGGGCACCAAACGCGAGGCCTGGGAGAAATGGTGGAAGTAGCCCCCCCCACCCGCCAAGCCCTGCCCCGCCACCGGTGAACATCAACTCCCTTGCTTACGTCTCCTTA
>JBBIVY010000087.1:14290-16580 GCA_037439485.1 Planctomycetota bacterium | reverse complement strand
GGCCGTGCCGAACCGTTGGCGGTTGCCGCTCGGCGTCCGGCGGGGCTTCGGGAACCCCCGGGTCAGTCGTGGGCGCGGAAGAGATCGAAGGGGCGGGCCGGGAGGATGGAGATGAACACGGCTCCGGCGATGAGGCCGGCGGCGACGAGTTGGCGGAGGACCTCCGCGGAGTCGGGGCGTTCGCCGGTGTGGGCGAAGGCGAACATGATGAAGATGCAGAGGGTGGAGAGTATGGGCGTGGCGCCGGAAAGAAGCCCGAGCTTCTCGGCGGGGGCGCGGTGGATGGCGAGTTCCCAGAGCATGTAGCCCGCCGCGTAGATGACGAGGCCGGCGAGGAGCGCGACGAGGCATTCGGCGCCGGTGAGCGGGCGCCAGTCGCCGCGCACCGTCGCGATTACGGCGGCAATGGCGCTCACCGCGAGGAACCCGGCGGTCGCCGTGGAGTAGCGGTCGGCCCACGCGCGCCAGCGCGAGAGAATCGCGGAGTAGACGCTCCACGATACCGCCGCGATGAACATGATGAGGTAGGGCAGCGACGGCAGCGTCGTGGGACAGGCATTCTTGCCTGTCGCGGTCGTGTCAGACAGGAATGTCTGACCCACGGCTTCGACGCCTCGCCAGTTTCCGACGAGGACGCCCGCGAGCGCGACGACGGCGGCGATGCCGAGCCGCCAGGACCCGCGGGTGCCGGGGACCCACAGGACGGCGAAGATGACGGTGAGGGTCGGCCAGAGGTAGTTGATGAGGTTGACGCCGACGGTCTGGTTCTCGCCGGCGGAGTTGGCGAGGGCGCCGATGTGCAGGAGTTCGTAGAGCGGGAAGCCGAGGAAGATGATGAGCCAGAGCTTCGGCGGCGGCAGGAGGAGGTCGCGGACGGGGCGGCCCATGAAGAAGTAGTAGAAGACGAACTGCCCGATCCCGCCGATGCCGCAGGCGACGGCGATCGTCGGCCACGTGCCCAGCCTGTGCCCCAGCCAGGACGCCGCCGCGCCGGCCGCCGCCCAGCACAGCATCGCCGCGACACCGAGCATGAAGCCCAGCTTCCGGCGCGGATAGGCATGACGGGGCTTTTCGGACATGGGGAGCCCTTTTAGCAGATTTGGGCGCGGAGTCAAATCTAAAAGGTTGATTGCTTGCGCGGGGCCGGTAGAATTCAGCGTCATGGCCGGCACGATCCTCAACTCGAAACCGTCGCGATCCGCGGGGCTCAGGCGCGCGGGGGCGATCGCTCTTGTGGCGATGCTGGTGCTGGCGCCGGGGGCCGTGGCGATATGGCTCTGGCCGAGGTTCGCGAAACCCGCGCGGGTGAACCAGGCGCCCGCCGTGCCGATTCGCGCGACGGGGACGGCGGACGCGGCGAACCCGCTGGCGTCGTTCGACCTGCGCGATACGATCTCGTCGGCCGAGCGCGTGAAGCTGTGGGTGACGCCGCCGGGCTCGCCGCTTGCGTTCGGCGTGGAGTTCATGGGCAAGTCCGGCCGGCTCGTCGCGGTGATCTCGCATCGCGGCTCCGCGGAGCGGTCGACGGCGCCGATCTCGCCGGGCTGGATCGACCGGCTGAATGAGGCCGTGCGAAAGCCGCCGGCGCCGTTGCCCGATCATGCTTACGTCACGGCGGACCTCTACGTCGAGCGGCCGGGCGAGGTGCCGGGGAAGTACGCGGTGCGGTTCGATTCCGAGGGCGTGGGCTGGGCGGTGATGGAGGAAATCCTCTCGCACTACGGCCTGGCCGTCTACGTGGTGAGGAAGGGAGACACCCCCGCGAAGATCGCCGAGAAGCTGCTCGGCGACACCCGCCGCGCGCAGGAGATCGTCGAGATGAACCCCGGCCTTGAGCCCGGCAAGCTGAAGCCGGGCGACGCGATACACGTGCCGAAGCGGTGAGCCTCTTCCCGTAGGGGCACGGCATGCCGTGCCCGCGAGGCGCTCGGGGAGCCCATCAGGCCCGGGGGGCTCGGGAGTTTCAACATCCGGACGGTGAACGACGACGGCGAGGCGCGGCTCGACATCCGGCTTGAAGGGCCGAAGGGAAAAGGGACCCTGCGCGTCTCGGCGACGAAGTCCCGCGGCGTGTGGACGTTCGACGAGCTCGAACTGGAAGTCGACGGCCGGCCCGAACGCATCAACCTGCTCCGGCCGAGGACGGCCATCTGACGACGGGCGCCGGGGGAGTTTCTCCGGCGGGACTCGAGAAGGAGCACGACCATGCTGAAGCCTCCTCCGCCTCCGCCCCCGGATACGTGGGGGAAGATCATGAGGATTGCGGCGGCCGTCTTCGCCCTGGCGGCGC
>JBBIVY010000087.1:0-14190 GCA_037439485.1 Planctomycetota bacterium | reverse complement strand
GCCGTGGAGGTCGCCGCGCGGGCCGATTTCGCTCTGCGCCGCGGCAATCACGGGCCTCGTCTTCGTCCTGCGGCCGACGCTCTACAACCCGGTCCAGCGGTCGCTGCCGGCCTCGGCCGAGGGGTGCGCGGTGGTGACCGGTTGGGCGATGATCCTCTTCGCGCTGGTCATCGGCCTTCTCCTGCACGCGTGGTGAGCGGAGGAAGACGGCATGGGAATTCACGCGCTCGGAATCGCGGCGATCAGCTCGTGTCTTCTCGCGGCGCTCGCGGGAATCGCCTCGGCCCAGACGGTGGAACCGGGGCCGAACGCGACGGCGAAGTTCGCCTCGCTGGAAGAGGCGCGGGGCATCCTGGGCGCGCGGGACGAGTTCATCAAGGCGATGGGCCCGCTCGACCGCTCGGCGCGGATGAAGACGGGCCAGGAGGTTCCCGAGGACCGGTTCCTCGCCTTCGTCGCGCGACAGGCCGAGGGGTGGACGGAGGACGAGAAGAAGCGCGTCTCGGGCCTCGTCGAGTCGCTCGAGCCCGCGCTCGGCGCGCTCAAGGGAGGGCTCTTCCCGGCGGTGACGCTCGTCAAGACCACCGGCGACGAGGAGGGAGGCGCCGCGTATACGCGGGGCGACGCGATCATCCTGCCGCGAAACATGATCGACGGCGGCGACGCGAGTCTCAAGCGCGTCATCGCGCACGAACTCTTCCACATCCTGACGCGGCGGAACCCGGCGCTGCGCGACGAGCTTTATCGCGCGATCGGCTTCGAGCCGTGCGGCGCTGTCGAGCTGCCGGAGGAGTTGAAATCGCGCCGGATCACGAACCCGGACGCCCCGGTCAACCAGCACTGCGCCGCGATTACGGTCAAGGGCGAGGCGGTGGAGGTGGTGCCGGTCGTCTACCTGGCCGTGGAGCATTTCGACCCGGCGAAGGCGGAGGTGTTTTTCGAGGGGCTCGAAATGAAGCTGATGGTCGTGGAGAAGCTTGACGGCCGCCGGCAGGCGAAACGCGCCGGCGGCAAGCCGGTGCTTCTCGACCCGGAGCGCGTGCCGGCGTTCCTGGACAAGGTCGGGCGGAACAGCCCCTCCCTCATGCACCCCGAGGAGATCCTCGCGGACAATTTCGCCATCATGCTCATGGGCGACAAGCGCGTGCCGACGCCGCGCATCATCGAACTGATCCGGCGGATTCTGGGCCGGTGAGCCCGGAACGGAGGGCGACGTGAAGATCCTGCCGAAGACGAAATGGGGCTGGGTGCGCGCCGGGGTCATCTTCGCGGCGGCGGCTGCGGTGCTCTTCTGGTTCTACGGGATGCCGGAGTGCCGGGTCCTTTGCTACAGCCCCGAGGAGGGCGACGTCGTCTTCCAGTCGCTGCCGCATGTGGACCTCGTGGACATGATCGAGGGGGCCACCGGCTCGCCGTTTTCGCACTGCGGACTCGTCATCCGCGACGGGGGCGAGTGGAAGGTGCTCGAGTCGCTCGGCAACGTGCATGTGACGCCGCTCTATCAGTGGGTGCAGCGCGGGCGCATGAGCGGCTTCGCGGCCTATCGCCTCACGGAGAACCGTCGCGCGAAGGCGCCGGCGTTCGTCGCCGAGACGAAGAAGTTCATCGGGCGATATTATGATTTCCGCTACGACATGGACGACGAGTTCATCTATTGCTCGGAACTCGTCTGGAAGGGCTGGAAGAACGCGACCGGCGAAGAGATGGGGAGGCTCGTGCCGCTCGGCGAACTCCACTGGAAGCCGTACGTGGAGACGATCACGAAATACGAGCAGGGCCCGCCGCCGCTCGACCGGAGGATGATCACCCCGAAGAACCTCTCCGAGGCGCCGCAGTTGAGGCCGGTCTACCGCAGCGGGATCTGACAGGCTGGACTCGTCCGCGAGGCGTGGTATAATCGCCGCCAGGTGACCCATGAACGGACCCAAACTCGTTGCCCTGGAGACGACGCGGCGGTGCAACCTGCACTGCATCCACTGCCGGGCGTCGGCGGGTGCGTCAGGCAGCAGGACGGGACAGCCCCCGCAGGGGGAGCTGACGAAGGAGGAGATCTTCCGCCTCTTCGACGCGCTGGCGGAGCGCGGGAGGCCGATCCTCATCCTGACGGGCGGCGAGCCGCTGATGCGGCCGGACATCTTCGAGATCGCCCGGCGCGGCGCCGATATGGGCTTTCATATGTCCATGGCCCCCAACGGCACGCTCATGGACGACGAGGTCGTCCGGCGCATGATCGAGTCGGGCATCCAGCGCATCGGCATCTCGCTCGACGGCGCCTCGGCCGAGACGCACGACGCGTTCCGGCAAATGCCGGGGGCGTTCGCCGGCGCAATGAAGGGCATCGACGCTGCGTGCAGGGCGGGGCTGCCTTTTCAGATCAACACCTCCGTCACCGCGTTCAACGCCTCCGAGGTGGCGAAGGTCCACGAGCTGGCGAAATCTCTCGGCGCTTCCGCGCATCATATCTTCATGCTCGTCCGCGTTGGCCGCGGCCGGTCGCTCGACGCGGAACTGCCGCCCGCCGAGCAGGAGAAGATGCTCCACTGGCTCCACGACCGTGCGAAGGAAGGACTCATCTCGGTGCGGGCCACGTGCGCGCCTCACTATTTCAGAATCCTCACGCAGGCCGAGAAGCATTCGCCCGCGTCGTCCCATTCCGCCATCACCCGCGGCTGCACGGCGGGGGACCGGTTCGTGTTCATCTCGAGCACGGGCCACGTTCAGCCGTGCGGGTATCTGGAAGTCGATTGCGGCGACCTGCGCAAGCAGGGGTTCTGGGAGATATGGGATAATAGCCCCACGCTTGAGGACCTGCGTCATTGGGACCGGTTGAAAGGGAAGTGCGGCATCTGCGAGTTTCGCTCCGTCTGCGGCGGTTGCCGCGCGCGGGCCTACGCGGCGACGGGGGATGTTCTGGCCGAGGAACCGGCCTGCCTCTACCGTCCGAAGGGGGCAAAATAGCGTCCGGCGACGCGCGATTGGGCGTAACGCCTTGTGGCGCAGATGATTACGTCCGTTGCCTGCCGCGGGGGCGATCCAATTTCTTCATTGAAAATCTCCGCCAGGCTCATAGAATGTATGTGGAAATCCGTTTTTATCGGAACTGCGGGGCGGTTTGGACGTTCCAAGGAGTAGGGGCCGCGGGGTCTCAGGGGGCGGCGTGTGCCTTTTGAGGCCTCGGACGACCGGGGGAATGGCCGGGAAGGCCGGAATTTTTCCCCTCGGGAAAGCCACAATTAATGGACGGGCGGCACCCCTTCGGCCGTATTAACTGCCGGAGGATTCCGCAGGAAAGGCGACAATCCATGAGACGAAGCGCGGGCTTCACGCTGATCGAGTTGCTGGTCGTGATTACGATCATCGGCATCCTCGCAGGGTTCCTGCTGCCGGCGCTGGGGGGCGCCCAGGAGAAGGCCCGCCAGGCGGACTGCACGAACAACCTCCACAACATGCACCTGGCGTTGTCCATGTACGAGAGCGACAACGGCGACCTTCCGCCCTGGCTGAGCAACATGAAGACCTACATCAAGGAAAAGAAGATCTTCAAGTGCAAGTCGGACAAGAGCAACGGCCAGCAGGGCTCACGTCCGTCGTGGCAGCTTCCGGGGCCGGACGGCTCGATGCGTTTCGGCGAGACGTGGGACTTCGCCTCGGCGTCGAGCGCGGCGAACTCCGCGGGGTGCGGCGGCGACATCGACGGGCAGGCGGCGGCGAAGCAGAACTCCTGGCTGCCGGGCAACAGCTACCTCTATGAATTCTGCTGCGCGAAGTGCTCCTGGTGGACGGGCGGGATGTACCAGGACCCGAACAACTCGAGCCAGTATTTCAACGCGCAGGACTCCGCGGTGGACACCAATCACGACGGGAAGATTTCCTGGCGCGAGGCGCGCGAGTTCGAACTGGACACCGTGGGCCTGCAGGCGACGCCGATCGTGAGTTGCTACTGGCACACCCGCGAGTCCGGCGCCCGCGTGCTCCGCCTGTCCCGCGGCAACAGCAACATCTACAAGAGCGGACCGTCGCGCGACGACTGGAAGAACCAGTAGCCGTCCTCTGTTTGGGGCGGGGCGGACATTCCTGTCCGCCGTTCTTGGACAGCCCAACAGTGTTTCACATTGAGGTGCCCGACTATGGACCAGAAATCGAGCCGGGGCTTCACGCTCATCGAGCTCCTCGTCGTCATCGCCATCATCGGCATCCTTGCGGGGCTGCTGCTGCCCGCGCTCACCCGCGCCCAGCGAAACGCCCGCACCGCGAAGTGCAAGGAGCAACTCCACCAGTTCGACCTCGCCATCCAGAACTACCGGGCGTGCTACGACGGCATCGTGCCGCCGTGGCTCTCCAACCTCTACCCGCGCCTGATCGCCAACGAGAAGCTCTACCTCTGCCCCGAGGACCACACGAACCCTCCGGGGAGTCACGGCGGCAAGCCCACGTGGCAGACCGACCCGACGCAGCAGTTCGTGGAGACGCAGGATTTTGCCGGCTCGCAGGCTGGCACCAAGGACGCGGCCGCGGCGGCGGCGCAGAACCCCAAGGTCACCGGCAACAGCTACCTCTATGAATTCTGTTGCGCCGAGTGCTCGTGGTGGACGGCGAGCTACAGCTGGAACGGCCACACGTGCGACTTTGCGTCCAACTACGTCCCCGACCCCGGCATCCACTCCGGCGGCCGCGGCACGCTCACCTGGGGCGAGGCCAAGGCCTGGGAGACCCAGTACGTCGGAAGCTGGACGCCCATCGTCCGATGCTTCTGGCACACCGGCGGCACCTTCGTCACCACCGACCAGGTGCTCAACCTCGGCGTGGGCACCCATGCCATTTACATCTCCGACACCACCGCCGACGGCTGGAAGAAGCAGGGCACGCAGTAAGCCGCTGAGACTGGTCGGCCCGCGTCCCTTGGGCCGCCGGCGACCTGGTCCTTCCACGGCGTGGATTGCGTTCTGTAGCTGCGCGGGCCGGGACTATCGCTCGGCAGGCTTGCCGATGGCCCTCAGCGCGGCGCCGAAGGCCCGGCTCGTGGCGCGAAGCTCGCACATGGTGGACGCGGAGGCGATCGCCGTCGCGAAGGCGGCCTTGACGCGCCTGCGTATGTTCCGTCTCTCGTTCGCGGTCATCTCATCCCCCGTTCCGTAGTCCAATTCTTCCCGCCCTCGCCTCCCTATATTACATACGACAAGTATTGCCCCTGAGGAAGTAGGCTTTTCCCTAACCTCTATGCGATAAAGCGACTATCCGGCGTCAGGGAATCCCTGATGGCAGGGGGCGCACTGTAGGCCCGCCCGGCGACGAGCCAAGCAAGTCCGCGTGCGCGGTACGGTGCTCCGATTAAATGCGGTTTACGCGGGAGATTTGGCAAATAGGTGCATATGAGGGGCGGGGACTGGGGCGTACAGGGGGCGACGTTTCCTCGTGGGAGGGGAGGTGGGGCGCGGGGCTGGGGTCACGGGATCGCGCTCGTCAGCGTGCGGGCTTCCGGATGGCCTTCAGCGCGGCGTCGAATGCGCGGCTCGTGGCGCGCAGCTCGCACATGGTTGACGCGCGGGCGATGGCTTCGGCATAGGCGGCCTTCACGTTCTTTCGCAACCTGCGGCGTTCATGCGCAGTCATCTCGTCACAGACTCCTTCGTTCGCGTGTTCGGGAAGCATCCACCTGCCGCCGGGTCAGATCGCCGTCTTTCGCCTCATGGCGCCAGCTTCGCGGCGCGCACTCCGAGGAGGTATTTCAGCAGCTCGCCGGCCATGAGTTCGTGGTAGGGCGTGGTCATGTGCAGGCCGTCGAGGCAGGGGAACTGGTCCTTGTTCGGGTTCGACTCGATGAGCTTTCCGACCTCGATGACGGTGACGTCCCCCTTCGCGGCGAGCGCCTCGAGGCCCGCCTTCTTCGGGTTGATCCATGAATTCGCGGCGATGTAGAGCTGGTCGAAGACGATGACCTCGGCCCCCTCGGCCTTGAACGCCTTCGCCATGTCGGCGAGCGCCGCGATCTCGGCGTCGTTGCCCATCACCGTGACGATGAGCACCCGCGTCGGCTTCCACGCCAGTCCGTCCTTGAGGTACTTGTTTCGCGCCTGCGTCGCGGACATGCCGCCGTGGCCCATGTGCGTGAAGACGACGCCGGGGTTGAGCTTGCGATACGCCGCTCCGACGATCTCGTTCATGGGCGACAGAGTGGACCAGTTCATCTCCATCGTGAACGAGTGGCCGATGACGAGGATGCGCTCCGGCTTCGCGGCCTTGATCTTCGGGACGAGGGGCGCAATGTCGTCGCGCTTCAGGAGTTTGTCGGCGATCTCCGACGCCATGTCGCGGGTGAGCTTGATCTTCCAGTTCTCGATCTTGCGCAGGCCGATCTGGAACGCGGCGCGGTTCGTGTCGAAGGGCCCCGCGCACGAGCGGTCGGCCATCTCCTTGCCCACGGAGAGGAACGCGCGGTCGGAGTCCTTGATGCCGAAATCGTCCGGCCCGACCAGGAGGCCGAGCGGCTTATAGAAGTTGAAGATGTCCTGCAAGACCGTCCCGTCGCGATCGATCTCCAGGATAACCTGGATCATCGACGCGAGCGCGCGGACGTTCTCGGTCGGGAAGCTCTTCTTGTCGTCCATGGCCGAAATCGCGCCGGCCGCCGCGTTGACCGGGAGCTTTGCGTCGAGCTTGAGGCCGGCGCCGAGGAGCGCGTCCACCGTCCCCTTCGCGTCGAACGTTGAGGGCTTTCCGTCGACCCACTTCGCCGCCTCCGCCGGATCGCCGGCCAGGAGCGCCGCCTGGGCCTTGATGAGCGCGTCCAGTTGCTCGGGCGTCTTGCCCTGCGCGCCGAAGGCCTCGGGAATATCCTTTTTCGCCTTCGCGGCCATCTGGATCTGGAAGGCGTGAGTGCCGGCGATGACGGCGTCGACGATCTGGAGCTTGCGATCGGCGGGCTTCATGGCGGAGGCGTCTCCTTTCTGGGTAGGGACGGTCCCGCTGTTTGGGACTGTGCCGTCCTGCTGTGCGATCGCGACCGAGCCGACGGCGAGCGCCGCGGCGACGAGCATGGCAAACCTGGCGGAAATCATGCGAATCCCCTTGATCCCGAACGTCCTTCGGAAGGGAAGAGGTTAGCCGCCGGGAGCGCCCGTGGCAAGGCAAATCCGGCAGGTCGGCATGCCGAAAGTGCCAGGACCTCGCCAAATAGAAATAAATAGGGACGCAGGCTATTTATTGTGCGCTATATGCAGGAGATTTGGCAAATAGAGCCTGTTTATGAAAATGAAATAAATAGCCTGCGTCCCTAATTTCCAAGCCATCGCTCATGGTGCGCTTGGGCACAAGGGGGACCTGGCTAAGCGGCGTTGTGCACCTTTGGAGTCGCTGGAAACCGCAGTTGCGCTGGGGGCGGTTGCCATGTAAAATGGAAGGAGGCATTGGAACCCTTGGGAGGGCCGTTCATGAGCATGGCAGCGAAGTGCTGGGCATTGGCGTCGGTCGTTCTTTCGGTGGGGCTTCTGGCCGGATGTTCGCAGCCGAAGCCGGTGACCGATACGGAGAAGATCGAGCACCTGCTGGCCTACCTCGAGTCGCTGAAGGGCGCCACGTGCATCGTGGGGTCGGAGGAGATTGACATGGCGACTCTGGTAACGCGGCTCCGGGCGGGATGGAAAGCGAAGGCCGACCAGGTGGTCACGGTCAAGGACTTCATCGGTGTGGTGGCGACGTTCAACGAGGAGGCCGGCAAGCCCTACCTGATCAAGATGGAGGACGGAACCCAGTCGTTCCTGCCCTCGATCCTCAGCGCGGAGCTCACGCGGTATGAACGCGAGCTCTGGAGGAGGAGTTGATGCCGCGATTTGTGGTATTGAAGCATGAGACGGCGTCGGGCGCTCACTTCGACCTGATGCTGGAGAATGAAAGGGCGCTGCTGACCTACTCGTTCGCCGCGTTCCCGGAGCCCGGCGCCTCGTGCGACCGCCTTGCCGATCACCGCATCGACTACCTCGATTACGAGGGGAATGTCCTCGGCGGCCGGGGCGCCGTCACGCGCGTCGAAAGCGGCACGTTCGACCTGCTCTCGTCGGGGGATAGCGCCGTCTTCGCGTTCCTCCGCGGCGAGCGCCTGCGCGGGGCGGTGCGCCTGATACGGCGGCACGAGGACGCCTGGACGTTCGAGCCGGAGTGATTCCCGCGAAATCCGAATGTCGTTCGGACCTTGACAAGCCCCCCTCGTTCGGGTATCATTCCGGGTCTGTCTGGGGGCCCCTTTTACGCGAGATCATACATGCCGTCGACTCCTGCTGAAAAGATTCGCAACGTCGCCATCATCGCGCACATCGACCATGGCAAAACGACGCTGATCGACTCGATCTTCCGCGCGGCGCACACCTTCCGCGAGAACGCGAGGATGGGCGAGCGCGTCATGGACTCGAACGTCCTGGAGAAGGAGCGCGGCATCACCATCCGCGCCAAGCACTGCACCGTCAACTGGGGCGAGTACCGCATCAACATCGTCGACACCCCCGGCCACGCCGACTTTTCCGGCGAGGTGGAGCGGGTGCTCTCGATGGTCGACTCGGTGCTCCTGCTCGTGGACGCCAAGGAAGGCCCGATGCCGCAGACGCGCTACGTGCTGATGCGGGCGCTGAAGCTGGGCCTGCGGCCGGTGGTCATCATCAACAAGGCGGACCTGGCCGACGCCGACCCGCACAAGGCGCTCAACGAAACGTTCGACCTCTTCCTGGAGCTGGGCGCCAACGACCGGCAGGCCGATTTCCCGGTGCTCTACGGCTCGGGTCTGGCCGGCTGGCTCGTGCGCGACATCGAGAAGGAGAAGCATGAGGGGATGACCGCGCTCTTCGAGACGCTCGTTGCCGAGGTGCCTCCGCCCAAGGTGAACCGCGATGCGCCGTTCCGCATGCAGGTGAGCTCGCTGGCGTGGAGCGACTACGTCGGGGCGATCGGCTGCGGGCGCGTGCTCGAAGGGACGCACCGCGTGGGCGATCCGCTCATGCGCACGGAGAGCCGCTGGAAAGACAACGACCGCTCGACCGAGACGGTGGAGATCGTGGGGACGGAGCAGGCGAAGTCCACGCACCTGTGGGTGACGCAGGGCCTCGACCGGGAGCCGGCGGAGGAGATCACCGCGGGCGACATCGTGTGGCTGGCGGGCCCCGAGCGCATCTTCATCGGCGACACGCTTTCCGCCCCCGAGCTCAAGGACCCCGTGCTGCCGCCTCTCGACATCGAGGAGCCGACGGTGTCGATGTTCTTTCTCGTCAACACCGGCCCGTTCGCCGGCGACGAGGGCAAGGCGATCACGCTGCGGCAGCTCAAGGAGCGTCTGGCCCGCGAGATCCGGGTGAACGTATCGCTGCGCGTGGAGGATCTGGGCCGCGCGGACGGGGTGAAGGTTTCCGGCCGCGGCGAACTGCACCTCGCCATCCTCATCGAGGAGATGCGCCGCGAGGGGCTGGAGATGTGCGTATCGAAGCCCGAGGTCATCACCCACCGCGACCCGCACGGGGCGCTTCTGGAGCCGATGGAGCAACTGGTCATCGACATTCCCGAGGAGTTCCAGGGATACGTCCTTCAGAAGCTGGCGAAGCGGAAGGGCGACCTGCGCAACGTCCATAACTCGGGGCACGGGACGATCCGTCTCGAGTACATCATCCCGACGCGCGGGCTCATCGGCTTCCGCGGGGAGTTCCTCACCGATACGCGCGGGATGGGCATCATGACCTCGCGCTACGTCCGCCATGGGCCGTGGGTGGGCGAGTTGGAGGCGCGCGGCCGCGGGTCGATGGTGTCCATGGACACCGGCGAGGCGACCGGCTACGCGCTCCTCAACCTTCAGGCGCGCGGGACGCTCTTCGTCGGGCCGATGGAACGCGTCTACTCCGGGATGATCATCGGCGAGCACTGCCGCCCGGGCGACCTGCCGTGCAACCCGACCAAGCGGAAGCACCTCTCCGCGCACCGCTCCGCGACGCGCGAGGTGGACGAACACCTCGAGGTGCCGCGCAGCCTGGTCCTCGAGCCCGCGCTCGAGTGGATCGCCGACGATGAGCTGGTCGAGGTGACGCCGAAATCGATCCGTATCCGCAAGGCCATCCGCGACGCCCTCGCCCGCAAGCGCGCCGAGCGCGCCGCCGATGCGGATAATGACGTCTGAGCTTGCCTCCGGGAACCTGAAAGAGGCCGCGCCATGAGGCTGGGCATCATCGGGCTCGCGCAATCCGGGAAGTCGACCGTGTTCGAGGCCCTCTCGCGGACGCCCCGCGACCCGGCCGGGCGCGTGGAGTCGAAGATCGCGTCGGTGAAGGTGCCGGACGAGCGGGTCGAGACGCTCTCGGCGATGTACAAGCCGAAGAAGACGATCTTTGCGCAGGTGGAATACTTCCTGCCGGGCCTCGGCGGCGGGGCGCAGAAGAAGTCCGAGGACGAGAGCATCTGGAACAGCGTGCGCGCCTGCGACGCGCTGATTCACGTGGTGCGCAACTTCAAGGCCGAAGGGCTCTCCGCGCCCGCGCCGGCTGATGACTTCGCGAAGCTCGATCACGAGATGATCTTCGCGGACCTCCTCACGATGACGAAGCGCCTTGAGCGCATCAACGCCGACAAGGACCGCGGCAAGAAGATCGACCCGGCCGAGCTGGCCGTCATCGATCAGGTGGTGAAGCACCTCGAAGGCAATAAGCCCCTGCGCCGCGTGCCGGAGCTGGCGGCGTCCCCACTCCTCAAGAGTTTCACGCTCGTCTCGGCCAAACCGACGCTGGTGCTCTTCAACAATGACGACACGGACGACGCCGAGCCGAAGGCGACCGGCCCCGCGGCCGACGAGAAGCGCATGGTGGTTCGCGGGCGGCTCGAAGCGGAGATCGCCCAAATGCCGCCCGACGATGCGAAGGGGTTCCTCGCGGAGTTCGGCATATCCTCTTCCGCGCTCGACCGCGTCATCCGCGCGAGCTACGAGCTGCTGGGGCTTGCCTCGTTCTTCACGGTGGGCGAGGACGAGGTCCGCGCCTGGACGATTCACCGGGACACCGTCGCCCTCGACGCCGCCGACTGCATCCATTCCGACATCCGCCGCGGGTTCATCCGCGCGGAAGTCCTCGCCTATGACGACCTCATCTCCTCCGGCACCTACGCCGAGGCCCGCAAGCTCGCCAAGGTCCGCCTCGAAGGCAAAACCTACCCCGTCAAGGACGGCGACATCATCGAGTTCCGGTTCAACGCCTGATCGGTACAAAAGAAGAGGCGGCGCCCCAGGCACCACCTCTTCTCGCTTTCGGCATATTGTCGCCCCTCACGGCGCCAGCGACTTCACCGTCTTTGCGTCGAGGAGCTTGGCCAGCTCGACGACGAGTTTGAGCGCGTTGTCGTAGTCGTCGGAGTGGACGATGCCCGAGTGGGAGTGGATGTAGCGCGCGGGGACGCCGAGGTAGAGCGTCGGGACGCCCGTGAGGTGAACGTGGACGGGGCCGCCGTCGGTGCCGCCGGCGGTGAGGAGCTGGAACTGCACGGGGATCTTGTGCTTCTTCGCGGTCTCGACGGCGAGGTCGCGGAGGCCGCGGTTGGGGATCATGCCGCGGTCGGCGACGGTGATCTGGGGACCTGAGCCGAGGCGGCCCATCTTCTCCGGGTCCTTCATGCCGGGGACGTCGTCGGCGATGCCCACCTCCAGCACGATGCAGACGTCCGGGTTGATCGCCGAGGCGGAGGTCTTCGCCCCGCGCCCGCCCACCTCTTCCTGGACCGTGCCGACGCCATAGACGGTGTTCGGGTGCTTCGCGCCCTTCAACTCCTTCAGCGCGTCGATGAAGAGCGCGACGCCGATGCGGTCGTCCCACGCCTTCCCCAGGAGCATCTTGCCGTTCGACATGACCTCCATCTCGAAGATCGGCGTCACCGGGTCGCCCGGGCGGATGCCGAACTTCTCCGTCGCCTCGTCGAGGCTCGAGGCGCCGACGTCGATGGCCATGTTCTCCATCTGCGCCGGCTTCTCGCGCTGCTCCGGCGGCAGGACGTGGGGCGGCACGGACGTGGTGACGCCGACGACGGGGCCCTTCGACGTCCCGATGCGCACCTTTTGGGCCAGCATCACCTGCGTCCACCATCCGCCCATCGGCGCGAACTTGACGAACCCTTCCTTCGTGACGGCCTTGACCATGAAGCCGATCTCGTCCATGTGTCCCGGCAGCATGATGCGCGGGGAATCGGCCGAGCCCTTCTGCGCGCAGATGATCGAGCCGAGCTTGTCGGTGGAAACCTCGGCCAGGCCCTTGACCCGCCGGGCGACGATCTCCCGAACGGCCCCTTCGCTGCCGGGCGCCCCGTGGGCTTCGCTGAGTTCCTTGAGCATCGCCAGACGTTCGCGGTCCATGGGCTTCTCCCTTTCCGTGTCAGACGATGAACTCCACGGCGACGAAGAACCGGTCGGGCTCGCGCATGGCCCGGATGATGCGTGCGGTGCCCTCGCGGTCGCCCGTGCCGCTGACGGAGGTCACGTAATACTCGATCTTCTCGCCGCGGGTGATGGCGTGCCGCGTCTCGAAGAGCATCCCGCCCTTCGAGATATCTATAAGGTTGCCTGGATGGTAAACATCCGGCTCGCCCGAGGGCAGCGTGTTCAGCCGGCGGAACTTCACCTCTTCGCCGTCGGCCGGCAGACGGGGATACCTGCGTCGTTCCTGTCCCATAGTCCTTTCGTCCGTCCTGCGGGGCCCTTGGCCCCGGCGCGACGCAATATATTCGGCATTCCTCCCCGCGGAGTCAAGCGAATTGCGCCTCGCGCGGGCGGAAATCGCCTTGACCCGCGGGCCCCCGCGGCCTAAACTGCTGGAGTAAACGGGGAGCCGGGGAAAGCGCCGTGACCCATTCTGAAAATCCGTCGATTTCATCGCTCAAAGAGCGATTCCGCCACGGCGTCTGCGACCTCGCCGGGGCCGTCCCGCTTTCCGAGGCCTCCCTCTCCGTCCGGTTCGCGGTCGGCGCGCCTCTGGAGGCCGTGCTCACGCTCGGTTTCGCCTGCGCATCTCCCGCGGCCGGGGCGAAGGAGGCCGACGAGTGCTTCGAGCTTGCCCCGCTCCTCATCGGCGACGCCGCGGCGCAGTGGTTCGAGGCGAACCGCCGCGAACTGGTGCTCGACGTGCGCCCCGACCAGACGCGAAGCGACTTCTACCGGCCCTTCCTGCTCCACGGACTCGAGAGCGTCGTCGTGCTGCCCGTCTTCGGCGTCGAGGGGCTCATCGGCGCGCTGGCGTTCGGCTCGACGGAGCGCCACGTCTGGACGAGGCGGCACCTGAAGCTCATGCAACTCCTCGCCGCGCAGCTCGGTGGCGAGTTCCCGCATCCGGCCCCGGCGGCCGAGGCCCCACGAGCGGCCGAGACGAACGAGCCCGCCGAGACCGCCGAGGAGCATTCCCTTCGCGTCGGCGCTTCGGAGGGCGCGCCTGTGCCCGTTCCCACGGTGTCCCTGTCGCCGTCCCCCGAAGCTTCAGCGACGGCGGAAGCCCTGGCGAAGGCGGACGCACACGTCGAGGCCGACGCGCTCGGCGCCCTGCGCGAGTGGGACTCGGCGGCGGAGAAGCTCTTCGGCGTTCCGCGCGAGGACGCGGTCGGCCGGTCGCTGGCGTTCTTCTACCGCGAGACGGGCCGGCGGTTCGTCGAGACACGCCTGGTCGACGAGCTTGCCGCGCGCGGCCGATTCACCGGGCGCATCCTCGCCTGGGACGCCGAGGGCCGGGAACTGGCCTGCGAGGTCGAGGTTGTCCAGATCCGCACCGCCACCGGCGCCCGAGGCTTCCGCGGACGCTTCCGCCGCGTCGAGGCCGAGTCGCCCCTTCCCGATGGCGTCGTCCGCTTCGACATCGCCCGGCGCTACGCCTTCTCCAATCCGGTGACTTCGGCGTAGTGGCATCCCGATGCGTCGGGACCGTCGGATTCCCCGCATCCCCGCGCTCCGAAGGCCCAGTGCGAACATTGCAGCCTCCGGTGCCGGTCGGGCAATGCCGAACCCCGCCCGAACGAACCTCCCTGAGCGAGCCGCCTGCGGCCCTCATCGAAATCCGGCCTGGATATCAAGGATATCATGGATATCAGCCATCCCTGACATACCTGGTTATCACGAACTCGCCATTTATGGCCTCCCCGACATATACGAGACACCCAATATAGCAGAAAACCCCACCGTTTTGCCAAATCCCAGCGAAATACCAA
>JBBIVY010000086.1:13904-16614 GCA_037439485.1 Planctomycetota bacterium | reverse complement strand
CGCCCATCCTCGTCCACACGTCGCACGAGGTGTGGGAGTATCTCGACGACAAGGAGGGGCTCGACTCGGTGCATCTGGCGCTCTGGCCGGAGGTGAACGCTTCGCTCGTCGACGCGGCGCTCGACGCGAAGTTCGCGAAGGTGCTCGCGGTGCGCGAGGAAGTCGCCCGCGAGACCGAGAAGATGCGCGCCGCCAAGACCATCGGCGCCGGGCTCGAAGCCGCCGTTGAGCTTTATGCCGAGGACGCCGAACTCAAGTCGTTCCTCTCCGGCCTCGGCGACAAGCTCTCGGGCTATCTTCTGACCTCTGACGTGACGCTCGCGGCCTCGAAGCCCGCGGACGCCGTCGAGGGCGCCGCGCTCAAGGGCCTCTGGGTCCGCGCGTTCGTGAGTCCGCACAAGAAGTGCGTCCGTTGCTGGAACCTCCGCAGTTCGGTCGGGTCCAACTCGGCCCACCCCGACCTGTGCGAAAGGTGTGCGAAGGTTGTCAGTAACCGGTGATTTCGTTTCTCCGTTGTTGCGGGATGTTGTTTCACCGCGGAGACGCAGAGACGCCGAGAACAACAAAGAGACAGCCCGGGGTACAACGGCAAGAGAAGAGCGAAGCAGACACGCCGAGAGCGCGGAGGTGGCGGAGCAAAGCATCCGCTCCTTTTGCTCTTTAGTGCCTATCCCAATAGGTCGGAGCGACCGCCTTCGTCATGCTGTCATCCTGAGTCCCGATTTATCGGGACGAAGGATCTTCCCGATTTGCGGGGAAGATTCTTCATCCCGGCTGAAGCCGGGATTCAGAATGACAGCCAAAACGTGGCCTATTGGGATAGGCTCTTAGCGATCTCTGCGTCTCCGCGGTAAGAAAGAAGCGATAAGAAGCAAGAAGAAGAAACGACGAAAGGAAGTGCCCCATGCCTGCCGACACCGTTCAGCCTGAGCTCTTCTGCGTCGCGGGCATCGAGGTCGCGGTGATGGGCCGCGAGCAGAATCCCGGCGCGCCGGTCGTCTTCGTTACGCACGGCCGGAGCGGGCAGCTCATCAACACGTTTTCGAACCTCGTCGGCCTCGCGGGTGCCGGGTTTGTCGCCGTCGGCGTCGAGCAGCGAAACCACGGCCGGCGCATCGTCGACGCGCGGATCAACCAGGGCTTCGGTTTCACGATGGGCGCCGACATGTATGGCGTCACCGTCGGCACCGCGACGGACATCGTCACGCTGATGGACTTCCTGCCCGCGCGGCTCGGGGTGAAGACCGATCGCTCGGGCGTCACCGGCGGCTCACTCGGCGGGCACACGACGATCATGACGATGGGCATGGATTCGCGCATCCGTGCCGCGGCGTCGCTTATCGGCTCCGGCGATTTCCGCCGGCTCATCGAGCTTCGCGCCGAGAGCTACGGATGCCCCAAGCCGGGCGAGACGTTCGAGGATTATTACCCCGCCGGGCTCGAAGCCGCGGTCGCCAAGCACGACCCGTCCCGCCATCCCGAGCGATTCGCCGACCGCGCGCTCCTCCTCATCAACGGCGAGAACGACCCTATCGTCCCCGTCGAGTGCGCCCGGCGCACCTTTGATTCCATGTTGGCGCACTACACTCACCCCGAGCGGCTCAAGCTCTCCCTCTATCCCGGCGTTGCCCATGCCGTCACTCCCGCCATGTGGTCCGAAGGCGTCGCCTGGCTGCGTCAGTGGCTCATCGAGACGCCGGTCTGACGGCAAGTTGTCAGTAACCTGTCAGCAGGCCGCTTAAGCCCCGGGGCTTCTGTTTTCTCCTTGATTCTGTTTTCCGGCCGGGGTATTTTCGCGTTTAATAACAGGGTGCTACCCCGGAAAAGGAGGAATCCCATGCCGCAGACTGTTACCTGTCCTCATTGCGGTGGCGGAATGCAGGCGAGCGACGAGCAGGCGGGGACGGTTGTGACCTGTCCGCATTGCAGGCAGACGCTCACCGTTCCGCAGCCGGGGGTGATGCCGCCTCCGCTTCCTCCGCCGGTGGCCGAGCCTTATATGCCGCCCAAGCCGACGAGCGTCGGCGTCATCATCGCGATTGTCGTCGGGGGCGTGGTCCTGGTGCTGATGGTCCTGGCGGCGTTCCTGCTTCCGGCGCTGGCGAAGGCGCAGGAGGCGGCGCGCCGGGCGCGCTGCATGAACAACGTCCGGCAGATCGGCCTGGCGATGTTTCAGTATGCGGGCGACCACGACGACCATTTCATGCCGCTTCCGACGGGTTCCGGCGACGGCGCCATAGACTACGCCGGCACGGTCGTGCCCTCGGGCACGTATTCCCGTAGCGGTTTCGCGGTGCTCCTGCACGACGGCTACTTCACCACCACCAAGGTGTTCATCTGCCCGAGTTCCAAACAGCAAGTGGACCCGACGTTCCCGACGGACTACAAGAACACATCGCTGGCGGCGTTGAGCGCCGCGCTGACGGACTCGAACTGCTCCTACGGCTGGGACCCGACGAAGAAGCATTCGGTGGACGCGTGTTGCGCGATCGTGGCCGACAAGCCGCTGGCTTACCCGCCGGGGCCGGCCGGGGACATCAAGGACAACAGCCCCAACCACGGTGGCGGCGAAACCAGCCCGGGCGAAGGCCAGAACGTCTTCTATAATGATGGCCACGTGAAGTGGGGCACGACGCCCATGCCCGACTCGGGCGACGATGCCGATATCTATCGGGGCGACGCGGGCTACGAGACGTCGAACACGGACGCG
>JBBIVY010000086.1:0-13804 GCA_037439485.1 Planctomycetota bacterium | reverse complement strand
GTCGAACACGGACGCGTATATCATCCGTTGAGTCGAACGGCCTGACGCCAAGGAGCGCGAGCGATGATGGAAGAAATCCGTTGCCCGCATTGCCGGGCGGGAATCGTGATGGACTCCGCCCAGCGCGGGCAGGGGGCGCACTGTCCGTGGTGCCAGGAGTCGTTCCAGGTTCCGGCGGCCGAGGGGGCGCAGCCGGAGCCGGTCGTTCCCTCGGTGACGTCGACGCCGGAGATGCCCCAGACGTCCATCAGCTTCAGCGACATTCCGTCCATGCCGACGACTCCGGCGATCTTCGAGCCTGAGCCGCCGCCGCCCGTGAGAGCGCCCCAGGACATCCTCGCGGAGCCCGAAGTTCCGCCCGAGCCGAAGATCCAGCCCATCTCGGCCACGCCCGAAGAGCCGGACTTTTCGATGCCTCCGCCCCCGAAGCCGACGCCCGTGCCTCCACCGATTGCGCCGCCTCCGCCGCCTATCTTCCGCGGGTATCCGCCTCCACCTCCGCCGCCCCCGAGCGCGCCTCCGCCTCGTCCCTCGTCGCTTGCGCCCTCGAAGCACGCAGGCTACGACCTGACCGAGGCGCCGGTCAACGCCGAGGGGGTCCGGGACGACAAGCCCTCGTCGCCGCCGACTCCTCCGCCGGCGGCGCCGCCGACCTCGCGCACGACGATGCCCTGTCCGCTCTGCCAGGGGCCGATCCTCGTGACGCCCGAGCTGCGCGGGCGGCACGTCATCTGTCCGCACTGCCGCCGGGGACTCACCGTGCCGTGGACGAGCCCCAGCCGAAGCGCGACCTATCCCTCCGCCGGCTCCTCCGGCGGCATGATACGGCCTTCGACCCAGGCCAACACGCTGCCGCAGGGATGCGTCGTCGCCATCCTCGTCACCATCGCGCTCTTCCTCTTCTTCGTCGCGATGCGCGGATGCTCGTAGTTGAGCCTTGCCCCCCGGCTCGCCGCACGGCATAATATCCCTCGGCGCACTTCCACGATCGAGGAGGCATTTCCATGACCCGACCGCTCCGCCTGGGCGTGTTGATTTCCGGAGGCGGCACGACGCTGCAGAACTTCCTCGACCGCATCGCCTCGGGCGGCATGAGCGCGGAGGTGGCGGTTGTCGTCTCGTCGAACCCGCAGGCTTACGGCCTCGAGCGGGCGAAGTCGGCGGGCATTCCGGCGTTCGTCGTCGAGCGCAAGAGCTACAAGACCACCGAGGCGTTCAGCGAAGCGACGTTCGGCGCGCTGCGCAAGCACGCCCCGAATCTGGTCTGTCTTGCGGGCTACCTCAAGCTGCTGCACATCCCGGACGACTACGCCGGGCGCGTCATGAACATCCACCCCGCGCTGATCCCGGCGTTCTCGGGCCACGGCTATTACGGCCACGCGGTCCACCAGGCGGCCATCGACTACGGGGTGAAGGTCTCCGGCTGCACCGTCCACTTCGTCAACAACGAGTACGACGCCGGGCCCATCATCATCCAGCGCCCCTGCCCGGTCCTCGCCGACGACACCGCCGACTCCCTCGCCGCCCGCGTCTTCCGCGAAGAGTGCGTCGCCTATCCCCAGGCCATCCGTCTCTTCCAGTCCGGCCGGCTGAAGATCGAGGGGCGGAAGGTGATCATCGCGTAGCTCGGCGCGCGGAGTTGGTACATGAATCGGGCGGCTTCCCGACGCGTCGGGAGGCCGCCCGGTGTGTTTTCAGGGGAGTCGCGTCACTTCTTCTCGGGCTCGGAGGGCTTGTCCCAGAGGGAGAGGATGAGTTTGCAGGGGGTGCCGGGCTTGGGGACGAGATCCTTGTTGACCTCGAAGCCGTTCTCGGCGCCGTCGTAGGCGTTGCCGTTGTCCTTGCTGAAGTTGAGCACCGCCGAGGGCTGGTAGAAGACGCCGATGAGGGACTGGTCCATGTCGCCCATGTAGACGTCCTTGTCGGTGTTCGGGTCCTTGGCGAAGTAGCTGCCCGTGAAGACCCAGGGGGCGTCCTCGGCGGGTTTCTTCGTGGTGCGGTTGATGAGCAGGCTCGTTGCGGGCACGGACATCTTCTTGCCGTCGGCCTCCCACTCGACCACGGCGCGGATCTTCGTGCCGGCCTTCTCCGGAATCTTGATCCCCTCCGGCGGGTTCTTCTTCAACGCCGCGAGCGTCGCCTCGGTCGGGCCGCTCTCGGCGCCGAGGGCCAGGAGGTCCATATTGAGCAGCGACGCCTTCGCGTCGAGCGCCAGGACGGCCTCATACTCGTGCCCGGTCGTCGTCACGGCGAGGTAATCGAGGATGCCCTGCTTGAGGCAGAAGCACCCTTCGATGGTGATGGTCTTCGCCTTCAGGTCCGCCTTGATCTTCGTGAGGTCGGGCGGCGGGGGCTGCTTCTCGGGCGCCGGGGCGGCCGGGGCCGCAGGAGCTGCGGGTGCCGCCGGCGCGGTGGTCAGGTCCTCCGCGATCGCCACTGCCGCCAGGAGCAGCACCGTCATCGTTGCCAGGGTCCGTCGCGCCGTCATGTCCTGTTCTCCTTCTGTCTTGGTATTCCAGCCCGGTCGGGCCTTCATCTATAGTAACCAAGCGCGTCCGGGGATGCAAGATCTCGCCGGAATGCTCCTGTCAGGCCTCGATCTCGTCGCGGTATTTGCGGTAGTAGTGCCGGAACTGGTCGTAGCTCATGCGGAGGATCTCGGCGGCGCGGGATTGCTGGTAATCGGCGCGTTCGAGGGCGTCCTTGACGAGCGCGCGCTCGAACTCGCGCACCTGGTCCACGAACGAGCCGTCCGAGCTCCCCTCGCCCGGCGCGCGAAGCTCCAGGTGCTCCGCCTCGATCGTCTCCGACTTCACGACCGCCGCCGCGCGCTCGATGACGTTCTTCAGTTCCCTCGCGTTCCCCGGCCAGGCGTAGGCCGCCAGCCGCGCCATCGCGCGTTCCGTCAGGGCGGAGGCCCGCACGTCCGGCACCTCGCGGCGGAACCGGCCCAGGAAGTGCGCGGCGAGCTGCGGCACGTCTTCCGGGTGCGTCCTCAAAGGCGGGGTGTGAACGGTCTGGAAGGCGAGGCGGTCGTAGAGGTCCTCGCGGAAGAGCCCGTCCTTCATCATCCCTTCGAGGTCGGCGTTGGTGGCGGCGACGACGCGGACGTTGACGCGGATCGTCTCGGTGCCGCGGAGGCGCTGGAACTCCTGGTACTCGATGACGCGGAGGATCTTCTGCTGGAAGTCGATGGAGGAATTCGCGATCTCGTCGAGGAAGAGCGTGCCCTCGTCGGCCATCTCGAAGCGTCCGATGCGGCGGGAATCGGCGCCGGTGAAGGCGCCCTTTTCGTGGCCGAAAAGCTCGCTTTCGAGCAGCTCGCCGTGGACCGCGGCGCAGTTGACGACGACGAACGGCTTGGCGGCGCGCGAGCCGCGGTAGTGAATCTGCGCGGCGACGAGTTCCTTGCCGGTGCCGCGCTCGCCGCGGATGAGGACGGGGCGGGGCAGCGAGGCGAGGGAGGTGATCTTGTTGCGCAGCTCCGTCATGGCCTGCGAGGAGCCGACGAGCTCGTACCGCTCGCGGACGAGGTCCTGGTAATACTTCGCGGCGCGGCGGAGCGACTCGCCCTCGCGCTTGAGCCGGCGGTTCTCCTCGACGAGCGAGACGAACTGGTTCACGCGGTCGACGCGCGCTTCGAGGTGCTCGGCGAGGTAGAGGTCCTTCTCCAGGAAGTCCGCCGCCCCCAGCTTCATCGCGCGCACGGCGCCCCGCGTGGTGCCCTTGCCGGTGAGGATCATGACGGGCACGTCGGGGCAGATGTCCTTCATGCGGCGGAGGACGTCGAGCCCTTCGTCGGAGCCGGCGCCCAGGTCGAGGTCGAGCATGACCAGCCCCAGCGACCCTGATCTCTCGGCGAAACGCCTCAGACCGTCCTCGGCGTTCGACGCCGTGAAGACGGTCCAATCGCGCGAAGACAGAATCTTCCCGATGTGCGCAAGCACCTCGGGCTGGTCGTCGACGAGCAGGATCTCTTTAGGCATACGGTCCCCAGGGAACGCGGGAGCGATTCCGGATTTTGGATTTTAGGTTTTGGATTTTGGATTACAGCCTCAAAACGGAAAGACCGGCCCTGTTCCGTCTCTCTGTTTCCGGCGCTGTAACCCAAAATCCAAAACCCAAAAGCCAAAAGCGCCGTTCAGACGCGCGCGTCTCGGCCGCGCCTCAGCACGATGGCGGCGCCGATGACGACGAGCGCGGTGACGCCGACGATGAGCGCGAGCCAGAACTTCGGGTCGCCTTCGATGCGCGGCAACACGACCGCGTCGAGCGTCCGCGGCTGGGCGAGCAGCCGGTCGCCGGTGAACCGCCACGTGACCGAGTCGGCGGCGTGCGAGATCTCGGCCGTGCGGTCGGCCTTGCGCGCCGTGCCGCGGAAGACGACCCAGAGCGTCAGGTGCGTGTTCGACAGCGCCGACAGGTCCGCGTTGAGCCCGGCGAGCGCGCCGCCGAACGTGCCGCGGAGTTCGTGGAAGTGGTCGGCGATCGGCACGTATTCCAGCTCGCCGCCGAGGAGCCTTCCGAGCGGCTGAAGGTCGCTGACGACGGCGGTGACCTCGGTGCGGAGGTGCGTCCCCTCGGCGTACTGGCTGACGGCGACGTTGCCGAACGAGGCGCGGGAGAGGAAGGCGGTGAGCTCGCCGGGCGAGGCGCGAAGGGCGCGGACGAAGAGCACGCCCTTGACCCGCGGGTCGGGGATGGCGGCCACTCGGTCGGGGGTTTCCAGGGTGGTGTTGAAGATCATGAAGACGTCGGCCCCGCCCTGCGGCCGGAAGGTCACCTTGAGCGTGACGTTGTCGGCCGCGAAGCCGGTGGAGCAGGCCGCGAGCACCAGGAGCGCCGCCAGACGGATCATGGTTTCTTCGCCTCCGGGGCCGGCGCATTCGGCACGAACGCGGCCTCCATCGGGATCGTCGGCCACTTCTCGATGAGCCGCGCCAGCGGGGTGTCCCAGATCGCCACGGCGTCGCGGTGGTTGTAGCCGTTGGTCTTGAGCAGCGTGGCGCCCTTCATCTCGACGCTGAAGGAGATGGAGTAGGCGTCGAACATCTCCATCACGCGCTCGCGCCCGAAGCGCATCTCCATCTGCTTGATGATGCTGACGTAATCCTCCTTCTTGGACGGATCAGCCTTCGCGTCCTTCGGGGCAGGCTTGGCCGTGTCGGGCCTCTTGTCGCCTTCCTTCGGCGGGGAGGTCTTGAGGTCGTAGATCTTGGGCGGAGGCATCATCGGGCCGGGGCCGCCGCCGGCGCGGTCGGTCAGCGTGCGCTCGTTGACGGCGACGGTCTGGCGGTAGACGAGCCGGCCTTCCTCTTTCGCGAGGGTGGCGCCGCGGTCCTTGAAGACCTCGCTCTTCTCGACATCGGCCAGGCGCTTGAACTCGAGGACGATGTAGAAGTGGCGCAGGCCGCCCACGGATTCGGCGCGGAGGCTTCTGACCTTGAACCCCTGCTTCTCGAAGTCGGCGATCATCTCCGCGCGCGGCGAGGGAAGCATTTCGTCCTCGTTCGTCGGCTTGGGCAGGCCGGACATCCCGATGGCCTGCTCGCTGACGGAGAGGTGCAGCCGCACCACGCCCGAGCCGTCGGCGTTGAGCTCGATGCGCTCGTCGTAGTTGACGCACCCGGCGGCAATCGCCGCCATCAGGAGGGTCGCAAGAAGGAAGGTCTTTCGCATGGCAGCTCCCGTCAGGATTTCGGCGGCGGTCTCCGGTCGCGGTCCCACCAGACGTCCCACAGCCGGCTGAACCTCACCGGGCGGTCGTAGTGGAGGTAGCGGATGCGCATCCGCCGGGACACTATCATGACGCCGACGACGAAGCAAATCAAGACCAGAATGATGACGAGCGACGCCCCGGCCACCTTGCGCATGGCGGCCTTGCGGTTCCGGTCGCGGGCGATTTTGTCGGCGGCGGCCTGGGTGGCGTTGTCGAGGGCGGGCGCGAACGCGCCCTGGTCCGAAGACGCCGGGGCCGGGATCGTCGCGTTGTCGCCCCGCGCGCCGGCCGCGGCGCAGAGGAAGGCCAGAAGGAACGCCGCCACACTATTCGCCGCGCGCGACATTGAAAATGCCCCCGACAAGGATAAAGAGGCTTCCCGTGAGCGTCCCCCAGAATCCTGGGCCGAAGTGCGCCCCGAAGCATAGCCCCACCGACCCCAGGACCAGCGACAGGAGTGCCCCAGCGATCGCCACGGCGACGTTGGCGTAAGGCCTGGAACCGTGGCCGGGCGGGACCGCCAGTTCGATCATTAGCACCGTCAGCGCCAGCGCCGGGAGGAGCATCAGCATCCGCACGGCCTTGTCGGCCATGGGCCCGCTGACGCCCAGCACCGCAAACGCGGCCTCCGCGGCGTCATGGTTGAGGGCGATCTTGATCGCGGTGAGTCCGCCGATGGAAACGAAAGGGATGAAGAGGAACGAGACGAGGATGAGGATTCCCCCCACGGGGACCCCGACGTTTCCGCCGCGCGAGTGAGTGTCCTCTTTGTAGGGGCGCAGTCCCGACTCGTCGGGACGCCCATCTTTCTGTTCTTCCTCTTGCCGCATGGATAATGGGCCCACCCAATTCAGCTCTTGCAGGGGTACGGCATTCCGTGCCCCTGCAAACCCCCCGGAAAGGAAGAAGGAGAAGCAAGACGGGCGTCCCGACGAGTCGGGACTGCGCCCCTACAAAGAATCGCTTTCGAAGCCGGAATACCCGCCTTCGAGTTCGTCGATGACCGCTTCGACCTCGGGGTCCTGCCCGCCGAGTTCGAGGAATTTCTTTCCGCAGGCGAGCGCCTCGGCCGAGTCATGGAGGCACTCGTAGTAGAACATGCACAGCTCCGCCCAGGGCATCGGCTCGTCGGGGGCCTCGTCGCGGGCGCGCTCCAGCTCCACCTTCGCCTCTTCGTAGCGCGACTGATCGCGCAGGACGTTCGCCAGGCAGCAGCGCGCCTCGACGTCCTCGGGCGTGAGCTCGACGACCTTGCGGAACTCCTGCTCGGCCTTGCGGAGGTCGCCGGTCTCCTCGAAGATGAGCCCGAGGTTGAAGTGCGGCCAGTCGACGTCGGGCTCCAGCTTCGCGGCGCTGAAATACTCGGCCGCGGCCTTGTCGAGATCGCCCTGCTCGTGGTAGAGCATCCCGAGGCCGTTGTGCGCGGGGGCATAGCTTGCGGAGATGGACAGCGCCCGGCGGAACTCGCGCTCGGCTTCGTCCGGCTTGCCGGCCTGCTGATAGATGGAGCCCAGGTCATAGACGTAATCCGGGTTTGCCGGCGACATCTCCAGCACGCGGCCGTAGCAGCGCATTGCCTCGGCGAAGTCGCCCCGGTCGCGGTAGACCTGGCCGAGTCCCGCGAGGAGGCTTGCGTCTTCGGGGTGCTTTTCGATGAGATCGCGATACGCGTCGACCGACTCGTCGTACTGGCCCAGGTCGGCCAGGCACTCGGCGAGGTCGACGCCGACCTCAACGTGGTCGGGCTTCTGGCGGAGCACCTCGCGATAGAGCAGCACCGCGGCTTCGAGGTTGCCCTCTCGCTCGCGGAGATGGCCCAGTTCGTGCATCGGCTCGACGCTCTCGGGCGCCAGGCGGCCGGCCTCGTGCAGGTCGACGAGCGCCTCGTCGTAGCGGCCGAGTTCGCCCTTGGCGCGCCCGAGCGCGAGGCGCGTGCGGTAGTCGTTCGGCTCCAGCGCGAAGGCCCGTTCGAGCCATTCGAGCGCCTTCTCGAAGTCCTCGTCGATGAAACAGACGTCGGCCATGGCCAGAAGCGCCGGGTGGTGCGTCGGGGCGAAGGAGAGCGCGCGGTCGATCTCGGCGCGGGCCTCGTCGAGGTCTCCCATCGTCGCGTGCGCCTGGCCCGAAAGCACCCGAGCCTCGACGTTTCCGGGGTTCGATTTCAGCACCCGGCGGACGGCGATGAGCGCCTCGGAGGCGTGGCGTCCTTCGATGAGGATGGCGGCCTGGAGGAGGCAGGCGGCGACGTCGTCGGGACGATGATCGAGGATTTCGGACGTGAGGCCGAGGGCGCGGGAGACCTGACCGGAGGCGTGGAGCGCGCGGGCGAGGCCGAGCCGCGCGACGTCGTCGGCCGGGTCGAGGCGCAACGCCTCCTCGAACTCGGCGGCCGACTCGCTGAACTTCCGCTGGCGGAACAGCCGGTCACCCTCGCCGGCGTGACCCTCGGACGCGCGACTCAAGTGTATCTCCTTCTCGCCCGCGGGAGGAGTCAGACCTTGCCCTTCAGCGTGACGAGCACGTCGTCCACGAGGCCGTAGGCCTTGGACTGGTCGGCGCTCATGAAGAAGTCGCGGTCGGTGTCGCGCGCGATGGTTTCGATCGTCTGGCCCGTGTGCTTCGCGAGGATCCCGTTGATGGACTTCTTCGCCCGCAGGATCTCCTCGGCGTGAATGCTGATGTCGGTGGCGGTGCCCTGCATCCCGCCCCACGGCTGGTGCAGCATCGCGCGCGAGTTGGGGAGCATGAACCGCTTGCCCTTCGTCCCCGCCGCCAGCAGCACCGCGCCCATCGACGCCGCCTGTCCGACGCAGTAGGTCGCCACGTCGCACTGCACGAACTGCATCGTGTCGTAGATCGCCATTCCCGCCGTTACGCTGCCGCCCGGCGAGTTGATGTAGATCGAAATGTCCTGGCTCTTGTTCTCCATCTGCAGGAAGAGGAGCTGCGCCACGACCACGTTCGACACCAGGTCGTTGATCTCGCTGCCGAGGAAGATGATGCGGTCCTTCAGGAGGCGCGAGAACAGGTCGTATACCTTCTCCTCGCGTCCGGCCTTCTCAATCACGTAGGGAATCGTTACCGACATGGCCTCTCCTTAAAGGAATTGTTCGGGGTTGCCCCCGTCAACGCGGCAACTATTCCTTCTTCGGCTTTTTCGCGGCCTTCTTTGCAGCCTTCTTTTCGCTTTCCGCGGCTTCGGGCTTCTCTTCCTTCGCGGCCTCCGCGGGTTTCTCGGCCTTTTCCGCCTTCGGGGCCTTCTTTTCCTTCTTCTCTTCCTTGGCCTCTTCCTTCGCGGGGGCGGCCTCGGCGTCCTTCACCTTCGCCAACTCGATGATCCGGGAGACCGTTTTCTCGTCGCGGATCTCGGAGCGGATGAGCCCCAGCCGGCCCTGCGCCTTCAGGTCTTCGCGGAAGCGGCCCGGCTTCTGGCCTTCCGCCTGGGCCAGCACGTGAATCCGGCGCTCGAACTCGGCGTCCGTGACCTCGATCTTTTCCTTGTCGGCGATCTGCTGGAGGATGAAGAGCAGCCGCACGTCCCGCTCCGTCTGCTTCGTGGCACCCTCGGTGATCTCGGGCGTCGCCTTCTCGATGTCCTCGCGCGTTGCCCCGCGGTAGGCCAGGCTCAACCGCTGGCGGTTGATCAGGTTGGCCGTCATCGACTTCACCAGCTCTTCCGGCAGCGCGAACTGGTTGGCGGCGATCAGCTTCTCCTCCACCTGCGCGGCGAGCGCCTGGTGCGCCTCGTGGTCCCGGCCCTGCGCGATGCGCTCGCGGATGTCCTTCTTCAGTTCCTCCAGGCTCTCATACAGCATGTCCTTTGCGAACTCGTCGTTCAACTCCGCCAGCTTCGGGCGCTTGACGTCCTTGACCGTCACCGTCAGCACCGCCTCCTTGCCGCGGTAGGCTTCCTTCTGATAGGTGTCCGGCAGCGTGACCGTCTTCGACGCGGACTCCCCGGCGGTCTTGCCGAGCAGGTCCTTCCAGAAATCGCGGTCGAGGCCGCGCAGCCAGTTGTCGACGCCAAGCGTGATCTCCTGGTCCGACACGGTCTGGACGACCTGGTCGCCGACCTTGATGTCCACGTCCACCACCGGCACGTCGTCTTCCTGCGTCTTTCCGCCGGGGACCGCCTCGACCTGTGCGTTGCGCCGCCGGAGGCCGTCGAGGGTCTTCGTCACGTCCTCTTCGCTGACGCCGCCAGCCGGGCGCGTGAGTTCCAGGCCCTTGTACTCGCCGGCGTCGAACTTCGGCATCACCTCAAGCTCCAGCTCGAAAGAGAGGCCCTTTTCAGCGTCGTAGGCGACCTTCTCGTCCGGAAGATCGGGCTCGCCGATGGGGTGAAGGTCGTTCTCCTTGACCACCTGCTCCCAAGCCTTGGCGGTGATCAGGCGTTTCGTGTCTTCGAGCACGGCCTTCTCGAAATGCCGCTCGACGAGACGTCTCGGGGTGTGCCCCTTGCGGAAGCCCGGCACGGCCGCGTTCAGCGCCAGTTCGTCGAAGGCCCTCTGCATCTCGGCCTTGATGGCGGCCACCGGCACGCGCACCTTCACCTCGACCTTGCACGCGGCGAGCTGCTTCACGCCGGCCTCCAGACCTTCAATCTTCGTCAGGTCCGGGGTCTCATTGGTCTCGGCCGCCGGCGTTTCGTTCGTCGTCTCGGGCTTCTTCTCTTCCGGTTTCTCAGTCATTGTTTCCTCGGGAGGCAGTATGCTCAGTTCCAAAGACGCCCAATCCCGGGGCATAACCCGGGGAAAATAGAACCGACACTTATAGCGAAAAGAGGTGCGGAAGTCAATGGCAAAATACCATCGCCCCGCAGAATTGCTTGACATAACCCGTTGCTGCTGTGATGGTTGCGAGCAATGGCGAAACCGAGCGCCCGCCTTCTCGTGCCCTTGACAACTCCGCCATGCGGGGATATCCTGCCAAGACGATACGGGTCTGAGTCGGTCGAGTCATCTATAAGGAGGGGGAAGATGAGCGGCGAGATACCGAGTGACATCCCCAAATCGCGCGAGACGATCCTGAAGGTGGCGACGAAGTTCAACATCTACTTCTTGCTGGTCATCACGTTGCTGGCAGGCGCCATGGCCATCGTTGGAATCATCCAGATGAACAACGCCGGCAAGGAGACGCTCAAGGGCGTGCCTGAATATGCGCTGCTGCTGGTGGTCGGAATGATCGGCTTCTCGCTCTTCTTCCCCTGGTTCACGGCCCTGTTCTTTGCCCGTCATTGTATTGTCGCCGCCGAACAGCTTGAGGCGGAGAACCGGGATCTCCGGGTCCGCCTCGAAGCCGTCGAGTATCTTCTGCGAGGGGTGAAGCGTTAGCTACAGCCTCACCACCTTCCCCGTCAGCCTGGCCTTCTCCGCGGCGAAGACGGTGAGGTGGGTTTCGAGGCTTTCGGCGGGGCCGGAGAGGATATACGACCGGTCGCCTGTCGAGACGGCCTTGACGAAGGCGTGCATGATGCCGAAGTCGCCGCCGCCGTGGCCGCCCATGATGGTGGCGTCGGAGGATTTCGTGTCGATGTGCTTCGTCGTGTCGGTGAGGAAATCGAAGACCTCGATGCTTTCGCCGTTGCCGGTGATCGAGCCCCTGGTGCCGAAGATGCGGGTCTGTCGGTGCCCGGTGGGGCAGAACGCGGTCATGGTGAAGACGGCCGAGCGCCCGCCGTCGTATTCGAAGTTCACCACCTGGTGGTCCACGACGTCGTTGTCGCACTTGTAGACGCAGCGTCCGTAAGGTCCGGTGCGGAGAGCCTCGGTGACGGTCTCCATGTTGATCGGCCCGTCGATGACGCACACCGGCCAGCCGGTGTTGCCCTTCGCGACGCGTCCGAGGTAGATCTTCTTCGCCGAGTAGCAGCACGTCGGCTCGACGGCGCAATCGAGGCAGCGATCGGCGGAGCCGGCGGGGGCGCATTCCTTGCGGAAATGCTTGAGCGAGCCGAAGCTCGACACGGACTTGCACGGCACGCCCATGACGTAGCGAAGCCAGTCGACGTCGTGGCACGATTTCGCCAGCAGCATGAACGACGATTCGGCCGTGTTCCGCCACTTCCCGCGCACGAACGAGTGCGCCTGGTGCCAGTAGCCCACCTGCTCCAGGTGCTGCACCGACACGATCTCGCCGATGACGCCCGAATCGAGCACCTTCTTCAATTCCTGCGTGTAGCTCGTGTAGCGCATGACGTGGCAGACCGCGAAGATGACGTTCTTCGCGAGGGCGGCCTTGACGATGCGCTTGCAGTCGGCGGCGGTGGGGGCCATGGGCTTTTCGAGGAGAATGGCGTAGCCCTTCCGCGCGAAGGCGATGGCGGGCCCGGCGTGCATCGCATCCTGCGTGCCGATGACCACGGCGTCGGCGAACTTGCGCTTCTTCGCCATGTCGGCCCAGTCGGTGAAGACGTTCTTCGCGGGGATGTTATAGGTGGTGCGCATTTGCTCCCGGCGGTACTCGACGGGCTCGGCGACGCCGACGATCTGGAGTTCGTCCGGGTACTTCTGCGCGTAGGTCGCATAGCTCCGGCCGCGTCCGCCGGCGCCGGCGATGATGAGGGTGACGGGCTTCATGTGGACTCCTGAGAAAAATGACCAATAACCAATTCAACAATGACCAATGAAACACCAATGACCAAACGCCGATGACCTGAAGCAGCATCTTCATTGGAGCTTGGTGTTTGGAGTTTCCTTGGTCATTAGGTTATTGATCATTGGTCATTGCCGCATCAGTGTGCCAGGTTGGGATTGGGGTGTTTCTTGACCCAGTCGTCGATCTTGTCGCGCGGGACGAGGTTTTCGATGACCGTGAGGTTGTCCGGCTGGCCCGGGGTTTTCGCCGGCTGGTAGGGCACCGGCACCATGCGTTCGACCTTTTCCTTCGGATTGCCGGGGCGGGTCATGCCCATGAAATCCCGGTGGACGACGTCGCCCACGCGGATGGAGTCGAGTCCCGCGGCGCCCTGACCCGTGCTGATGTCCTTGGAGGCCACGACGATGCACTCGCTGATGTAGGCGTCCATCTTGCGCACGGCGAGCAGCCCGACCAGCTTGTTCGCCCGAGCCACGTAGAGGCGCTGCCCGGCGTGAACGCCGTCCAGTTCGCCGATGTTGACCTTCGCCTCCTGGCCCTTGTTCGACACCTCGATGACGATGGGGTCGACCATCCGGCCGGTCTGCACGGTCGGGGCATCACACGACCAGAGCGCCAGGAGCGACAGTCCACACGCGGCGAGCAGTAGCTTTTTCATCCAGGGCACCTCCTCGCCCAGCAGTCTATCGGCCCGCGGCGGGTTTTCAAGGGGATTTCCGCTCGGCGGTTCATGACAACTGCAAAAATGACTGTTACGACCCATCCAGCGCCGCAAATCGCCAAGATTCGATCGGATTCGACAGATTCGATGCTTTCCCACCCCCCTGAAACCCCATGATGGCGGCTCCTCCCAAGCGCGTTTCGCCAAATCCTTCCAGAATTCCTCCACAATTCCCCAGAATTCCCAGAATTCCTCCACTCCCACCCCCCTCCGCGCTCGCCGGTTCCGGGCCTTGCCGCCTCGTGGGCCGGAAAAGACAGCGAAGAGCGCCCTGTGGATAGCAGCGACGCGCCGTCAGTTCTCCACGTTTCGGATGTACCTGCACGCCGGATATCCCGGACACGCCCAGAAATCCTGCCCGGAGAAGGCCCCTTTGCGGGCGGTCTTCTTCACGAGGGGCTTGCCGCACTTGGGGCAGACGAGCGGGGCGGCGGCAATCGGAGGCGGAGGCGCAGTCACGGGGGAAGACGGCACCGGCGCGAGAGGGGGCAGGGGGCGGCGCGGGCTCGACTGAACGCTGTTGATCATCCCCTCCAACTCGCCGCCTGCGACGAGGTGGATCGGCTTGCCTTCGGCGAACGCGCGGGCTTCCTGGGTAAAGGAGCCGGAGGTCACGATGAACATCCCCGCGGCGCGCCCGGCGGTCATGAGGCCATACATCTCGCGGACGACCTTGACGCCTACGGTGTAGACCCTCCATTGCTTGCACTGGACGAGATACTGAAAGCCGTCCTTCCACAGCCGGATGTCGACGCCGCCGTCGGCGC
>JBBIVY010000085.1:0-16645 GCA_037439485.1 Planctomycetota bacterium | reverse complement strand
CGTGCCGCCTCCTCCTTTCTTCGAGCGTCTTGGCCTTCCGCTCCTTCCGCCGCGCGTTTTGTCTCAAAAAGCTGACGACGTACCCCGCTCAACGGCTACCTCGCCGGATCGATCGACGAGGCGACGTTTCAGACCAAGGCGACGGAGTCGCAGGGCGAGATTGCGAGCGTCGAGGAGTTGCTTGCGAAGACGAGCGGTTACGACTTGGACGCGCCCGAGCGGGCGCTTGCGTGGGTCTAAGCCGGACAAAGAGAAAGCCGTTCGACTTTCTTGCCGAACGGCCTTCATTTTCTTCTGGTCGGGGCGAAAGGATTTGAACCTTCGGCCTCTTGGTCCCGAACCAAGCGCTCTAGCCAAGCTGAGCTACGCCCCGGTACTACGAAATTCTCTTCCTGTCGGCCTTCCCGGTTTTGCCGGGACGCTCTAGCCAAGCTGAGCTACGCCCCGGAACGACAGGATTGCTCGGGAGAACTTAATATAGCAGGGGCGGCGAAAATGTCAAGACGATTCGCTGTAACCCTCCCGGCCGATGAGTTTTACGAAGACGCAGTCGCAGATGCTTTCGCCCTCGGTGCGGCCGGAATGCTTGCGGAGGACCATGAGCTGCTGCACCCCGATGGGCCCGACGGGGATGACGAGGATGCCGCCGTCGGCAAGCTGCCGCTTGAGGCTCTCGGGCACGTCCGGCGCTGCGGCGGTGACGAGGATCCGGTCGAAGGGCGCGGGCGCAGGCCATCCGAGCGTGCCGTCGCCGACGAGAAGTTCGCAGTTGCGGTATCCCAGGTATTGCAGCGTCATCCCCGCGCGCTCGCTCAAGGGCTCGATGCGCTCGATTGAGCAGACCTCCTTCGCCAACTCGCACAGGACCGCCGTCTGGTAGCCGCTGCCGGTGCCAATTTCGAGCACCCGCTCGGAGCCCGTGAGTTCCAGGCACTGCGACATCAGTCCAACCATGTAAGGCTGGCTGATCGTCTGGTTGAAGCCGATGGGGGCGGGGCGGTCGTCGTAGGCGATTTCGATGTTCTCTTCGGGAAGGAAGAGATGCCGCGGCACCCGGCGGAGGGCTTCGAGCACGCGGGTGTCGCGGACGCCCCGGCGCTCGACCTGCTCCGTCACCATCGCGAGGCGGCGGGATTCGTAAGGATCGGACACGGGGCGACTCCTCACCAGCTTCGCACGATGAGGCGGGCGAACCTCAGAGTGTCCCAGAGCGGATTGATGGAGCTTTTGCTGCCGCGGTAGATCGTGGCGATGGGCACTTCGACCGTGCGGAAACCCTTGCGCCCGGCGCGGATGAGGATCTCCGACTCGGCGTCGTAGTTGCGCGTGATGCACCGGACGTTTTCGAGCACGGCGCGCTTGATGAGCCGGTAGCCGGTTTGCGTGTCGAGCATCGGCTGGCCTGCAAGCCAGCTCACCAGGCGGCTGGAGGTGCGGTTCGTGAACTGCCTGAGCTTCGGCATCGTCGAGACGTCCATCATCCGGCACCCGAGAACGATGTGGACGTCGTCCGGCTTCGCCGCCTCGATGAACTTGGGTATCTCGGCCGGGTCGTGCTGCATGTCGCCGTCGAGCGTGAGGACGCCGTCGTAGCCATGGGCGACCGCGTAATCGTAGCCCAGGTTGAGCGCGACGCCTTTGCCCCGATTTGGGCGATACTCGATCACTCGTGCTCCCGCGGCCTTCGCGCGCTCGGCGGTCGCGTCGTGCGAGCCGTCGTCGACGACGAGTGCCGAGTCGACGAATCGCGAGCATCCGCGCACCACGTCTGCGATGGTGTCTTCTTCGTTGAAACAGGGAATGAGGGCGAGGAGTTTCATAGGTTGTCCGATGAAAAGTATCGGCACTCCGGCTGGGCAAATCAAGGGAAAACGCGCGGGGAGGTTTCCCTTGAACCGGCAGCCGGTTTCTGCTAAACTCCTGATTGTTCAGGACTTGCAAGGAGACTCCATGGTCGACCCCGCAATGAAATCCTGGTTCGAATCGCGCCGCGGGGAGACAGTGACGCTCCTCAGCGACCTGATCGCCGCAAAGACCGTCAACCCTCCCGGCGACGAGTGGCGCGCCGCGGAGGTGGTGGAACGCTACCTGAAGTCGGCGGGGATTCCCTTCACGCGTCATGAGAAGGAGCCGGGCCGTTCGAACGTCGTGGCCCGCATCGGCAAGGGCAAGCCGAGGATCATCGTCGTGGGGCATATTGATACGGTGCCCGCCGGTGAGGGCTGGGCGACGGACCCGTTCACCGCGGTCGAGAAGGACGGCAATCTCTACGGCCGCGGCTCGACCGACGACAAGGGCGCGACGGCATCGATGCTCGTGGCGGGGAAGTATCTCAAGGGCATCGAGAAGCAGCTCGGGGGCGAGATCATCCTGGTTGCCGCCGCCGACGAAGAGGTCGGCAGTCGGTTGGGGATGCGCTACCTGCTCGATGAGAAGATCGTCGAGGGCGACTTCGCGATTATCCCCGACGCGGGCACGGACATGCAGGAGGTGATCGTCGCGGAGAAGGCGGCGCTCTTCTACCAGATCACGTCCTTCGGCAAGCAGGCGCACGGCTCGACCCCGGAGAAGGGCGTCAACGCAATCAAGAGCCTGATGGAGGTGCTGCGCCGGATTGACAAAATGCCGTTCGATGTGAAGGAACACCGCCTGCTGACGCCGCCGACGTTCAACCTGGGCGCGATCCAGGGGGGCATTGCGCCCAACGTGGTGCCGGCGAAGTGCGTCGCGGACCTCGACATGCGTTTTCTGCCGGGGGACTCGGCCGAGCGTATTATCGCGAAGGTGGAGGCGATCTGCCGCGAGGTGGAGCGCGAGATCCCGGGCGCTCGGTTCGAGGTGAAGGTCCGGAACTCCGATACGCCCATCGAGCTTGCGGACGATCATCCGCTCGTCGCCGCGGTCGTGGAAGAGACGCGCGCGGTGATGGGCCGGGCTCCGAAGGTCGTGGGCCTCAGCGGGTCGACCGTGGCGAAGTTCTGCATGGCTCACAACATCCCGGCCGTGAACTTCGCCCCCGGCGGGGCGAGCGTCGCGCACATGGCCGACGAGTACGTGTCGATCGGCGCCGTGGTCGACTTCGCGCACATCCTCACGCGCATCCTGCTGCGCCTCACGTAGGTCAGACATTCTTGTCTGACGGTGCCTGGACAGGCAGGAATGCCTGTCCTACAATACACAAAACCGAGGACACATGCCCTCCGACACCCCTGCGGCAAAGTTGATCGTGAAGCGCGGCCGGACGAAGCCGGTGGCGATGCACCATCCGTGGCTGTTTGCGGAGGCTATCGACCGGATCGACGGCGCTCCCGGCGCGGGGGACCTCGTCGACGTGATCGATCCCGCGGGCCGGTTCCTGGGCCGCGGATATTACAGCCCCAAGTCGAAGCTGACCGTGAAGCTCTTCTCGTGGGAAGAGCCCGAGCGGATCGACGCGGGTTTCTGGCGCCGCCGGCTTGCAGAGGCCGTGTCGCTGCGCACGGAATTCCTGGGCCTCAAGGACCCGGCCGCGGGCGTGCGCCTGGTGAATGCGGAAGGGGACGGCTGCCCGGGGCTCGTCGTGGACCGCTACGCGGATTTCCTCGCCGTCGCGTTCCTGACGACGGGGATGGCCGCTCGCTCGGAGATGTTCGTCGAAATCCTGCGCGAGCTGACGGGCGTCCGCGGCATCTACGAGCGGCCGGAGCCCGAGGTCGCGCGCTTCGAGGGGCTCGACCGGCAGCCGGGCGTGCTCTGGGGCGAGGAGCCGCCGGAGCATATCGAAATCACCGAAGGCCGCGCGCGGTTCCTCATCGACCTGCATCGCGGCCACAAGACCGGTTTCTACCTCGACCAGCGCGATAACCGCATCCTCGTCGGCGAGATCGCCGGCGGCCGACGCGTGCTCGATGCGTTCTGCTACACCGGAGGCTTCGCCATCCACGCAGCGCTGGGCGGGGCGGCGTCGGTGCTGGCCATCGACTCCAGCGAGCCGTCGCTCGACATCGCCGCGAAGAGCGCGGAACTCAACGGCGTCACCGTCGCGTTCGAGAAGGGCAACGCCTTCGAGCGCCTGCGGATGCTGCGCCGCGAAGGGCGGACGTTCGACCTCATCGCCATCGATCCGCCGAAGCTGGCCAAGGGGCGCGTCGGCCTCGATAAGGCGCTCGCCGCCTACAAGGACGCCGAGCTGTCGGCGCTGCGGATCCTGTCGCCGGGCGGAATCCTCGTCACCTGCTGCTGCTCGGGCCTCGTCACTCACGACGACTTCATCCGCGCGCTCAACGACGCCGCGGTGGACGCCGGCCGCCCAATCCGCGTCATCGACACGCGGGGCGCCTCCGCGGACCATCCCTACGACCCGGCCTGCCCCGAGACCGACTACCTCCAGTGCGTCATCGCCCGCGCATAGCTCTCCCTCTCCCTCCGGGAGAGGGTTGGGGTGAGGGGGCTGTCCGAAACTACCTGGTCCTGCCGTGCGCCATCGGGAATAGCCCTCCCCCTGTCCCTCTCCCGATGGGAGAGGGGATTGAGGCGAGCGAGCCCCCGGAGCGGCCTGAAACGCCTGATTTGGATTGACTTGAAGCGCCGTCGCGGCTACCATCCGGGGATTATGATCGAGGCATGGCAAGGAGCGTACGGATGATCAGGCGTGCCGTTTTCGCAGTCGTCGCTTCGGCGCTTCTCGGCCTGCCGGCGGCGGCCTTCGCGGCCGAGCCGGCGACCCCGGTGACGATCCTTCCCAACGGCCTCGTGGTGATCGTCAAGGAGAACCACGCCGCGCCTGTGGCCAGCGTCCGCGTCTTCGTCCGCACGGGCGCGATGTACGAGGGCAAGTATCTTGGCATGGGGATCTCGCATCTTTGCGAGCACCTCGTGGCGAGCGGCACTACGCGCTGGAAGACCGAGGACCAGTACAACAAGATCATCGAGGAGCTGGGCAACAACAAGAACGCCTCGACCGGCAACCAGACCACGCAGTATTACATCGACACCTCCGCGGCGAACGTTTTCACCGCCATCGACGTCCTGGCCGAGAAGACCCTGGGCGCGACCATCCCCTGGCCGGAGTGGTATCGCGAGATGGGCGTCGTGAACCGCGAGATCGAGCGAGGCGAGGACAACCCCGACCGGAAGCTCTACCAGCTCGCCGACCAGAACATGTTCCGCGTCAGCCCGGCGCGCGTCCCGGTCATCGGCTACACGCACCTCTTCAACCAGATCCAGTACCAGGACGTCCTCAGCTACTACGCCGAGCGATACGTGCCGAACAACATGGTCTTTGTTGCGGTTGGCGACTTCGACGCCGCGAAGGTGCGCGAATACGCCGCGAAGGCCTTCGCCGGCAAGAAGGACATGAAGCCGATCCCGACCTTCGAGCTTCCCGCGGAGCCGGAGCAGGTGGCGCCGCGCAGCGTCATCGAGGAGAAGGAAGGCCTCAAGGGCGGCCGCATGGTCGTCGCATTCCGCACGGTCTCTCTTTCGAGCCCCGACGCCTGGGCCCTCGACGTCGCCAGTTTCATCCTCTCGCGCGGGGCCAGCTCGCGCCTGGTGCGCGTTGTGCGCGACGAGAAGAGGCTGGCCGACGGCCTGCGGTCGTGGAGCAACACGCCCAACTGGGACGGCGGCGAGTTCGGCGTCTCGGCCGTGATCGATCCGAAGAACCTCGAAGCCGCGCGCGACGCGGTGCTCGCGGAGATCTATCGCCTCAAGGATGACCTGGTGAGCGACGAGGAACTCAGGAAGGCCAAGGCACAGAAGGCCGCGGAACTGGCCTTCGGCGGGCAGACCGTCAGCGCGCAGGCGCAGGAGATGGGCGGGAATTACCTCGACTGCTACGACCCCGACTTCGGCCGGCGCTACGTCGAGAACATACGGCAGGTGACCGCGGAGCAGATCCGCGACGCCGCCCGGAAGTACTTCCGCCCCGAGAAGCTCTGCTTCACCGCGCTCGTGCCGAAGGGCTCAGGTCCCGCCTCGTCGCAGGCGGCCGCGGTTGTGCCGGTCACGCCGGTGAAGAAGGTCGTCCTGGCGAACGGCATCACGCTGCTCGTCAGGAAGAACGGCGGCACGCCGCTGGTTACGATGTATGCCTGTTTCGCAGGCGGGCTGCGCTCGGAGGACCGAAGGACCAACGGCGTCTCCGGGCTGATGGCGAACCTGCTGACGCGCGGGACGACGACGCGCACCGCGGTCGAGATCGCCGGGGCCTTCGACTCGATGGGCGGGGAATTCGGCGCCGGCTCGGGCGCCAACAGCTTCACCGTGAATGCCACCGTCCTCAACCAGGACCTGGCGAAGGGGATGGACGTCTTCGCGGACATGATCCTCAACCCCACGTTCCCGCCGAAGGAATTTGAGGCGCTTCAGGAGCGCGTCATCAAGGGCATCGAGCGCCGGGACGACGACCCGATGGCCGAGGCGGGCAAGTTCTTTATGGAGCGCATGTATCTCACGAGCCCTTACGGCCTGCCGCCCGGCGGCACGGAGGAGTCGGTGAAGGCCCTCACGGTGGATGACGTCCGCCGGTACTACGTGCGCTATGTGAATCCGCGGAACATGGTCCTCGCGATATTCGGCGACGTGGAGCCGTTCGAGGCGGAGGCGCTGGCGACGAAGTACTTCGGCTCGTTTGCCGGCTCGGGCCCGTTCGTCCGGCCGGAGCCGGCGCTCGAAGGCCCGCTGGCGCACCCGCGCATCGCGCTCAGGGTCAACAAGAAGGTGGGCGCCGTCGTCTTCCTGGGCGCGGCTGGCCCCAGGCTTCTCGACGTCGAAGACCGCGCCGTCCTCGACGTCGTCCAGACGGTCCTCTGCGGCTACGGTTATCCCGGCGGCTGGCTCCACGCCGACCTCCGCGGGCGTCAACTCGTCTACGAGGTCCACGTGCAGAGCGTGCCGCAGGTCGAGCCGGGCTACCTCATGGCCTACGCGCGCTGCCAGCCGGCCTACGTCCGCGTCGTCTCCGACACGATCATGAGCTACGTCCACCGCATGGCGCTCGTCGGCCCGTCGCCCGACGAGATGGAGATGGCGAAGAAGATCATCGCCACGAGCGTCCGCCTGCGCACTCAGACCAACGGCGCCCAGGCCGCGAACGCCGCGCTCAACGAACTCTACGGGCTGCATTACGATTTCGACGACCAGCAGCTCGCGCGCGTGCAGAAGGTGACGCTCGATGACGTCCGGCGTGTCACGCGCAAATACTTCACTGAGTTCGTGCTGACCGTGACCGCGCCCGACGTCCATATCGCCGACGGCCTCTACCCGCGGCCCGATATCGTCTACGCGAAGTGAGGACGCGATGTATCGCGACGGCACGATCCGCAAATACTTCGACGATGCGTCCGCGGGCATCCCCGCGCCGGGCGGCGGAAGCGTGAGCGCGCTCGCCGGGGCACTGGCCACGACGATGGGCTCGATGGCGGCGAACTTCACCGTCGGCAGGAAGAAGTTCGCCGCGGTCGAGCCGGAGGCGAAGGCCGTCCTTGCGCGGCTGGCCGATCTCCGCGAGCGGCTGCTCGTCCTCATGGACGACGACGTCGCGGCCTACTCGGTCGTGTCGGCCGCCTACGGGATGCCGAAGGAAACGCCCGGCGAGAAGGCGGCGCGCACCGCGAGGATTCAGGAGGCGCTGGTCGTCGCAATGGATGCGCCGCTTCGGACGGTGCGCGCCTGCGCGGAGGTGATGCGCGCGCTTGGGGATCTTGCGCCCATCGCTAATCCGAACCTCCTGAGCGACGTCGGTGTCGCCGCGGTGCTGGCGGAGGCGGCGGTGCGGGGGGCGAAGCTCAACGTCGATGTCAACCTGGCTTCGCTGGCGGATGCCGGGCTTGTGGCGCGGACGCGAGCCGAGGCGGAGGGCCTTGCCGTCGAGGCGGCGCGCATCATGCGCGAGGTGACGGAGAGCGTCGAGTCGCATCTCAAGCCGTGACAAGCAGTTGCGTCGTCGTCGATATTCCATAAAATGGAATTTACACAAGATTCACTTCCTGATAAACTCTCTGGGGACAGTCGGTGCCTGACGATTGGAAGATTGAGCGCGGCGAAAAGAAGTGCGCCGGATGCGGCAAGGGCTTTGCGGAGCTCGAAACGTATTTCTCGGCCCTTTTCGACCGCCAGGAGACGTTTCAGCGGCTTGATTACTGCGCGGCCTGCTGGAAGGGCGAGGCGGCGGAGATGTTCTCCTTCTGGCAGACGAAGATGCCGCCGAAGGAGGAGAAGCGGAAGCTTCTCGTCGACGACGGTGTGCTGGTCGACTTCTTCCTCAAGCTGGAGGGGGCGACCGACGAGCTGAAGGTGAACTTCCGCTACATCCTGGCGCTGGTGCTGATGCGGAAGAAGCTGCTGAAGTTCGTCGACGTGAAGCGGGACGAGAACGGCGAGTTTCTCGTGATGGAGATGCCGAAGGAGAAGCAGCGGTTCGAGATATTCAACCCGCAGCTTTCGGAAGAGAAAATCTCCCTCCTCACGGAAGAGGTGGGTAAAATCCTGAACGTGCAACTGTAACGGTTTCCATGAAGGAGACGAGGATGAAGCGGCCAAATGCGGGGTCCGCGGCCGGGATGCTGGCGAAGGTGATCTCGGTGGCGGTGGTGGCGGCGCTCCTGGGCGGGTGTCCGAAGCAGCCGATCATCGATAAGCCGGTGCCCGTGGGCAGCAAGGACCAGGTCGTCAAGGCGCTCAACGAACGCGCCAAGGCGATGCACTCGCTGGTCGCCGACCTCTCCGTCAAGCTCCAGACGTCCAAAATGGATCACCCGGAAGGGTGCGACGGATCGCTCGCCATCCTCTACCCGGACAAGCTGCGCATCAAGGGCTCGCACCCGCTGCTGGATTACGCGCCCTTCGACATCGGCTCCGACGGGACGACCTGGTTCTGGCACGGGCACTTCCAGCAGTTCAATGAGATGCATTACGGCACGACGGCGTGGCTCGACCAGAAGTTCGAGCCGATGGCGCTCTTGAAGCCGCGCGACGTCGTCATGGCGCTCGGGTGCGGCCCGATCGTCGTGGCGGCCAACGCCGAGCTTTATTTCTCGCGCCACCCCGGTTACTACGAGTTGACGGAGCTTTCCACGACCGCCGAAGGCCGCTACATGACGAAGCGCATCTACGTCGACCCGGACCTCATGGCGATCTATCGCCTGGAGACCTACCGGCCCGATACCGCCATCGACATGATCGCGGAGATGACGTTCGATGCGAACTCGAAGAATAACCGCGGCATTCCGACCGGCGCCCGCATCCGCCTGCTGCGCACGGACGCGTTCCTCCTCGACCTCACGCTCAAGGATCGCAAGACCGGCGAAGAGCCCAAGGTCAAGCTCTTCGCAATGCCCAGCACCGAGGGCATTCCGGTCGTCAAGGCATACGGCGCCGGGGCCGCCACCGACACGGCGCCCAGGCCCTTGACGGGCACGAAGTAATCTGCAAGCCGGCCCATGCGTGTTGAAACACCAAGGCGTGGCGACTCCCCATCGGGTCGCCACGCCTTGCTTTTTTTCGCGAGTCTCCTGCTGCTATCTCCCTCTCCCTCCGGGAGAGGGTCAGGGTGAGGGGGCTTTCGACCGTCGGACGGCGCACGATTCCCGGAGAATCTGCCCTCGCATGGCTTTTCCCCGGAGGGTAAGGGGACGAGAGCCCGCGCTGTCGCTACTCCCACTCGATCGTTGACGGCGGCTTGGAGGAGATGTCGTAGACGACGCGGTTGACGCCCTTGACCTCGTTGATGATGCGGTTGGAGATGTGGCCGAGGAGGTCGTAGGGCAGTTGCACCCAGTCGGCGGTCATGGCGTCCTCGCTCTGGACGACGCGAAGGGCGATGACGTTCTCGTAGGTGCGCTCGTCGCCCATGACGCCGACGGTGCGGACGGGGAGGAGCACGGCGAACGCCTGCCAGACCTTGCGGTACCAGCCGGACTTGTGCATCTCCTCGACGACGATCCAGTCCGCCGCGCGGAGCACCTCAAGCGCGGGGCGCGATACGGGGCCGAGCATCCTCACCGCGAGTCCCGGGCCGGGGAACGGGTGGCGCCAGACCTGGGCCTCGGGAAGTCCGAGTTCGAGGCCGATCTGCCGGACCTCGTCCTTGAACAGCTCGCGGACGGGCTCGAGGAGTTCGAAGCCGAGTTCGGCGGGAAGGCCGCCGACGTTGTGGTGGGTCTTGATGGTCGCGCTGGGGCCGCCCTTGGCGGAGACGCTCTCGATGACGTCCGGGTAGAGCGTGCCCTGGGCGAGGAACTTCGCGCCCTTGATCTTGGCCGCCTCGGCCTTGAAGACGTCGATGAACGTATGTCCGATGATGCGCCGCTTCTTCTCGGGGTCGTCGACGCCGGCGAGGTTGTCGAGGAACTGGTCGGTGGCGTCCACGACGTGCAGGTTGAGCCCGAGCGCGGTGTTGAAATTGCGCGCGACGTTCTTCGCCTCGTCCTTGCGGAGAAGCCCGTTATCCACGAAGATGCAGTGGAGCTGCGGGCCGATCGCGCGATGCAGCAGCAGCGCCACGACGGAGCTGTCGACGCCGCCGGAAAGGCCGAGGACGACGGTGTCTTTGCCGACGCGCGCGCGGACCTGGTCGATGGATTCGGCGATGAAGTTGCTCATCGTCCAGTCGCAGCGGCAGGCGCAGACGCGCGTGAGGAAGTTCTTCAGCATCTGGGTGCCCTTCGGCGTGTGCGTCACCTCGGGGTGGAACTGGACGCCGTAGAAGGGCAGCGTCTTGTGCTTCACCGAGGCCAGCGGCGTGCTCGCCGTGGAGACGAGCGGGCGGAAGTCGTCCGAGACCTCGGTGACGCTGTCGCCGTGGCTCATCCAGACCGTGAGTTCCTTCGGCATGTCGGCGAAAAGCTCGGCGGGGTCGATGACGGTGCCGGAGGTGCGGCCGTATTCGCGGCTCTTCGCGGCGGTGACTTTGCCGCCGAGGACCTGGCAGCCGAGCTGCATGCCGTAGCAGATGCCGAGGATGGGGACGCCGAGCTTGAAGATCCCTTCGTCGACGCGCGGCGCGCCGGGGGCGTAGACGCTGGCGGGGCCGCCGGAGAGGATGATGCCCTTGGGCGCGATTTCGGCGATGCGCTCGATCTTCGCATAGCAGGGGAGGATGGTGCAATAGACGTGGTTCTCGCGGACCCGGCGCGCGATGAGTTGGGAGTACTGGGCGCCGAAATCGATGACGATAACGGTCTCGCGTTTGGCCTCGGTCACGGTCGCGTCCTTTCGCTCCAAAAACAGAATCCCCGCATCCCGGAAGCCGGGGCGGTAAGCTGGTTCAGTCTTCCATGTCCCGGACGGGGATCCGGTAGTTCGGCGCTTCCTGGGTGATGACGATGTCGTGCGGGTGGCTCTCGGCGAGGCCCGCGGGCGAGATGCGGATGAACTTCGGCTTGGTGCGCAGCTCGTGGATGGTGCGGGCGCCCACGTAGCCCATGCCCGCGCGGACGCCGCCGACGAGCTGGTAGACGAAGTTGCTCAGCGCCCCGCGGTAGGGGACCCGGCCTTCGACGCCTTCGCTGACGAGCTTGCCGCGCCCGAGCCCCTTGTCCTGGCGGTAGCGATCGGCCGAGCCGTCCATCATGGCGCCGAGCGATCCCATGCCGCGATACTGCTTGAACGACCGGCCCTTGTAGATGATGAGTTCGCCGGGGCTTTCATCGAGGCCCGCGAAGAGCGAGCCGATCATGACGACGCTGGCGCCCGCGGCCAGGGCCTTGGTGATGTCGCCCGAGTGCGTGATGCCGCCGTCTGAGATGACGGGCACCCCGGCCTTGTCCGCCTCGCGGGCGCAGTCGAAGACCGCGGTGATCTGCGGGACGCCGACGCCCGAGATGATGCGCGTGGTGCAGATGGAGCCGGGGCCGATGCCGACCTTCACGGCGTCGGCGCCGGCCTTGATGAGCGCCTTGGCGGCCTCGGCGGTCGCGATATTTCCGGCCACGACCTCGATGTCGTGCTTGCGCTTGATGGCCCGCACCGTCTCGATGACGTTGCGGCTATGCGCGTGGGCCGAGTCCACCACGACGATGTCGACGTCCTTCTTGATGAGGGCCCCGACGCGGTCGTAATCATGCACGCCCACGGCGGCGCCCACGCGGAGACGCCCGCGCTTGTCGCGGCAGGCGTGGGGGAACTGCTCGAGCTTGTCGATGTCGCGCTTGGTGATGAGGCCGTGCAGGCGGCCCTTCTTGTCGACGAGCGGAAGCTTCTCCACCTTGTTGCGGTGCATGATCTTCTTGGCGTCCTGCAGGGTCGTATTCACCGGCGCGGTCACCAGGTGCTTCGAGGTCATGACGTCGGCGATGGGCGACTCGTCCGAGGCGTGGAACGTGAGGTCGCGCTTGGTGAGGATGCCGACGAGCAGGCCGCCGTCGACGATGGGGACGCCCGAGATGTTGAAGTCGATCATGATCTCGCGGGCATGCCCGACCGTGTCCTTCGGCCCCAGCGTGATCGGGTCGACGATGACGCCGTTCTCGGAACGCTTGACCTTGTCGACCTCGCGGACCTGTCCTTCGATGGTGAGGTTCTTGTGGATGACGCCGAGGCCGCCTTCCTGGGCCAGGGCAATGGCCAGGGCGGATTCGGTGACGGTATCCATGGCCGCGGAGACGAGCGGGATGTTGAGCGTGACGCCGGCGGTGAGGTTGGTCTGGATGGAAACGTCCCGGGGCAGGACGTCGGATCGGGCCGGAAGGAGCAGGACATCGTCGAAAGTAATCCCTTCTCCGACGATACGTTGCTTCATGATGACCCCCGTTCTTGCCGATATGGTTGAGCGGTGTGCGTGGGCGCCCTTTGGGGCCTCGTTGAAAGAGGGCAGTATAGCGCGATGGATAGTGGTGTCAAGCGGGCAAACCACAAAATTGAGGGTTTCCGCGCGTCAAGGGGCTTTGAGGGGCTCATCGGCGAAAAACGCGATTTTGACGCTTCTCGTTGTGCCGTCAAAGGATAGGTCGGGGAAAAAGGTTGAGAATCGCGGGTTACCCCTTGACAGGGCGGCTATAGCAGGTATTATGCCATGCTCAAAGGTGCGAGCGTTTCCAGGCGGAAGGAGGCGAGTGTGAAGGCCGACGAGCTTGATCAGTACCGGAGGCTGCTGCTGCGCAAGCGGGCATTGCTGAGCGGCAACATGAACTCGCTTGAATCGCAGGCCCTGAAGAAATCGCGCCAGGACGCCTCGGGCGACCTCTCCAACATGCCCATTCACATGGCCGATATCGGCTCGGACAACTTCGAGCAAGAGTTCACCCTCGGGCTCATCGAGAATGAGGAGGAGCTTCTGGACGCCATCGACGACGCGCTCGAGCGCATCGAGGACGGGACCTTCGGCAAGTGCGAGTCGTGCGATAAGCTGATTCCGAAGGACCGGCTGAAGGCGGTTCCTCACGCCAACCTTTGCATCGAGTGCCAGCGCCAGGAAGAGCACGGGTGATCACTCGCTTCAAGGCCCACGCGCTGTTCTGGGCGACGTTCGTCGCCGGTGTCGCGGCCGACGTGCTGTCGAAGCACCTCGCCTTCTCCCGGCTCGCCCCTCTCGGGGGCGCCCGCGAAATCTGGCCGGGGGTTTTCCGCCTCAACCTGCAAGAGAACCCCGGCGGTGTCTTCAGCCTCTTCCGCAATCATCCCAAGGCGCTCATGGTCTGCGGCCTGTGCGCGCTGGGCGTGGTGATCTATCTCTACCTGGGTTCGGCGCGGAGCGGTCGCAAGCTGGCGCTCGTTTCGTTGGGGTGCATTGCCGCCGGGGCCATGGGTAACCTCATCGATCGGTTCACCATCGGCCGCGTGCGCGACTTCCTCGACTTCTACTACAGCAATTACCATTACCCGGTCTTCAACGTCGCCGACATCTTCATCACCGTCGGCGCGGGCCTCCTCATCATCGAACTCCTCCGCACCCGCGGCGGCGAGAAATCCGAGAAGAAACCCGAAGCCTCCTGACGCTTCCTCCTCGCTACTTCGTCGATGAGGCGGGCGCCTTCTTTTCGACTTCCGCGGCGGCGGCGAAGAGGTCGTAGGCGCGGGATTCCCAGCCGGAGCCGATGTAATAGCAATGTCCGGCGACGCCGGGGGCTTGCCACCAGTTCTCGGGCGCCCAGGCCCACTGGACGTAGTGTCCGTTTGCGGCGAGCGTGCTCGTGCCGTGGCGGATCTGGCGGGATCGCTCGTCGAGCATCGCCTGGAACTTGGCGCAGGTCTCCTTGCCCAGCTTCGCGGAGGCGTCCTTGTCGCGCAGCGCCCGTTCGACGACGATGCGGGCCTCGCATTCCTGGAGCCCTTCGCGGATCGCCTCGTAACGCGCCGTGGCGACCGGGCCGTTGGGGCCTTGGGCCAGGACGTTCACCTCGATGTTCAGGTTGTTCCAGAAGCTCTTCGGATAGCGTCCCGCGATGGAACCGACGCGCTCTCCCCTGCGGTTACTGAGCACGCACCAGAAGTCCGCCCCGAGACGCGCCACGCCGCGGTAGCCCTGCATCACCGTCGTTTCCTCCATGAGCCGGAAGGTGGTCAGCGGGTAATACTCGCGCAGGAGGCGCAGGAAGTGGACGTCGAGCGCGGGGTTGGCCCAGCCGTAGAGCCGGCGCTCGGAGGGGTCGAGGTAGCTCTGTCCGTCGCCCGCGAAGACGTTGGCGCGGTAGGTGATGGGGATGCCGTAGAGGGGCCTCGGCCACTGGTGCGCGGCGCTGGCCCACGGCAGGTTCGGGAATATCTTTGCGACGCCCAGCGCGCACTCCTTGGTCGGCATGTAATCGCACATGAGCCCCAGCATCGCCCGGTCGGCCCAGCCGCGCTTCTTGAGGCGAGTCATGATTCCCTCGGCGACCGGCGCCCAGGCCGCCGCCGAGTCGGGCGAGGAGTAGGACGGCATCTCGCGCGTGTCCGCGTCGCCGGCCGCGGCGTCCGCGACGGTCATGTCGGGCCCGTGGCCTTTCATCTCCGCGATAGCCTTCTTCTGGTCGCCCGGCTCCCACTTCTCGTCGCCGCGACCGCCGAGCACGCGGTCGAAATACGAGTCCCACACGTAGAGGCACACGATCTCCGGCTTGCCCTGGCCGCGCTCCACGGCGTCGAGATACCGGTCGAAGACGGTGAAGTCGCACTCGTACTGCCCGTCGGCTTTCTTCTTCCACTGGACGAGGCTTTGCGCGTTGCCCAGGTTCGTCTGGCAGATGATGGGGAGATAGACGACCCGGCTGCCGAGTCCTTTCAGCCGGCGGAAGGATGCCTCGATGAGTTGAAAATGCCGGTCGCTCCAGAGCGGCACGTTGTAGGCGAGCGCCAGAGACTCGGGCGATTCGATCACGTCGATGAACGAGCGGAACTTGTCCGGGCTCGGAAGTGCCCATGCGGAGACCTTGATGCGCAGCGGCGTCGCGACCGGTTTCCGTCCGTCGGCGCTGATCGCGAGCGTGCCGGAGTATTCCCCGGCCGGCACGTCGGCCGGGATGGTCACCGTGGCCCAGATGCCACACACCGCGCCGAACACCGGAGAGCCGGCGGGCTGCCCGGGGTCCTTGCGCGATTTCTTCCATACCGGCACATCAGGCGGCGGCGAGTCGAGCAGATTCTCGAGCACCTCGGGGGGCGTGACCGCGGCGTTCTTATAGGCGCGAGGGTACTCGGAGTCGATTGCGACCTTGGCGCCCCACGAGCCGAGATAGCGCGCCTCGGCGCAGGCCTCGATGCCGTCGGGCATGGCGTAGCGCACGACCACGCGCGACGCCGGGATGCGCGACTTGCCGTCGGCCGAGACGAGGTCCGTCGCCGTCGCCTTGAGGCCCTTGATGGGCTCGGTGGAGCCGACGACGACCTTGCCGGAGAACGTCCCGTTGCGCGCGCCGACGATCTCGATGGGACGCAGCGGCTCGTTCGGGTCGCCGTAATCCATGTCGAAATCGGCCGCGGCCGAGTTGGAGTTCCACACCTGGAACCCTGCCGGCCGCGAGGCGTTCGCCGTCACGGCCTGGAGCGCCGAAGCGGGCGCGGTGAGGCGGACGCTCTCGACCCCGCACGAGGCGCGTGCGATGGTGATGCCCTGCGGCCACTTCTTTTCGTTGATGACGAGTTCGGTGTCGAGGTAGGGCGCCCGGTGGCACTCGAGGGCGAGGACGTTGACGCCCTTGCGCAGGAGGCTCGGGGGAATCGCGACGTCGACGAGCCGCCGCGGGAACTTCTCATCCGCCTGCGTGGGCTCGGCGAGGGTTTCGAGGTCGGAGCCCTTCGCGAGGTGCGCCCGGGCGAGTTCCTTCCCGTTGATCCAGGCGACGATGCCGCCACGGTATTCGACCGTCAGCTTCAGGCCCGTCGCCGCGGCCGGGTCGGCAACGGTGAACTTGCCGCGCAGGCATTCGAGGCCGAAGAGGGGGCTCTTTGTGTCGGCGTCCTTGGTCGTGCTCGCGACCATCAGCCCGGCCAGGCGCAGCCATCCGGCGTCGCTGTAATCGGCCGCGGCCCAGTCCTTCGGGGGCAGCGCCGTGGAGAACTGCATCCAGGCGTTCTTGCAGCCGAAGGTGTTGATCGGCATCTTCGTCTGGACGCCCGCCTTCAGGTAGATCGGCTGCATGATCGTGTAATGCGTGCGCCAGTAGCTCGACGTGTCGAGCACGGGCGCATCCTGCGCACTTGCGGCGGTCGCAGCGAAGAGCGTCAGGGCGAAGGCTGTCAGCGATGCACG
>JBBIVY010000084.1:0-16823 GCA_037439485.1 Planctomycetota bacterium | reverse complement strand
CTAATCCACCGGCTCCTCGGCGCGCGGCCCGCGGTAGAGCTGGCGCTGGAACATCCGGCTGAACTCCGTCCAGTTGCCCTCCGCCAGCCGATCCGAGCCGATCGCCCGCAGCGACGCCTCGACCTTCGCGTCGAGGTTGTCCAGGTGGTGCAGGGCAATGGCCTCCGCCGTCATCGGCAGCTTGGGCGAGCCGAACTCGTATTCCCCGTGGTGGCTCAGGATGAGGTGGCTCAGGAGGTCGAAGAGCGTCGGCGGGAACCCGTCGATCACGCGGACCTTGTCCTGGAGCATCTCCACGGCGAGGATGAGGTGCCCGACCAGCTTGCCGCGGTCGGTGTAGTCGAAGCCGCGGTCCCAGCTCAGCTCCTCCACCTTGCCGATATCGTGCAAAATCGCGCCCGTGATGAAGACGTCGCGGTTCATCCCCTCGTAGCGCGCCGCGACAAGGTCCGCCATCTCCGTCACCGCAAGCGTGTGTTCGAGCAGCCCGCCGAGATAGGCCTGGTGAAAGCTCGTCGCCGCGGGGGCCTTCCTGAACTTCGCGGAAAGCGCCGGGTCGCCGAGGATGCTCTTCAGCAGCTTCGCGAGGTGCTCGTTCTTGACCGTCCCGGCGAGGGCGAGGAGCTTCCGCCACATCGCGTCGACGTCCTTGGCGGTGGACGGCAGGAAGTCCTCCATCGTCACGTTGGCCGGCGAGACCGCGCGGATGGTGGCGAGGTTGAGCTGGAGCGAGTCCTGGAAGACCTCGACGCGGCCCTGCACCTGGACGAAGGGCGCGTTGGCCAGGGCCTGAAAGATCGCCTCGTTGGCGGTCCACAGGCGGCCGACGATCTGGCCGGTCTTGTCGGTGAGGCCGACGTGCAGATAATACTTCCCGTTCTTCGAGGTGCGAAGCTGGCACTCGCGAAGCAGGAAAATGTCGTCCAAGAGCTGGTTGGGAGCGAGCGAGGCGATGTTGTTGTGCATGGGAGCTCCGACGGAAGGCGCGGCTATTTCTTCTTGCCCTTTTTCATCTCCACGAGCTTCTCGATGGCCGTGCGGACCTCCGTGAACGTCCCCACGTAGATCTGCAGCGTGGATTGCGTGTCCTTCTCGATCTGGTCGAGCACCTCGTTCTCCACGGGGCCCGCGATCACGATCATCAGAATCTTGCCGATCCGGTCGATGGGGACGATCATGTGCTTCTCCATCGTCTCGACGGGAATCACCGAGGACATCTCGCTCGGCGCGAAGTACTGCGTGGGCGCCAGGTAGGGCAGGGAGAACTGCGTCGCGATGGCCTCGGCCACGTCGCGCTCGGTGACGTAGTTGCGCTCGACGAGAAGCTCGCCCAGGTGCCGTCCGGTCTTCGTCTGGTCGGTCAGCGCCTCCTCGAGCTGCTCCGCGGTGATCAGCCCGCTGTGGGTGAAAATCTCCCCGAGCCGCTTGTGCGTCATCCGCTGCAGGTTCGCCATGGAGCCTCCTTGCCACGGGCCGTGCTGAACCCAAGCATTATCCCTGTCCAGGGGGCCCGGTCAAGTCAAAATCCCGTGAATCAGGCCGGAGGAGCCCCCTTTTCGCCTTGACCCGGCGCTCCTGTCCCGATATTGTATGGCGGTTGCCGCGGCTGTCTCATTGTGTGCCGGAAAGCGTCCGAATTGTGCTTTAATCCAAAACCCAAAAGCTAAAATCCAAAATCGCATGTTCACCGGCATCGTCCAATATCTCGGCCGCGTCGTCTCCGCGTCACGGTCCTCGGGCGCCATGCGCCTGGCCGTCTACGCGGGGCCGCTGGCCGCCGAGACCCGCATCGGCGACTCCGTCGCGGTCAACGGGTGCTGCCTCACCGTCTCCGACCGCTCGGGCGAGCCCCTGACCTTCGACGTCATCGGCGAGACGCTCTCGCACTCGACGCTGGGCGCGCTCGGCGTGGGCGATTCGGTCAACCTCGAATTGGCGCTGCGCCCGGCCGATCGCATGGGCGGACATTTTGTCACCGGCCACGTCGACGGCGTCGCCACGGTCGCGGGGCGCCGGGAGTCGAGCGCCGAGGTGCGCATTTCCTTCGCCTGCGACGCGTCGCTCACGCGGCAGATGATCCCCAAGGGCTCGGTATCCGTCGACGGCGTCTCCCTCACGCTCACCTCGGTGGGGGAGGGAAGCTTCGAGGTCGCGCTCATCCCGCACACGATCGAGGTCACCACCCTCGGCGCGCGCCGGCCGGGCGACCGCGTCAACATCGAGACCGACGTCCTCGGCAAGATGGTCCTCCGCGCCCTCGGCAGGGATTCCGGCATCAGCGAAGGCTTCCTCCGCGAGCACGGGTTCATGTGAGCGGCTCTTCGTCTCGTCGGCAGGCCGTCTTCGGAGGTGCTTCAATGCCCGAAAAGCCGATCATCGCCCTCTCGATGGGTTGCCCCGCCGGCATCGGCCCGGAGCTTGCGATCAAGGTCGCCTCGGACCCGGCGGTCGCGCGCATTGCGACGCTCGTGATCGTCGCCGGCAACGCCACGATGAAATCGCACGCGGCGCTCTTGAAGCTTCCGTTCCATCTGCCCATCGTCCGGCCGGAACTGCTGCGCCGGGACCTGGTGATGGAGAACTGCCTCGCCGACGCTGGCTCGTCGGGCGACGAGCGGATTCCGCTCGGCAAGGCGACGGCCACCGCAGGCGAGTTGTCCGTCGCGTGCATGGAAGGGGCGTTCGCCCTGGTGAAGCGAGGCGTCGCCGACGCGCTCGTGACGGGGCCCATCAACAAGCAGGCCGTCGGGTTCGCGGGATTCAAGTGGGCCGGGCACACCGACTTCCTCGCCGAACGCACCGGCGCACGGGACATCGTCATGATGCTCGTCGGCGGCGGCCTGCGCGTGGGGCTCGTCACGCATCACATCGCGCTCGCCGACGTTCCGAAGTCGCTGAACACCGCCGGGATTCTTGCCGCACTGCGAACAATGAACGCGGACGTGAGTCGATACTTCGCCGTCGAACGTCCGCGCATCGCCGTCGTCGGCCTCAACCCGCACGCCTCCGACGGCGGACGTTTCGGCAACGAGGAAGAGCGCATCATCGCTCCGGCCATCGAGCAGGCGAAGAAGGAAGGCATCGTCTGCGACGGGCCGCACCCCCCGGACACGGTGTTCGCGACGCACGTCCGAGGCCACTACGACGCGGTGCTGGCCATGTATCACGACCAGGGCCTCATTCCCCTCAAGATGCTCGCCTTCGGCCGCGCCGTCAACGTGACGCTCGGCCTACCCATCATCCGCACGTCGGTGGACCACGGCACCGCCTACGACATCGCCGGCAAAGGAGTCGCCCGCACCGAGTCGCTCGTCGAGGCGATCAAGCTGGCGGTGGAGATCGTCGGGCGGACGGGCGGGCCGCAGAAACCCAAGCCTTGATTCCCGCCGGCAGGCGTGTATCATTCCCAAGATTGTCAAGCAAGTCTGCGCTGCCATCGAAGGAACAGCGTAAGCTGGGTCGGAACAGAGTGACGCCGCCATTTCCTGCGGCGCGTTACGTGTCGCCTTTGACCATCACCGTCGGACCATCCGGGGATCTCGGCGTGGGCGAGATAAATCCGCAGACCAAGACCGAAATCTCCGAACTGCTCCGCGCGGAAGGGTTCCGTCCGAACCGCAGGAGAGGGCAGAATTTCCTCATCGACGGGAACCTGATGCGCCTCGTTGTGGATTCGGCCGAGTTGACGGCCAACGATGCGGTGCTGGAGGTGGGGACGGGCACCGGCTCGCTTACGCGGATGCTCGCGTCCCGCGCGGGCGAGGTCATCACCGTCGAGGTGGACCCGATCCTTCAGCAGGTGGGCGCGCGCGTGCTCGAAGCCTGCGCAAATGTCGCGCGCATCGAGGGAGACGTCCTCGAGGACAAGCATCACCTAGCCCCGGCCGTCGTCGTCGCACTCGCGGCCGCGGCGGGGCGAAGGTCGAAGGTGAAGCTCGTCGCGAACCTGCCTTACTCGGTGGCGACGCCGGTGATTATGAATATCGTGCTGGGCGACATCGACTTCGAGCGCCTCGTCTTCACCGTGCAGCGCGAGGTGGCCGATCGCCTGACGGCGGAGTCGGAAGACCCGGCGTGGGGATGGGTATCGGTGGTGATGAAGCTCGCCGGCGAGGCGAAGGTCGTGAGGAGGCTGGCGCCGAGCGTGTTCTGGCCGAGGCCGAGCGTCGAATCGTCGCTCGTGGTCTTCCGCCGGACGCCCGGATGGAAGCAGGGGCTCGACATCATGAAGATGCGCAAGGTGGGGACGTTCATCTTTCAACATCAGCGAAAGACGGCGCTTCGAATCATGCGCGACTACCTCGATCGGGAAGGCTCGACCCTGTCGCCCGAGGAGGCGCTCGCGTCGGCGAACATCCCGGCGACTTCCCGCGGCAATCGTCTCACCGCGCAGGAAATCCGCCGGCTCAGCGAGATCGTCCCGTAGGCACACGGAAGGAAGGAAGATGGATACCCGCAAACGCGTCGCCGCCCTTCGGCGGACAATCGATTCCGAGAAGATCGGCGCACTCGTCATTTCGAACGTGCCCAATGTCAGCTACATCTCCGGCTTCACCGGCGACGATTCCCTGGCGCTGGTGACGGGCGACCGCAAGTACCTCATCACCGACTTCCGCTACGTGGAGCAGGTCGAGCAGGAATGTCCCGGCTGGACGATCATCCAGCACACGAAGGGGTCGTGGGCCGCCGCGGCAGACGTCCTCAAGCGCAACCGGGTGAGGAAGGCGGGGTTCGAGAGCGCCCACCTCAGCCATCGCAACTGGAGGCTCCTCGCCTCTGAGACAAAGCGCATCAAGCTGGCGCCGACAGTGGCCGCGGTGGAGAAGCTGCGCGAGATTAAGGACGCCGACGAAGTGAAGGCAATGCGTTCGGCGCTCAAGGCGCAGCAGACGGCATTTGAGAAGATGAAGCAATGGGTCCGGCCTGGAATGACGGAGTGTCATGTTGCGCGGCAGTTGGAGCACTTGATGGGCATGGAGGGGTCCGAGAAGCCCTCCTTTGAGACCATCGTGGCCGCTGGGCCTCGTGGCAGCCTTCCCCACGCCCATCCGACGCAACGTGTTGCACACAAAGGGGATGCGCTGTTGATTGATTGGGGAGCCAGGCGCTTTTCTTACAATTCAGACTTGACACGCGTGCTCCATTTCGGTAAGGTTTCGACTAAGTTCGAGCGGATTTACGATGTCGTCAAACAGGCTCAGGCGCTGGCGATTGCCGCCGTCAAGCCGGGCATGAAGCTGGGCGAGTTGGACGCGGTTGCCCGCGATTACATCAGCGCCAGGGGCTTCGGGTCGCGGTTCGGGCATTCTCTGGGACATGGCATCGGCCTGGAGGTCCACGAGCGGCCTGCGGTGCGCAGGGGCAACGAGGAACGAGTGCTGCCGGGCATGGTCTTCACGGTCGAGCCCGGCATTTACATACCGGGGTGGGGAGGGGTCCGAATCGAGGACATGGTGCTGGTCACCGAGACCGGCGCGCGCGTCCTGTCGAGTTGCGAAAAGGACCTCGGCAAGATGATCCTGTAAACGCTGCTCTCGCTGGATTCAGGGGAGAATCATGGATAATGACGCGGTCAAGCAGTTGATTCAGGAACTCATTACCGTGATGGAGGGCTCGAAGCTCTCCGAGTTGGAGGTCGAGGTGGAAGGGGCGCGCATTCGCCTCCAGAAGCAGGCGACGCCTGTGGCTCAGCCGATGGTCGCCGTGGCGGCGCCGATGGTTCCCCAGATGGGCGCCGGGCACCCGGCGGCCCAGACGCCCGCGTCACCCGCGGCGCCGCAGACGCCCTCGCACTACAAGCACGTCACCGCCCCGATGGTGGGCACCTTCTACGCCGCCTCCGCGCCGGACGCCGATCCTTACGTCGAGGTGGGCGCGAACGTGGAGGAGGAGACGGTGCTGTGCATCATCGAGGCGATGAAGGTGATGAACGAGATCAAGGCGGAGATGAAGGGCAAGATCGTAGAGGTGCTCGTGAACAACGGCGAGCCGGTGGAATACGGCCAGCCGCTCTTCCTCGTCGATCCCTCTGTGACCGGTTAGGACGGCCCCCATGTTCTCACGCGTGCTGATCGCCAACCGGGGAGAGATCGCCCTCAGGGTCATCCGGGCCTGCCGCGAGCTCGGAATCCAGACGGTCGTCGTCTATTCGGAAGCCGACCGCAATTCCGCCTACCTCCGGTGCGCCGACGAGGCGATCTGCATCGGCAAGGGCCCGTCCGCGGACAGCTACCTGAACATCCCGCGCATCATCAGCGCGGCGGAGATCTCCAACGTCGACGCCATCCACCCGGGCTACGGGTTCCTGTCGGAGAACGCGCACTTCGCCGAGGTGTGCGAGTCGTGCAAGATCAAGTTCATCGGCCCGTCGTCGAAGGCCATGGCGCAGATGGGCGACAAGGTCGAGGCGAAACGCCTGGCGAAGTCGGCGAAGGTGCCGCTGGTGCCCGGCAGCGAGGGCCCGGTAGACAACGAGAACGACGCGCTGAAGGTCGCACACCAGATCGGCTTCCCGATCATCATCAAGGCCGCCGGCGGCGGCGGCGGGCGCGGGATGCGCGTGGCGCACAACGACATCAGCCTCGTGAAGGCCTTCTTCTCGGCGCGGGCCGAGGCCGAGGCCGCGTTCAAGAACTCCAAGCTCTACATCGAAAAGTACGTCGAAAACCCGCGCCACGTCGAGATTCAGATCCTCGGCGACGAGCACGGCAACGTCATCCACCTCAACGAGCGCGACTGCTCCTGCCAGCGCCGGCACCAGAAGCTTATCGAGGAGTCGCCCTGCCCGGTGATGACGCCGTCGCTGCGCGAGGAGATGGGCAAGGCCGCGGTGCGCCTGGCGACGGCGAGCGGCTACTATAACGCCGGAACGGTGGAGTTCCTCGTCGACAAGAACCTCCGCTATTACTTCATCGAGGTGAACGCGCGCATCCAGGTCGAGCACCCGGTGACGGAGATGGTGACCGGAATCGACCTCGTGAAGGAACAGATCCGCATCGCGTCGGGCGAGCGCCTGACGATGAAGCAGAAGCACGTGCCGCTCCTCGGGCACGCGATCGAGGCGCGCATCAACGCCGAGGACCCGGCGAACAACTACGCCCCGTCGCCCGGCCGCATCCAGTCGTTTATCACGCCGGGCGGGCCGGGAGTCCGCATCGACAGCCACGCCTACGCCGGCTACGACGTGCCGCCGACGTATGACTCGCTCATCGCCAAGCTGATCGTCCACCGCCCGACGCGGGGCGAGGCCATCGCCTGCATGAAGCGCGCGCTGAACGAGTTCGTCGTCGTCGGCGTCAAGACCACGATTCCGCTTCTGTATCAGATCTTCTCCGACTCGCGGTACGTGAAGGGCGAAGTCGACACCTCCTTCGTCGAAAAGGTCGTCCAGGGCGATTAGGGCGATGGAGCGGCGCGGGGCCGCTCGGGAAATTCCGATGAGCAAGCTGCGCCTCGTCGTGTGGTGTCTGAACTGGGTCGTCGCGCTCGTCTGCGGGACGCTGGGGATCGTCTGGTATGTCCAGCCCGGCCGGCTCTGGTGGTTCCGCCAGGTCGGGGAGAATCCCCACCAGTCCTGGGGGCTCGTCCTCTTCTTCGTCGCGCTGGCGACGGTCATCCTCAACCTGCTCTACTTCCTCCTGCGTCACGTCGTCGGCCGCGCGATGCGCACGCACATCCCGGTGAAGGGCGCCGACCCGAACATCACCGTGTCGCTTCACGCCCTGCGCCACGCGCTCATCCGGGCGCTCCAGCGCGAGCCCGAGGTCCACACCGTCGACGTCCAGCTCACGCACGACCGCAAGAAGAAGTGCGTCACCCGGATCCTCGCGCGCGGCACCATCTGGGACGGGCCGGACCTGCTTTCCACGACAATCAAGATGCAGAAGATCCTCCAGAGCCGCTTCCATGAGATCGTCGAGCCCGAATGCGAGCCCTCCGTCGAGGTGAAGCTCGATTCGCTGCGATTCGCCGTCAAGCCCGTCGGGTTCCGCGAGCGCGTCGACCGCATCAAGGAGTCCTTCCGGGGCCCGCAGTATCCCATCGGCGGCTAGAGCCCGCCGGACGCCGCCGGAATCCCGCCGCATTAAGGAGCCCGACATGTCCCGTCGTCTCATCGCTTTTGCGCTCGCCGGCGCTGCCGTGGCGCTCTTCGGCGCCTCCTGCCTGTGGGCGGCCGACGCGAACAAGGTCCTGCTGCGGACGGCCTACAAGACGGGCAATCGTTACTCGGCGCGCATGGTCCAGCACAACGACATCACCCAGAGGCCCGAAGGGGCGCCGGTCGTGGAGGCGACGCAGGACACGTCGATGGACCTCGCGATGGAAGTGATGAGCGTCGCCGCGGACGGCACGGCGGAGCTGAGGATTTCCTACGAGCGCGTGACGCTGAAGGCGGCGTCGCAGGGCAACGCGATCGACTACGATTCGGCCGACCCCGCGAAGAAAGACGTGCAGGCCCCCGCGGTGAACGGCCTCCGGGCGCTTTTGGGCAAGTCGCTGACGGTGTCGATCTCTCCGCGCGGCGAGATCAAGGGCGTCAAGGGCTACGACAAGATCGTCGAGGCGATCCTCGATCAAATCCCGGCCGGCGCCGAACGCGAGGCCACGCGCAAGCAGATCGAATCGACGATGGACGAGAAGCACTTCACCCAGATGATGCAGGGCACGGGGATGCTGCTTCCCGAGCAGTCCGTCGGCGTCGGCGACACGTGGGTCCGCGAGCAGAAGATCGAAACCGGCATCATCAACATCGATTCCCGGATGGACTACAAGGTGGAGAAGGTCAACCCGGATTCCATCGAGCTGTCGGTCCAGGGGAAGCTCTCCTCCCTGCCTTCCGACCCGGCGGCGGAACTCAAGGTGACGGTCGAGCCCGACAGCGTCCAGGCCGGGACCGTCCGCGTGAGCCGCTTGGACCCCGCCGTCTCGACCAGCGAGATCACCCAGACGCTCAACATCACGATGAGCGCCGGACTGCGAGTCGTGCGCCAGGCCGTGGTCGGCAAGGTCACGATGACGATAGCGCGTCAGCCGAAGTAATCCCCGCGCCGCATCCGGCGGGTGAGCCTGAAGGAGAACCCCGATGTCCCGCAACGCTCGCCGTGTCGCCGCAGCGTCCGTGCTCATACTCCTCCTGGCCGCGTCCGCCTTCGGTGCCGAAGGGACGATCCTACGTCGCGCCTACAAGGCGGGGGAGAAGTACCTCGCCGTCGCTGGTTCCGAGCAGGACATCACGCGCATCGCCCCCGACGGCACGACCGCGAAGATCCGGCAGACGCAGCGCACGGAGATGCTCCTCGAAGTGCTCTCGGTCGCCCCCGGCGGCGCCGCCGAGACGCGCGTGACCTACAAGCGCATGGCCATGAGCGTCGACTCGCCGACGGTGAAATTCGACTACGATTCGGCGGACCCGGTGAAGAGCGCCGTGGACAACCCGTTCCTGACGATTACGAAGGTCCTCGTCGGCAAGACGGTGACGGCGACCGTAAGCGACCGGGGCGACGTGACCGCCGTCGCGGGCGTCGAGCCGATCACGGCGGAGGTACTCGCGAAAATCCCCGAGGGGCCGAACCGGGAAGCGGCGAAGCAGGAACTCGGAAAGTCGCTCAACACCGACAGCCTCAAGCAGGCGCTGGCCATCTTCGGCATTCCCATCCCCGCCGAGCCGAAGGACGTCGCTCAGACGTGGAACTGGGACCAGTCGGTTTCGCTCGGGCATTTCGCCGACATGGCGATCCACACGGTGTGCAAGGTGGAGGCGGCCACGGAGAAGTCGGTGGAGGTGTCGATGAATGCGACCATGGAGATCACGCGGGTGTCGCCCGGCTTCACGGTCACCATCGACCCCGCCAGCCGAAACGTCGGCAAGACGACGTTCGACCGCGCGAACGCGGCGATCACCTCGGGCTCGTCTCAGTCGAGCCTGAGCATGACCGTCGTGTCGCAGGGCCAGAAAGTCACGTCGAAGACGGTCGGAACGAGCACCGTAAGCGTCACGAAGCAGTAACTTCTTCGCTCGCGATCAGAGCACGCCCTTCGTCGAGGGCACGCCTTTCTCGCGCGATTCGAGCCGGACGGCCTGGGCCAGGGCCTTGGCGAGCGCCTTGAAGATGGCCTCCATGATATGGTGTCCGTTCTCGCCATAAGGCGCCGAGACGTGCAGGTTCATCCCGCCGTGCGTCGCGAAGGCTTGCAGAAATTCCTGCGCGAGCTGCGAGTCGAACGCGCCGATCTTCTCGGGCAGCTTGCAGGTCTGGTAAACGAAATACGGCCGCCCGCTCAGGTCGACGCTCACGTCCGCGCGGGCCTCGTCCATGGGCACCGACGCCGAGCCGAACCGCTGAATTCCCTTCTTGTCGCCCAGCGCCTTCTTCAGCGCCTCGCCGAGGCAGATCCCCACGTCTTCCACCGTGTGATGATCGTCCACCGCGACGTCGCCGTCGGCCTTGATCTTCAGGTCGAAATAGGCGTGACGCGCCAGCAGGTCGAGCATGTGGTCGAAGAACCCGACCTTCGTCGCGACCTCGGCCTTGCCTTCGCCGTCGATGTCCAGCGCGAGGCGGATCGTGGTTTCCTTCGTCTTCCGTTCGATCTCGGCGGTGCGTTTGGCCACCTGGCGTCCTCCCGATTAACGTCCCTTGAGAATGTCCCGGACGGCTTCGAGCATCTTGTCCATCTCGGCGTCGCTGCCGATGCTGACGCGAACGCCGCCGGCCACCCTCGGATGGCTGAACCACCGGACGAGGATGAGGCGCTTCCACAGCTCGTCGAGAAACGCCTTGCCGCCGATTCCCGAGGGGGGCTTCGTGAAGATGAAATTCGCCTCCGACGGCAGCGTGTGGAACCCGAGCTTCGCCAGTTCCGCGACGACGCGCGCGCGCGTGCGCTTGATCTTCTCCGCGTTTGCCTTCACGTGCGCCTGGTCGCGGACGGCCTCGGCCCCGCCCGCGATCGCGAGGGAGTCGAGATTGTACGAATCCTTTACCTTCATCAGCCCGGCGATGAGCGCCGCGGAGCCGACGGCGTAGCCCACACGCAGCCCGGCAAGCGAGCTCGACTTCGAGAGCGTCCGGAAGACGATCACGTTGTCCCGCGTCTTCGCGAGCTCCATGCAGTTCGCCCGCGCGAAGTCCGCGTAGGCCTCGTCGACCACGAGCACGCCGTCAAGGCTGTCCGCAAGCTGCGCGATTTGCGCCGGCTCGACGAACGTCCCCGTCGGCGAGTTCGGATTGGCGAGAATCGTCAGCGGGGCGCCGCTCGCAAAGAGCCCCTCGGGCAGCGACCAGTCCTTCGCCCACTCGACCGGCGCGCATTTCGCATCCTGAATCTCCGCAAGCACGGGGTAGAGCGAATACGTCGGGTCCGGGAATGCGACGGCCTGTCCCGGATCGACGAACGCGCGTATCGCGATATTCAACAGGTCATCCGAGCCGTTCCCGGCGATGACGTTCTCGATCTTGACGCCGAACACCTTCGCCACCTCTTCGCGGAGGCGGTCCGCGGTCGGGTCCGGATACTTCGCGAGCCGTCCGATCTCCTTCTCAATCGCCTTGACTACGGCGGGGGAGGGCGGATACGGGTTCTCGTTGGTGTTCAGCTTGATATAGTCCGCGACCTTCGGCTGGAACCCGGGCGTGTAGCCCGCCATGCGTTCGACCGTCGGTCTGAAGTATCGTTTGGCCATGTCACTTATCCTTGCCCCGCTTCGCGAACCGCGCCCGCACCGACTGCGCGTGAGCGGTAAGTCCCTCGGCCTCGGCCAGCGTCACGATGTCCGCCGCGTCCTTCGCGAGGGCCCGTTCGTCGTAGCTCACCACGCTCATCCGGCGGAGGAAGGTCCACGCCGAAAGTCCGCTCGTGAAGGCCGCGGTGCCGCCCGTCGGCAGCGTGTGCGAGGGCCCCGCGTAGTAGTCCCCGGCCGCGATGGGCGTCCACCGGCCGAGGAACACCGTCCCGGCGCCGGTGATCTTCGCCAGAACCGCGGCGTCGTCGCGCGTCGTCACTTGCAGGTGCTCCGGCGCAAACTCGTTCGTAACGTCGATCGCCTCCGCCATCGTCCGCGTGACGACGACGAGGGAATACTCCTTGAGCACCGCCTCCGTCCTCTCACGGCGGGCGAGGGGGGCGACTTGTCTTTCGACCTCCGCGACGACAGCGGCCGCGAGGCGCGCGCTCGGCGTCACCATCACCGCGGCGGCCGGTGCGTGCTCGGCTTGTCCGAGGATATCGGAGGCGACGACGGCCGGGTCGGCCGAATCGTCCGCAAGCACGAGCACCTCGCTCGGGCCCGCCAAAAGATCGATCGCCGCGTCGCCGAAGACCTCTTTCTTCGCGAGCGTCGTGAACGTGTTTCCCGGCCCGACGACGACGTCCACCTTCGGGATCGACTTCGTTCCGAAGGCCATCGCCGCGACGGCCTGCGCGCCGCCGACGCGGTAGACCTCGGTGATTCCCATCAGCGCGCAACACGCGAGGATCTCGGGGCACACGGTCCCATCCGCCCGCGGCGGCGTGCATACCGCGATCTGGCTGACCCCCGCGGCCTGGGCGGGGACGACCGTCATGATCGCCGAGGAGGGCAGCACCGCCGAGAATCCCGGCACGTGAACGCCGGCCCGCGCGACGGCCACGAACCTCACGCCCGTGCGCCGGCCGCCGACGACAAGGTCCTTCGGCGCGCGGCCGAGGATGTTTCGCTGAAAGCGCCGCACGTTGGCAATCGCGGCCCGCGCAGCGCGCAGGAACTTCGCCGGTACCTTCTTCACCGCGGCGGCAATTTCCTTCTCCGGCACCCGCACATTTCCCGAGGTGAGTCGGACGCCGTCGAGAAGGCGGACGTATCGGAACACGGCCTTGTCGCCCTCGCTCCGGACGTCGGCGACGATGCGCCGGACGCTCTCGATGGGGGAGAGGGGCTTGCCGAAAACCTGAACCGTCTTCCGCCGCATCGCGGGCGTAACCGCTCCCGCGCCAACGGACAGCCGGCGTTTCAAGTCGTCGATGGCCTTGCGGGCCGATGGGGTGCCGAACCGCACGATCTTCATGGCGTCTTCCGTAAAGTGCCTCGCAGCAACGACTTATTATGTCTCAAAATGCCCCTTTCTGTCAAATGAAATCGACGAACGGGCCGTTGAGTTCGACCGGGGAAGCGTGTAGAATATCGTCGTTCCACGCTTACGGGAGCAGCCCTTGTCGGACCTCGAACGATATTCGCGGCAGATTCGCTTCGCCGGCTTCGGCGAGGAATCGCAGCGTCGTCTCGGTGCTTCGCGCGTGGCGCTCGTCGGCGTCGGGGCGCTCGGCTCCGTCGCGTCGAGCCTGCTCGTGCGCGCCGGGGTGGGGGAGTTGCGGCTCATCGACCGCGACATCGTCGAACTCCACAACCTCCAGCGGCAGATGCTCTTCGACGAAGAAGACGCGCGCTCGGGCGCTCCCAAGGCCGAGGCCGCCCGGCGCAAGCTGGCGCTCACGAACTCCGACGTCCGGCTCGACGCGCGCATCTCAGACCTTAACCCAGCCAACGCCGAGTCGCTCCTCTCGGGGGTCGACCTCATCCTCGACGCCACGGACAATTTCGAAACGCGTTACCTCGTCAACGACGTGGCCGTGAAGACGGGCACTCCCTGGATCTACTCCGCCGCGCTCGGGGCCGAAGGCCGCATCATGACGATCCTTCCGGGCGAGACGCCGTGCCTCCGGTGCATCTTCCCCGACGCCCCACAGCCCGGCGAATCGCCGACGTGCGAGACCGCAGGCATCCTCGGCCCCGCCGTGGCCGTCACCGCGTCGATGCAGGTCGCGGAGGCGCTCAAACTGCTCGGCGGCCGGCGGGACCTGCTGCGAAAGGGGCTTCTCGCAATCGACGTCTGGCAAGGGTCATGGCGGGAATCGTTTGCCACGGCGCCCCGGCGTCCCGGCTGCCCGGCCTGCGGGCTCAAGCGATTCGATTACCTCGCCCCGGAATCGAGCACCTCGGGCGTCAAGCTCTGCGGCCGGGATGCGGTGCATGTCTCTGCGCCGGCGGGAGTGACGGTCGACCTCCCGGCGCTCGCAGCGCGTCTTGGGCCGGGCTCAATTGTCCTCGCGAGCGATCACTTCGTGCGGTTCCACGTCGAGGGCAGGGAGGTAACCGTCTTCCGCGACGGGCGGGCAATCATCAAGGGGCTCACGGACCCCGCCGCCGCGCGAAGCCTATACGCGAAATACGTGGGAAGCTGAGCCCATGAACTGCAATCGTTGCGGCAGCCCGATGCGCGAGATGAAGCGGAGCCACCACAAGAAGCGCAAGTGGGTCTGCCCCAAGTGCGGCCGCGCGCGAATGCAGCGCCCCAAGTCGAAACCCGACCGTCGGCCCGAGAGCCGCGAACGCGACGACTGAGCGCTCCTTTCCCGATCTTCCGCTTTTTGCCTGTTCCCGGAGGCCGGGGCGGATATAATGCCGCTTTTTCGACTCGCCTCCGCTTCCGGATTGGGGATTCCATGCGACGACCGGCTTTGACTCTGGCGATGGCGGCGGGACTTTTCCTTTTACATTTCGCGCTCGTCCCCGGCTTGGCGCAGGCGGGGGACTGGACGCAGTGGTGCGGACGGGCCGACCGGAACATGGTCAGCGATGAGAAGGGACTGCCCGACCGGTTCGACGAGGTTACGGACAAGAAGACCACCGGTCTGGCGAACGTCAAGTGGGCCGCGAGGCTCGGCTCGGGGACTTACGGCAGCCCCGTCATCGCGGGCGGCAAGGTCTATGTCGGCGGGGGGGAAGGCTCCTTCGGCGACGACCGCACGGTCGGGATGCTGTGGTGCTTCCGCGAGTCCGACGGCACGCTGCTCTGGCGGATGCGATCTCCCTTCTGCTCGAAGCTCCTCAACCGCTCGTTCGGCATCACGGCGACGCCCACGGTCGACGACGACCACGTCTACATTGAGACCCACAACGGTGACGTCCTCTGCCTCAGCCCCGACGGCCTGGCTGCGGGCAATCACGGGCCGTTTACCGACGAGGCGAATTACTTCGCAAGCGGCCGCAAGCGCATCAAGCACGAGATCGCCCGTGACGGCCACAGGATTCTCGAATGGTCCGCCGGCACACCCGCGACGCTCGGGCCTCTCGACGCGGATGTCCTCTGGAAGTTTGACCCGCTGCGCGAGGCGAACGCCTGGCCCTTCAACGCCGTCAACACATCGCCCGTCGTCCGCGGGAACGTCCTCTACGTCGCGACATGCACGACGCTGAGCGGGTTCCAACTCGAAGGGTCGGAGATATGGATCAACGAGTGGAAGAAGACCTATCACGAGGCGCATTACGATTCGCCGAGCCTGGTGGCGCTCGACAAGAACACGGGGAAACTGCTGGCGGTCGAGAAGGAGCGCGTGTTCGAGCGCACGTTCCACGGGGCGCACTCCACGCCGGCCCTGGCGACGGTCAACGGGCACGACCTCGTCATCCTGGGCGGCGGCGACGGAACGTGCTACGCCTTCGAGGCCGATTTCGCTCCCGGCGCCGGAGGCGCCGCCGGCGAGTTGAAACTCGCGTGGAAGTTCAACGCCCTCGACCCGGGCAACTACCGTCCGGGGCTCATGACGACGCGCCTCAACGCGGCGGAGGTCATCGCCTCGCCGGTCTTCTACAGAAACCGTGTCTACTTCTCGATCGGAAACGACCTGCATAAGAGCGGGCGCCACGCGGGACCGGGGCGGCTTCTGTGCGTGGACGCGACGAAGTCGGGCGACATCTCGGGCACGGGCCTCGTCTGGGCGTTCGATAAGATCCAGTCGACGTCGAGCACGGCCGCTATCGCCGACGGCCTCCTCTACACGGCGGACGCGGCGGGCACGGTCTATTGCCTGGATGCCGATACGGGCAAAGTCCTCTGGACCCACGAGACGGCCCAGGTATGGGGCTCGCCGCTCGTCGCCGACGGGAAGGTGTTTGTGCCGACGAACGACCGCGGGCTGATCGTCTTCGCCCACGGACGGGAGAAGAAGGTCCTGTCGGACGCCGCGGGACGTGAGAACTTCGTGGGCTCGCCCGCTGCGGCCAACGGCGCGCTCTACCTCGCGTCGCAGAAGTATCTCTACGCGCTCCAGGCGGGAAGCTCGGGGTCGGTCGTGGAGGCGGGGCGATGAGGTTGACGGCTCAGGCCTGCGCGCCCGACGCCACGGACCTGAGGCGCCTGAACAGCGGGCGAAGCTTCACGAGCATCACGACGAGGAAGAGCACCGCCAACCCGGCGAGCGCAGCCATCGTGCAGAGCCGCGTCTTGACGTAGACCTCGCTGAGCCCTACGAAGAGACACATGAGAAACATCGCCCCCTGCGCCACCGTCCAATAGAAGATCACCGTGTAGACCAAGAGCACGAAGCTCGTGGCCGCCGTGGAGGCAGCGGAGCGCGCCCGGCCGTCTTCCTCCGGCGCGGCGTCAACGCGGAAGAAAAGCATAGCATACCAGCGGGCGCGGTTCCGGATCCTCGCGAAGTGAGCCACCATCAGGACCAGCGTCGCCAGCGACATGGCGATGGTCAGCCAATCGTCTATATTCGCGAACTCAAGGCTCGGGATGATGTCCGCAAGGGGCTGAATGGCCTGTTGGAGCACGACGAGGACAAGAACGGCGATGACCACTGCCGTGCTGATCCTCCGCGTCGCCGGGAGGCCCTGGGGCTCTGTCATGAACGTCTCCGGGAATATCGGGGCAATGAAAGCGCGGATATTCTACCCAGTGATCCCAGTCGGCGCAATGGGACAGTTGCTTCGCGACGAGCGAGCTTGAACCACGGCCACGAGCCTACGGCTGTTCCAGCGGGCGGCGAGCGGCGTTGAGCGC
>JBBIVY010000083.1:0-17302 GCA_037439485.1 Planctomycetota bacterium | reverse complement strand
TGAGGCGGGGGGCGATGGGGCTGAGGTGAGGCTCAAAGGGCGAGGTCGGAGGCTGGGGAGGGGGGAGGGTCCTGGGGGAGGGAGATCTCGGAGGCGGAGGCGGAGTTGCTGCGGATGATGGCGGGGACGACTTTCCAGCCGAGGTGTTTGCAGGCGAGGAGGCGGAACCGGCCGGCGACGAGTTCCCAGCGGCCGTTCTGCATCCGGCGGACGACGACGGGCTGGAGGAGGCCCATCTTCTGGATGCGCAGGGCGAGTTCCTCGACGCCGCGGCGGTCTTCGTCGGAGAGCGGCTGGTCGGACTGCGGGTCGTCGATGAGGTCGAGCGGCACGTCGGTGAGTGTCTCGGGGCCCAGGGGAGACTGGCCGCGGGAGGGCATTTCGATGCCCTTGCGATAGGAATAGATGAAGGGGATGGCGAAGTCGACGCGCGGGTTGCGCTGGAACTCGAGGAAGATGCGCTTCAGGATCTCGTGCGCCATGCGGGGACGGTCGGTCGCCAGCGTCTGGTAGCGCAGGCGCATGTAGACGCCGTAATCGTAGATGTCCGCGCGGATGTACGGCTCCTTGCCCGTCGAGCGGATGATGTCGCCGGTGACCTCGCGGGCCGCGGTGAGCAGGATCTTCTCCGCCGCGTTCCAGTCGGAGTCGTAGGTGAGGCGGATGACGACCTCGTCGAGGAAGTACGCCGCCATCTGCTTGGGGGTGTAGTTGATGGCGACCTGGCTGAAGAGCATGGCGTTGGGGATGAGGATGTTGCGTCCGATGGCGTCCTCGGAGCCGATGGAGCCGCCGACCTGGTCGAGTTTGGTGTACATCAGGCCGACTTCGAGCACGTCGCCGAGGAGGTTGAGCGACGGGAAGAGCACGCGGTCGCCCACGCGGAACGGGCGCTTGATGGTGACGAGCACCCAGGCCGCCATGCCGCTGATGGGCGCCTGCAGGGCGAAGCCCATGACCATGCCGACGAACGCTCCGCCCACCGCGCCGACCGCGCCGAGCTTGCCGGTGCAGTAGATGAAGAGCACGGCCACGACGAGCATGGCCACCACGCGCGCGAAGCTCGTCAGCATCTTCACTTCGCCCGCGGGGCCCGATTGCATCCGCACCGCCGCGAGGATGGCCAGCGACACCAGCTCGTAGGTGGCCGCCGCGCTGAAGACGAGGCAGAGGAAGAAGGCGACGCTCGCCGTGTCGGAGATCATGCCCAGCGTCGCGGTCTTCGAATGGTCGAGCCACCCCGTCAGCACGGCGAGGCCGAGGAAGACCGCGAGGAGCGCGACGCGCGCGATCGCGTTGACGGGTCCGAAGACCGCGTTGCCCTTGATGATCGTCGTGGGTTTTTCCATGGCGTCGGGTCCCGTGGAAGCGAATGCGCCGGCGCATTATAGCCGTCGCGCCGCGGCTTGTAAAGGGGCCTGTCGCGCGGCATTCAGTTGCATGTGCTTCGGGCGAGGGGTACAATGACGGGTCGACTCTCGTCTCTTTGCGAGGAGGCATGGCATGTCCGCCCGGAAACGGTTCATTCTGTTCTATGGCGCTCGGAACCTGCGGGACTTCGGAGCGTTCGCGCGGAAGGCGGCGGCGCTGAAGAAGCACGGACGCGTGCTGGTCGACGTGGCGGGGCTGTCGGACCTGGCCTTCGGCGACATTCCGCCGGGGGGAAGCCACTGGCACGAGTACTGCGACCAGGCTTCGCCCTTCGTGCGGGTGGTGCCGCACCCGAAGATCGCGCCGTTCATGGACCGGACATTTGTGAAGAAGAACCTCGGCGTCGTTCGCGCGAGGGCCGCGACGCTGAAGAAGCTGGGCCTCGGCGCCGCCTTCCAGGGCCAGGAGCCGTTCTATATCCCCGAGGGGTTCTTCCGCAAGTACCCGCACCTCCGGGGCCCGCGCATCGACCATCCGCGGCGGAGCACGCGGGAGGAGTTCTCGCTCTGCACCGACGAGGGCGAGGTGCGCGAGATGTACGAGTGGATGATGGGCGCGCTCAAGCGCGAGGTGCCGTCGCTGGAGGCGTATTTCTTCAACGCGAACGACGCCGGCAGCGGGTTCTGCTGGGCCTCGGCGCTCTATTCCGGCCCGAACGGCCCGCGCGGATGCCGCTCGAAGACCGCCGGGCAGCGGGTGAAGGAGTTTCTCGAAACGCTTCACAAGGGCGCCGCGAAGGCGGGCGGGGACGTCGGCGTCTACATCGGCCACGCGAACTTCTGGGGCAACGAGCAGCCCGAGATCGTGCGCGCGCTGCCGCCCGATTCGTACCTCGCCCGGCTGACGCCGACCGTCGTGGGCGCGGGCTCGCTCACCGGGGACCTCGTCCCCGTCGTTGGGCTCGTCAACCCGCTCGCCGTCATCGCCTCGATGCAGCGCGCGCAGGCGGACGTCGTGGACACCGTCATCCTCAGCTTCACCGGCGTGTACCGCCGGAGCGTCGACACGCCTGAGACCGTCGGCCGCGTGCTGGAGATGGTGGAGGACGGCATCGAGCGCCCGATGAAGGCGGGATTGCGCGCGCGGTTCGAGCGGCTGAGGGAGTATTGCGCGACGTGGGGCGGCAGGGAGAACGCGGACGACCTCTTCGAGGCGTTCGTGACGCTTGACCGGGCGCTGGCGCTCAAGGCGGCGCTCGTGCAATGGGCGCCCACCTACACGGCGCTCTCGCTGCGGCACCTCACGCGGCCGCTCGTCTTCAAGCCGGAACTGCTCACCCCCGCGGAGGAGGGTTACTTCCTGCCCTACGTCTTCAACATCCGCCGGGACGAGGCCCGCACGGACTACATCGACCTTCACGGCGGGCGCATGTCGGCGGCCACGGGAAACGGCGACGGCATTCCGGCGCTGCTGGCGTGCCTTGACACCCTCCGCGGCGTCGCGGCGACGTTCGAGAAGTGCCGCAAGGCCCCGGCGGGGGAGTGGCTCTTCGGGCTGGGAACCGCGACGCGCGTGTTCGTGGCCTGCACGCGCTCGGCCTACAACTTCTACTTCGCGCAACTCATCCGCGACCGGCACAAGGCGGAGCTGGCGCGGGAGAACTACGTTCCGCCGAAGGAAGCTTCCTGGACGGGCGAGGGCGGCATCCTCGCGTTCAACGAGCTGATGCGCGATGAGTTCGACAACGCGAACGAGCTGATTCGGCTCTTCGAGGAGCGCGGGCTCGATCAGATCGGCCATGCCGAGGACGCGAAGCACCAGGACACGTTCCTCCTCGGCCCGGACGTCGTCGGCGACCTGAAGAAGAAGGTGAAGATCATGCGCGCCCACGGGCTCGACGTTGAGAGATTCCTGGCGCCGCCGCATAAATGACCCCGGCTCTTCATCCCCTCTCCCCTCCGGAGAGGCCGGGTGAGGGCGAAAAGGAGAAGACGTGCCTATCATTCACATCCCCGACCGCGTCCGCTTCGTCTCGAAGGACATCTTCGAGAAGCACGTCCACTCGTTCGTGATCGTGAAGGACATCCCCGCCGTGCCGCTGCTCTTCAGCGCCGAGGGCCGCACGAAGGGCGTGCCGCCCTGGGACGGCCCGGACTGCCAGAACACGATCTTCACGCAACTCTTCATGACCGACGGCTCGGAGTTCACCTACACGTATCTCGACTTCCCGGCCGGCAGGCCCGGCTGGAGCCGCGTGGAGTGCTTCTGCCGTCCGCGCCTGCCCGTCTGGAAGGCGCAAGTGAATTACTTCTGCGAGCACAAGAAAGGCGCCGTCGAGTACCGCGATTTCCGAATGGACGAGGTCCCGCCCAGGCCCGCGCCGGATCGCCGCGTGGTCATCTGCGGCGACTCCAACTGCATCACGTCCTACCTGGCCCCGGACGACCGCGTCGACGCGATGCTTTCGAAGCTCCTCGCGAAGGACTACCCCGCGCTCGCCGTCGAGGTGGAGAACGCCGGGCATAACGGCGACACGATCCAGAGGTTCCTCGGCTCGAAGCGATACGAGCGCGACCTGCTGACCCTCGACCGCATCGACGTCCTCTTCATGCGCCTGGGCATCAACGACCGCGGGGGCTATGGCGTCGACGTCTTCGTGAAGCGTCACCGCGAGTTCATCCGGCGCTTTCGGCGGGACTTCCCGAAGGCGAAGCTCGTGCTCGAAACCGGCACCTACGTCGACTATCCGAAGCACTCCGACCGTGACTGGAACCGCGAGTTGAAGCCGTATTACGACGCGTTGCGCAGGCTCGGCGACTCGGTCGACGGTTGTCTCGATATCTGGGAGGCGATGCGCCGCGAGACGAAGCGCGGCAACTGGGACCTCCGCTATCGCCAGACGCCCTACGGCAAGCTCATCACCAACCGGCGCTTCGACCGCGGGCACGAGAACGATCCGAAGTGGTTCTCAAACATCCACCACACGCCCGAGGCCAATCGCATCATCGCGAAGGCGGAGCGGGATTGGATCGTGAAGAACGATCTTCTGTAGGGACTGTCCCGTCATGCTGTTCGAAGACCCGCGGGCGAAACCGGCTACAGCCTCGTCCGCCAGAGGGTGAAGCAGCCCGCGGCCCAGAAGAAGACGGTGAACGACGCGAGCACCCAGAGGAGCTGCACGACGGGCCGGCTCGACCGGCGCGCCCTGGCCGCTGCGAATACGGTGACGGGCGCGGCGATGGCGAGGCCGGTGAGGAACCCGTATCCGGCCAGGAGGAACAGGTTCCTGCAGAGCAGGTAGTATCCCACGCAGAGCGCCACGAATGAAAGCCCCGCTATGAGCGACGCGATGCGCGCCCGGCGGCCGCCTTCCTTCGACCCCATCGACGCGACGAGCGCGAGGAAGCATGCCAGGTAGAGCGCCGCGGGCCACGTGAAGACGAATTGCCCCTCGATGCGGCTCAGCGGCCATACCGCCGTCACGCCGAGCGCGAGCGCCGCAACCGAGAAGACGGCGCGCGCCGCGTTCGCGGAGCGAAGCCTTCCGGCAAGCCCGCCGAGGAGGATGGCCGGCAGGAACACGCCTCCCAGCGACCACGCGAACCAGCGGCACAGGTCTGAGGAAACGGGGACGAGGAGCGAGCTTCCGCGCCAGATGCTGAACGTCCGGTGATAAGGCGCTGGCCTGGGCAGGGGTTTCAGGGGCGTCGTCGGCGGGGGCGAATCGGCGAGCCAGACGCAGGCCGCCTGATTCTGCGCGCGGAGGAAGAGGCGCCCCCGGTCGAACGCGGGCGCGGTCCAGCAGACCTCGTTGTAGAAGATCGGTGCGCGGCCCATCTCTTCGTACCGCTCGGGCGTCTCGCGCGCGAGGATCAATTCGCCGGATTCGTTCCAGAGGATAAGCTTGCCGTCGGCGGCGACGACCGAGGCCATGCCGGTTTCCTTCGCCTGCCAGCGGACCTTGCCCGTGGCGATCTCGATGCACTTGAACCGTCCGGCCGCGGGACGCTCACCCGTCGGCTGCATGTCCTCGAGGTCGAAGCCGTAGACGAGCCCGCCGCGCGCGACGCTGGAGACGAAGTCGTTGGAGAGGACGCGGCCCTGCCAGGCGGGGGTCAATCCCGAGGCGTCCAGCCGGAAGCATCGCGAGCCGAGCCGGAAGGAGGTGGGCGCCAGGAGCCAGGGCTCTTCCCAGAGCGGCTGCGCGGTGTGCTCGTCGTAGCCCTTCGACCCCCGGGACTCCCAGAGCCGGTTCCCCGTTGCCGGGTCGAGCCCCTCGATCACGTTCATCAGGCTGACGACGATCTGCCTGCGGCCGCCCACGGTGATCGGCATCGCCGAGGCGTAGCTCGCAGGCCCGCTGCCGCTCGTCCAGAGGACGGAGCCGGTCTTCGCGTCGAGCGCGACGACCGCGGCGTCCCGGCCGCCGGCGGAAAGGAAGACGCGCCCTCCTTCGACGAGCGGCGAACAGGCATAGCCGAAGAACGTGCCTTCGCCGCGGAAGGTCTCGGTGACGTTGAACGACCAGATGGGGCTTCCGTTGCGCGCGTCGAGGCATCCGGCGACGCCGAAGGCCCCGGCGTAGTAGACGCGGCCGCCGGCGAGCGTGGGCGTCGAGCGGGGGCCGGGGAGGTCGCTGTCGAACTTCCACGGCAGGTCGATGCCCCGGCGCCAGATTTCGCGGCCCGTGCGGACGTCGAGGCACGCGACGCACTCCGCCGAGCGCGACTGGTCCAGCGTGTAGACTCGGTCGCCCGAGCAGGCGAAGGAGGAATACCCCTGTCCCAACTCCGCGCGCCAGAGCACCGGAGGCCCGTTCGCCGGCCAGGAGGAGGCGAGGCCGTTCTCGTCCGAAACCCCGCTGTAATGCGGCCCCCGCAGGTTGGGCCAATCGGCGTACGCCGAGGCGGCGAAGAGCAGCAGGGCGATGATCACCGACAGGCGCACGTGCGGCACGGCGGCCCTCCTTTTCCGGACAATGATATCCGTCCTGGTCGCCCGGCCGCAAGAGGCATTTGGCCTCCGGCGCGTGCCTCAGAAACGCCGGCGGACGCGCACGGGATTGGCCCCGAGGCGTCCGCCGGATTCTGCTGATCTGTCACAAGTCTTACGGCTTGAGCTTCAGCACCACCCAGTCATAGGGTCCCAGTTCGATTGCCGCATCCGGCTTCACCGTGCGCGCGTAGGTCAGGTCTTCGATGCTTCCCACGGGGACGCCCGCCGCCGGGTGGATCACCGCCTTGACCGTGCTCTCGGTCATGTTGTAGAGGTACGTCAGCGTCCCGTTCGGGCCTGCGACGGTGCGTGTTTCGAGGCCGGGGATCCGCTTTCCCGCCGGGTCGGTCACGCGGGCCAGCCTCTTGACTCCCGCGCGGTCGTACACCCAGTCGAGCAGCAGCGCCATGCTCGTCTCGTCGAGCTGCATGGCCACGTACACCACGTTTCCCGCTCCCAGCTTCCGCTGCACGATCGCCGGCTTCCCGTCCTCAAACGTCGCCAGCACTTCGTTCGCTCCGGTCAGCTTGATGTCCTGCCGGATGCCGTCGCCGGTCAGCGTCGCCGGGGCCGTTCCCGCCGCGGTCCACTTGATCGTCGCGGTCGGCGACTGGGCCACCTCCGTGAACGCGATGGGGCCCTGGATGAAGTCATACTCCGACCCCACCCGGTCCACGCCGGCGGCGGCCTTGCCGGCCAGGTACTTCGGCACCATTTCCTTCACGATCTCCACGCCGAGTTCCTTCAGATAATCCCTGCGGCGGTTGTATTCGTCCGCCACCGCCGAGGTCGGCGTCACCACCACCGTGCCGCCTCTCTGGGCAAAGGCCACGGTGCCCTTCCATTCGTCCTCGTTCATGTAATACGCGCACGGGAGGATGACGACCTTCGTGTCCTGCGGGATCCCCGCCTTCACCTGCCGGGTCGTCTTGAATCCCATGGCCGTGTCCAACTGGATGCCGGCCTTGTAGCACTTCTTCAACTCCAGCGTGTAGGGCGAGTCCGAGCCTTCGCCGCTGCCCGTCCGTCCGGGGTGCCGCTGAATCAGCGACCCTCTCGAATAGAGCAGCGCCACCTGCGGCGTCGCCTTCGGGAACTGCACGATATACTCGCTCAGGCGCCTCAGTTCCAGGCACGCGCGCAGCATCGCGTACCCGTGCGGCAACGACTTGTTCAGGCCGTCCCTCTGCACGTTGTAGAAGTCCAGCGTGCTCGCGCCGTGGAAGAACATCAGCGGCATGAACCCGCCCGTCGAATGATACTCCGGGTCGTGGATCATCGCCTTCGGCTCGATGCTGTGCTGAAGGTCCATCGTCACCGCCGTGCCCCAGGAGCGGCTGCCCGTCTCCGACAGGAAGACGTCCTCCGCGCCCATCGTCATCAGCAGCTCTTCGTCGATGCCCTGCTTGGCGAAGTCCGCCCCGAAGGGGTTGCCGCCGCCGGTCGTCATCGGGTACCCCGGCGCCACGCCCTGGATCACCTTGCGGGCCCACACGAAGTAATCCGTGAACCGCCAGAGGTTGAACTCGCTGAAGTCGTAGTACTTGGCCGGGTTCTTCTCCGCGTTCCATTCGATTGACGGCAGCGTCACTTCGTCGAAGCTCTTGAACGTCGTCTTCCATATCCCGTTCAGCGTCTCGATCGTCCCGTGCCGCTCCTTCAGCCACTTCTGCCACAGGAGCCCGGACGACTCGTCGTAATTCTGATACGTGAACTCCCAGTCCATGCTGATAATCCGCTCCGGCCGCGTCGAAGCGTACTTGGCGAACTCCTGGGCCTTCTGAACGACCGACTGCTTCACGGCTTCCCTCATCGGCGGATAGTCGAGGCTGATGACGCACGGCCCTACGCTCGCGCCTCCGATGCTCCACTTGTCCCGGATGATGTGCCCGCACCAGCCGCCGTCATAGACCCGGTGCGACTTCGGGTCTTCCTGAAACAGCTTCCAGATCGGCGTCTTGTCATAGTCGTACCGCGAAGCTCCCACCGCCGAGACGATCCCGTAGATGTTGCCCGGCGCCAGGTACCGCTTATCCCCGCTTTCGCCGCCCGAGTTTCCCTGCGTGACGATCAGCATCGGCTTGCCGTCGAGGTAGAAGTAGTTGTCCTTCTTCTCGAGTTTCCGGTAGTCCGGTATCGGCGGAAGAACCCTCGGGTCCGGCTTGCCCGCCAGCGCGCCTTCCAGCGCGGCCTTCTCATACGTCGCCTGTTTCACCAGGAACGCCGTCCAGTCCGCGCGCTTCGCCTCGTCCGTCTGCTTCCTCCATCCCTCGTCCAGGTACCTCTTTCCGGTGATGAGCGGGATCTCCGCATACAGCGTGTTGATCCCCTTCGCCTTCGCCTGGGTGACCAGGGCCGAGAGTTCGTCCAGCACGCTCAGTTCCTTCACGGCCTTCGCGTACGCCTCAAGGCCCACGGTCGGCTCCCCGCAGACCACGCACTTCGGCAGTTTCGGGTTGAGCTTCATCCCGCAGAAGGCGCACCTCATGCCGTCCGCGCCCGCGTACTCCTCGATCTTCTCCGGCTCACCCACCACCAGCCCTTCCTTCAGGCCGTCGCCCTCCACCTTCTCCAGCGTCAGGTCGTCCAGCCACCCCTTGCCCGCCCCGAACAGATAGATGTATATCTCGTTCTTCGGGCACGCCTCGGCGAGCTTGTACGTCCGCTCGAACTTCCGCCACCCGTACGTTCCCAGCGGCAGGCTGTCCAGGAATTCCTTGCCCTTCGGCTCCATCGAGATCACCATCCCGCGGTCCCACGTCCCCGGCTTCAGGTTGATCCCCCTCACGTACCCGCTCAGCTTGTAGAACCCCGCTTGCGTATCCACCGCCTGGTGGATCGCGATCTTGCACGTCTCGCTCGCGGACATCACGAAGCTGGACTTGCCGCTGTGCTTGATGTCGGTGTCCACGCCGACCTGGCACTCGCCGTTCCATTTCCACGTCGTCCATTTCTCAATCGTGGTCCCCGCCGCGTCCGCCGCCTCGAACCCGCCGTTGGCCAGGAGGTTCTCCCCCGCCCACGAACACGCGCACGCTCCCAGCAGCACCACGATCGCCCCCGTCACGATCTTTCTCATCGCCGTCTCCTCTTTCATGTTGGCGTCCCGCTTCGGACGCGCAGTGTTCAGAGCACTTTCACGCGCGAAATCTATGTGTTGTCGCCGGGACGGGGTCTGTTACAGGAATTCTCTCCAACGGGTGCAAATCGGCCCGGAAGCCGTTCAGCCTCGCACCCGGCCGCGCGCCGCGGCGGCACTCCTACAGGCGGCCCTGGGTCTTCCAATACTCGTATTCGTGCGGCCAGTCGTTCTTGTGCATCGTGACGAGCATCTTCATGCGCTCGATCATCCCCTGGCGGGCCTGGAGCTGCTCGGGATACGTCTCCCGGTCGCGAATGGCGGCGGCGAGCTTCCCGCCGAGCGCCGAGGCGGCGGCGACGGCCTTGGCGCGCGTCGCGGGGTCGGTGATCTCAAACGCGGCGGCGCCCACGCTGCCGACGGTCCAGCAGCCGATATTCCGCAGGAAACCGAGGATATATTGCTCCACCTGCGCGCTGGTCAGACCACCCGACGTCACGACCGCAGTGCCGTAGTGTCCCTCGAACGACTGGCAGTGGATGGGGGAACTCATGCGGTCGAAGAAAGCCTTCATCTGCGCGGTGACGGAGTTGATGTAGTTCGGGCTCGCCAGGACGATGCCGTCCGCGTCGAGCATCGCCTGCTTCACCTTGTCGCCGTCGTCCTTGATGACGCACTTGCCCGTCACGTGACACTTGGCGCACCCGTTACACGGCGCGATCTTCAGCTTCCCGACCTCCAGGAGCTTCACCTCCGCCCCCGCCGCCTTCAAGCCGTCGATCATCCCGGCCAACAGCGGCCCCGTGTTCCCCTTCATTCCCAACGGGCTTCCCATCATCGCGACGACTTTCATGACGTTCTCCTTGGTTTTAGCTTAACTGTAGGACAGGCATTCCTGCCTGTCGCCCCGGGCTTTCGCGTATCCTTAAAGGAGTACAAACCCCGTGCTCATTCCGCAACGCGGTTCCGGGTACCAGGGCCGCTTGGGTTCGGCCGTTGCGCTCCGCCCCGCAGGGCACTATGATAACACTCTCCTGCGGCGGCTGCAATGCGTCGCAGACCGGACGGAGCGATCATGCCCCCTGGACCCGAACCCGAGCGGATGGCCGGCTTCGTGCGACGTTCGCGCGTGTCGCTGATGGTTATGCTCGCGCTGCTGCTTGTCGCGTGGCACCTGGCCGTGATCTTCTGCCTGGGCTCGGCGCGGATCGACGGCAAACTCCACTTCCTCATCAACGACGACGAGATGATCACGATGCGCTACGGGCGGAATCTCGCCACGGGCGCGGGGCTCGTCTACAATCCGGGCGAGCGTGTCGAGGGATTCACCTCGCCCCTCATGGCGCTCTTCATGACGGGAATCCATTTCCTCCCGGCGCCGGCAGCTCTGAGGCCCGCCTTCGTGCAACTGCTGAACTTGGGCCTGAGCCTTGCGGCGCTCTTCATGCTGTTCCGGTTCTTCGGCGACGACGGCTGCTCGCGGCTTGCGGGGATGGTCGCGGGGCTCTTCTACGTCTTTCTGCCCAATCACAGCTATCACGCTCACGCCGGGTTCGAGGTCTACATGACCTCGGCGTTCCTCGTCTGGACGCTCCGGCGCATCGACCGCATGACCGTCCCCGCGGCGCTCGTCGCGGGATTGCTGCCGCTCACGCACGCGACCGCCGGGGCGTCGTGGATTGTGATCGTCGTCGCGATGATCCTCTTCAACCGAAGCCGGCCCTCGCGCGCGCTGCTCCTCGCGGCCGCCGCGGCGCTGCCCGTCGTCGCGTGGGAAATCTTCCGCCTTGCCTATTATGCCGCCGCGCTGCCGAACAGCTTCTACCTCAAGGCGGGCGCCGGGACGTTCGCGGGAGGGTTTGCCTACCTCGGCGGGTGGCTCGCGACGATCCCCGCGCTCGGAATCGTGGCGCTCTTCGCTTTCGCGCGCACGGCCGACCGGAAAATCGCGACGCTCGGCGCGTGCGTCGTGGCCCAGGCCGCGGCGGCGGTCGTGGTGGGGGGAGATATCTTCCCGCAATACAGGTTTCTCTTCCCCGTGTCGGTGCTTCTATGCGCGGCGGCAGGTTGGGGCGTGGCGACGGCCGCGTGGGAACTTCCGGGGCTGAGGCGTCCGTGGAAGGGACTCGCCGCGGGGCTCCTGGTGTGCGCAGTCGGGGTGCTTGTGGAGCCCATAGGCGAAACGCGGGAGGGAATCCGGATCAGCATCGACCTGCGCGAGTGGAACGTCCAGCACGTGGCCATCGGCGAGGCGATCCGCGACAACACCCCGTCGGGCTCGACGGTGGCGCTTTTCGGCCTCGGCTACGCGGGCTATTACAGCGAACGGCCCGTCATCGACATGCTGGGGAAGGTGGATTCGCACATCGCGCGGGTCGAGCCGAACCGCGCGCGGGTCATCGGGCACAGCAAATCGGACGTCGGCTACGTCCTGTCGCGCGCGCCCGATTTCGTGGAGTGCGGCGTCGCGCCTTCGCTTCTGGGGAAGACCTCCGACCTGGAGAACGGGGCCGCCGGCCCGTGGGGTTATAACGCGGAGCTGGCGCTGAATGCGGAGTTCCAGAGGCTCTACGCCCCGAATCCCGTTCGCGACGAGCAAGGGCGATTCGCCTATTTCTACGCCCGCTCGGCCGATGACGTCCGCGCCTCGTGGAAGGCCTCCGGGCAACTCCATCCGCATCGGCGCTGAGCGACGCTCTCCGGGAGCCTCGTCACCACAGGTCTTTCGCGGCCGCGACCTCGCGGCGGCCGACCAGCGAGATGGCGGCCTTGGCGCAGACGGAGCGGCAGGAGCCGCAGCCGTAGCAGCGGCGGGGGTCGATCTCAACCTTCTCTCGCGCGGCGCTATAGCCCATGGCGCCGAACGGGCAGACTCTCATGCAGGCGCGGCAGCCGATGCAGAGATCGGGGTTCGTCTCGGCGACCTGCTCTCCGCGGAACATCACCCGCACCCCGTGGCCGACCGTCGCGCGCATCGCGAGACAATCCGTGCGATCGCAGTTGCAGATGCCGCCGATGAACGGGGTCATGAACGTCCAGACCGTGTGGCAGAGCCCCTCGCGCTCGTGTCCGCGCATCTGATCGAGCGCCTCCTCGCGCGTGACCTTCTCCATCCGCCAGCCGTCGGGGCCTTTGAGGAAGCTGTCGTCGCCTCCGAGCCCCGCCATGCCGCTGCCGGGCCCGACACTGACGCCATAGCAGTAGCGCGCGTCGACGCCCTTCGTTGCCCACCGGCAGACGCACGCGACGCGCACGATGGAGTTCGTGAAGCCGAGGAGGGTCTCGACGTCCTCGATGGGCAGCACCTGGCCGAAGTGCATCTTCTTGGCCTGTCGCGTGATTCGCGCGGAGGCGATCTTCCGGATGAACCAGGGCGCCCGGGCGAGTTGCTCCAGCTTCTCGGGGACGTCCTTGAGGCGATCCGTCGAGCCGAAGCCCTCGATGAACTTCCGCCGGCGCTGGTCGCTCAGGAGGTCCTGCGAGTAGTTCTTCGCCTCCAGGTACCACTTCTTTCCCTCTCCGTGCTGCATGCAGAATTGGCACATGCGTTCAGGACTCCTTTCCCGGCGGCAATTCGCCGGTGCTTTCAAGCCGCGACTCGACCTTGCCGGAGGCGTGCAGTTCCTTCTGCCTCGCGACGTAGCCGAGCGCCCACGGCAGGTTCTTCCTTCCGAAGCTGACGGCGCCGAAACCGCGCTGCCACTCGACGGCCTTCAGGCCGTTGTCGAGCTGCACCTCGTTGGCGCTTGCGCCCATCAGGTCGTCCACGATGCCGCTCAGCGCCACCTGCGGCTCGAACTGGAGCACGAGATGAACGTGGTCCGCCGTGCCCCCGACTCCGTGCAAGACGACCCCCGGCGTCGCCTTGCATCGCGCCTGGAGGTAATCGTCGAGCAGCGTCTCCACCTCGGGGATGATGATCGGCTGAGAGCCCCGTGTCTTCCAGGTCACGTGAACGAAAAGCTCGTGGAAGTTGTCATTGGCCATCGGTCTTTCCCGTTGTTTCCAGTGCGCGCCGCAACCTCGGAAGTCGCAGATGCGACCGGTTTCCGATCCGGCTTGAATATTATCACACCCGTTTCCCGTCGTCCAGAAGCTTCGGAAGCTGCCGGTCTGACCCGTCCCCACTTTCATCAAGTGACTCATCGCCGCTAGCGAATCCGGTTGTTTCCACCTCTCCCTTCCAGGGAGAGGGCAGGGTGAGGGTACGGCTCCCGTTTCGTCGAGAGCCTCGTTGCGCTTGAGAGGCCTCACCCTCACCCTGCCCTCCCCCTGAGAGGGGGAGGCATGAAGAAGCACAGCGGCCTGTCGACATCTGCCGGTCAAAGTGGGGACGGGTCAGGCTGCCGGTGCCTTGTGCCGGGGTGGTTTTTCCTGTCAGATTCTGAGCCGGGGCGACATTCTATAATGGAAGGAGGAGGGCTAGCCATCAAACCGGACGCCGAGACGCTTATCCATGCCCAGGGGATGCTCTATCGATTTGGCCTCTTTCTGTCCGGAGAGCCGGACCTGGCACGGGATATGGCGCAGGACACGATCCGCGTGGCCCTTTCGAAGGATTGGCCGGCGGGGATGGACGCCGAGGGGAAACTCGGCGGGGAGGCGGGCAAATGGCTGAGGGGCATCCTCCACAACCTGTTGAGGAACCAGCGGCGCAAGGACCGCCGGTCGCGACTTCTGTTCGACAGCGAGATCGTGGATGCGGCCGAGCGAAGGTTCGTGGAAACGCGGGCCGATCAGGACGAGGTGTGGCAGGCGCGCCGGGCCGCGCTGGCGGACTGCCTGAAGCGGCTGCCCGCGGACGACCGCGAATTGCTGCGGGAGCGGTATGAGCTGGGACGCGCGGTGAAGGACGTGGCGGAACTGCGGCGATTAGAGGCCAACGCCCTGAGCAAGAGACTGGAGCGGGTCAGGCGGGCGCTACGGGGGTGCGTGGAGTGGCGACTGAAGGACGAAACCCATGAGTGAAGCGGGTGCGGCCAAATGGGGTTTGAGGGCGCACATGGACCTCGACAGCACGGCGGAGGAACTGGCCCGAGCCTGGGGGGAAGCCCCGGAGGCCCAAAGGAGCGCGTTCCTCGATGACCTGCTCATGGAGACGCTGCTGATGGACGTGCTGGCCGCAAAGGGGAAGGCGCGTCGACGGAGCGCCTGGGTGTGGCGGGCCGCGGCGGCCGCCGCCGCGTTTGTGTTGCTGATGGCGGGGGCCGCGGGATGGTGGTTGTGGAACCAGGGACGATATCCCCGTCCGGACTTGAGCGGGGAGTTCGTGGTGACGGCGGAGGATGGGGGCGGGGTAAAGACCGGGGATATTCGGCGCGGGTGTCGGGTGACCGCGGGGAAGGGGGGAGCGAGATTCAGACTGAAGGGGCGTTTCGAACTCACGCTGGACGCCGGATGCCGGATCGCATGGAAGGGGCGGGAGAAAGAGGAAGTGATCGATCTGGACGAAGGCCGGATGCGAAGCGTGGTGGTGCCGAAGCAGGGGACGTTTACGGTGGTGACGCCGCGCGGAAGTCTGAAAGCGTTGGGAACGGATTTTGTCACGGATGTTCGATATGAGACCCTTTTGAAGGAGGGCGGCACGATGAAGATGAACAGAGTGGCGGTGGTGACGGTGATGGTGGCGGCCGGCGCGGTGGCCTGCGCGTTCGACAACTACACGGGCGTGCTGAATGTCGGGATGAGCAGGACCTTCGCGGCCGAAGGAGAGCGCCAGGGCGGGGAGCTGAACGGCACCGTGGTCGGGGTCGAGTCCGTGAAGGCCCAGAACGAGAAGGCGATTCGCCTCGTGCTGACCCTCACGGTCGAGGGAGGGGGCCAGGAGACGTTCATCGCGGGCCCCGGGAACGCCCAGGTCTACAAGACGGTGGGCGCCCTCAAGGCGGGCGACCGGGTGCGGCTGGGCTGGGTTCCGGGTGGCGCGGAAATCGGGAACCAGAAGTGGATCCGGGTCATCCGGAAGCTGGAGGGGGGCGGAGAAGAGAAGAAGTAGAACGAATGATCCCGATGGAATCGGGACGGTTGAACCGGAGTATGTCCGACGCGTGAAGAAGCCGCCCCATCCCGAATGCACCGGGGTGGGGCGCTTTTGCAGGCGGCCTCACATCCAGAGCTGCCGGTCGAGGTTTCGGTACTGAACGGCCTCGGCGACGTGATGGGCGAGGACGCGTTCGGAGGATTCGAGGTCGGCGATGGTGCGGGCGACGCGGAGGATCTTGTGGTGCGCGCGGGCGGAGAGCGCCAGCTCGGCCATCGCGGTTTCGAGCACCGCCTCGGCGTCCGGGGCCAGCACGCAGAACTTCTTCAGCAGCCGTGTCGCGATGTGGGCGTTGGACGTCACCTTGAGCCCCGCGAACCGGTCCGACTGCGTCTTCCGCGCGCGGACGACCTGCTCGCGCACCGCCGCCGAGCTTTCGCCCTCGCGCCCGGAACGCAGCTCGCGGAAGTCCACCGCCGGCACCTCCACGTGGATGTCGATGCGGTCGAGGAGCGGCCCCGAGATCTTCGCGTGGTAATTCTTGATCTGCCTCGGTGTGCACGTGCAGGCCTTCTTCGGGTGGCCCAGGAAGCCGCAGGGGCAGGGGTTCATGGCGCCCACGAGCATAATGCGGCAGGGGAAGGTGACGCTGGATTGGGCGCGGCTGATGGTGACGAGGCCGTCTTCGAGCGGCTGGCGCAGGACCTCAAGCGTGTGGCGCGTGAATTCGGGAAGCTCGTCGAGGAAGAGGACGCCGTGATGCGCCAGCGACGCCTCGCCCGGCCGCGGAACGGTGCCGCCGCCGACGAGCCCGGCCTCGCTGGTGGTGTGATGAGGTGCGCGGAACGGCCGCGTGGCGACGAGCGAACGCTTGCGGTCGAGCAAGCCGACGACGGAGTAGATGCGCGTGGTCTCCAGCGACTCGTCGAGCGTCAGGGGCGGCAGAATCGTCGGCAGCCTTCGCGCGAGCATCGTCTTGCCGGAGCCGGGCGGGCCCATCATCAGCACGTTATGTCCGCCCGCCGCGGCGACGGTGAGCGCACGCTTCACGTGGGCCTGGCCGCGGACTTCGCTGAAGTCCTCGTCGTAGTCGGACGACTGGCGGAAGAGGTCTTCGAGGTCCACCTGGTGCGGGCGGATGCGCAGCTTGCCCGAGAGGAAGCCGACGGTCTCGGCGACGTTCGACACGGGGATGACGTCGAGCCCCGCGACGACCGCGGCCTCGGGCGCGTTTTCGACCGGGACGAGCATGCCGCGCGCGCCGTTCTCCTTCGCGCGCATGGCCATGGAAAGGGCGCCCTTCACCGGCCGCGTGCGCCCGTCGAGCGCCAGCTCGCCGACGATCGCGTAGTGATCGAGCCGGTCCTGCCGGAGCTGTCCGGTCGCCGCGAGCATGCCGACGGCGATGGGCAGATCGAATGCCGGGCCTTCTTTCTTGATGTCGGCCGGGGCGAGGTTGACGACGGTCTGGTGCGAGGGCATCAGGTAGCCGGAGTTGGTGAGCGCCGAGCGCACGCGGTCCCGCGCCTCCTTCACCGCCGTGTCGGGAAGCCCCACGAACGTCACGTCCGGCAGCCCGCCTCGGACGTCCACCTCCACCTCGACGGGATAGGCCTCGATCCCGAACACGGCGACGCTCTGGCACCTCGCGAGCATGGGACGTCCCCCCAGGGTACATGGATGAACACGGGAGGATAACGCGGGCATCGATGCGATGCAAGGACGAACCGTGCGACGGGGGCGGAGGCGCATGTCGGTCTTCAGGGAGGCGTCTACTCGACCGAGTCATGCTTCCCATGCATTGCATTGCGGCGTCAATCATCCCCCGGGGCGCCTCATGCGCCCCGGGGGGGATAGGATCATCAGTTACCCAGCTT
>JBBIVY010000082.1:12394-17348 GCA_037439485.1 Planctomycetota bacterium | reverse complement strand
ATGGTGGAGGCGGCGGGAATCGAACCCGCGTCCCGTGACATTTCAGCGGGGACTTCTACGTGTGTAGTCAGCCTTTTGGGATTCGCCCGCGCGGACTCCGACGACGGGATTCCGCGGTCGCTATTCCGGATATTGTTTCGCGCCGGTCGCTCCGAACCGACCACCGACGCTATCCCGCTGTTTTCCGCTCATCGACCCTCGCGGGAGAGAACCGAGAGCGGTGACTGCACTTAGGCAGCCATTGCCAGCTGAGTGTTGGCAGTTACAGTGTGCCAGGTGTTTTACGAGGCCTCCTGACAACCTCGACACGCGATCCCCACCTCAACTTGCCCGGTCGAATCCATTCGCCCCCATCCGGGTGCATCGCAAACACTATAGCATATTTCCGGCGAAAAGTCCCGCGAAAATCACCCCGCGGGCCGCTTCGGCCGGAGTAAGGGTAGCGTCCCTAATTAGATCAGCGGTTCAGCGCCCGCGGACCTGGCGGGCCATGTCGCGCTTCATGTCGCGGTCGCGGAGCGTGCGGCGCTTGTCGAAGAGCTGCTTGCCCTTCGCCAGGCCCAGGCTCACCTTCACGAACCCGCGGGAGTTGAAGTGCAGCCCCAGCGGCACCAGAGTCAGCCCGCGCTCGGCGACCTTGCCGACCAGCTTCCCCAGCTCGCGGCGGTGCATCAGGAGCTTCCGCATCCGCTTCGGCTCGTGCTGCGAGTAGCCCGCGTCGGCGTATTGGGCGATGTCGAGGTTGACGAGGTAGAGCTCGTTGCCCTGAAACCGCGCGTAGGCGTCGGAGAGGCTGACCTGGTGGGCGCGGCAGCTCTTCACCTCGCTGCCGGTGAGCGAGATGCCGGCTTCGAACTTCTCGATGATCTCGAACTTGAAGCGCGCCTTGCGATTGATCGCAATCGACTTCTCGCGCTCGGTACGGTCCTGCTCCGGCTGCTTGGCCACGCGACGCCCTCCGTTTCAGGGGGGATTATACCCGAAACGCGTCCCGTCGGCAAGCCCCGTCGCGCCAACAGGTCACGCGGCGGTCGCGCTCACGAGGGTCACCGGCCCCAGGATAACGTTGCCGTGGCCGAGGTAGTCGACGATGTTCGTCCCCAGCCCGCCGTCGACGTAGAACCCCAGCGTGAAGGTCGCCCGGCGCGTGGCGTCGCCGGCGGAGCCGATGGTGACCCAGTCGGTGCCGTCGCCCATGGTGAAACGGGGCATTGCGCTGAAGAGGGTCGTGCCCGTGGTGCCCGTGGTCGTCTCGATATAGATGTTGTCGTTGTCGGACGAGGCCGGTGCCACGACGGGCCCCATGTTGGCGGTGACGGCGCCGGTGAATGTAGCGTCGTCGATGGTGAGGGAGTCGAAGCCGAGCCCCAGGGACAGGTTCGTCGTGCCGGTGATCGTGATCCCGCGGAGCGTCACGGCGTCCGAGCCGTCGCTCGAAGTGAAGTCGAGGTTCCCGACAACGGACATCGTGCCCGAGTTCTTGCGGAAGGTGAGGACCCCCACGCCGGGGCCGGTGTTGACGGTGACGTTGGAGCCAAACGTCGAGTCCTGGGCATAGGGATAGTCCTGCCCCGCGCCGGTGATGATCAAGACGGCACCGTCGAGCTGCGAGCCGTTGAAGAAGATGTCGCCGGCGTCGACGCGGCTCGTGGTGTTTCCGTCGCCGCGGAAGATCGTCGTCGAGCCGTAGAGGTGGGTCTGGTAAAAGGTCGCATCGATGGCGTCCGGGCCGAAGAACGCGGCGACGGCGCCGTGGGTCTCGCCCTGGTCGATCTCAAGCTTGTCAGGCCCGGCGGCGCCGATGAGGGTGAGCCCCGAGTCGATGCGGGTGCCGATGAACTCGTAGTAGGCCGAGAAGTCGGGGAGATACGAGAGGCGGTTCGTCCCTCCGGCGATCGCGGTCACGGCCCCGTAGACGCGGACATTGTTGACGTGAAGCGCCAGGGCCCCGGCCCCGCCCGAGACGAAGACGCTGCCGACGGAGACGCTCGGCCCCGTGAACTCGACGCTGGTGTTTCCCGTGGCGCCGAAGACGTTGAGGGCGTTCGTCACGTTGGTCGTCACGAAACTCACGATGCCGGAGTAGTCGGACATGCCGCCCGGCAGCGCCCCGCCTCCGGCGCGCAGCGACGTGAAGCCGCGCAGGAGGTTCGAGGCCTGGAACTGGACGTAGGCCGCGTCCGGCCCCGCGCTCATCAGGACGTCCCCGATGAAGGTGCAGCCGTTCCTGGCGAGGAAGTAGTCGTCGCCCAGGCCGCCGATGATCGTGGTCGCCCCGGGGATCGCGATGCCGTCGAGCGTGATCGACGTCGCGTAGTCCACGCCCGGCGCGGACGTGCCGCCCGTGATCACCGTGAACGCGCCGCCCAGGTTCCCGGTGGTCAGCGACATCGTCGCCGCGCCCGGGCCGGTGCTGACGAGCATCCCGGTCGACAGAAACACGTGGTCGCCCGTGAGCGTGTCGTCGCCGAGGCTGCCGAGAACGGTCAGGCCGCCCGAGATGCACGTGAGCGAGCTGATGGTGACGGCGTTGTCGCCCATGCTGCCGTCGATATAGACGCCGCGCGCCGCCGAGACGTGGTCGAGGGTCACGTGGTCGTTGGAGACGTTGCCGAAGTAGTTGAGCGCCCCGCTGATGCCGGCATCCTTGACGGTGACGTAGTTGATGCCGAACCCCGCGAAGATGTCGAGGTCGCCGGAAAGCGCGGCGCCGTCGTATTCGAACTGGTCGGTGCCGCCGCCGAGCCAGCCCATGACGGAGCCGGTGACGGTGAAGGTCTGCGGCCCGGAGAGGTGGTTGAAGGTGGTCGTGCCGGGGCCGGTGGTGAACACAACGTGGTTCCCCGGCTGGCCGGTGACGACGAAATCGTTGGACTGGGTGTCGCCGTAGAAGTAGAGGTTCCCCCCGGCGGCGATGACGGTGACGTCGCCGGCGAGCAGCACACGGGATTCGAGCGATTCGAACAGCGGCTGGATACGGGCCATGGCCCCCCTCCTCATTTCGACGGCCAACCGGCGCGGACGCGACGTGCCCCGCATTGTGCCTGTCCGCCGAAGCGCGGGCAAGTGAAATCCGCGTGAGCGGTACGTGCCGCGGGGCGAGTCCTTTCGGAGCCCGCCCCGCAGGAAGGCTGCGCGCATACCGGTCGGCGTCGATCAGACGATGGTCTCGACGTTGACGGCGTTCAGCACGGAATCGTTCTCGAACTGGTTTCCGGCGGTGAGGTAGTTGAGCGTGTCGGTGCCCGAACCGCCGTCCATCGTGATGTCCGCATCGAAGACCGCGTAGGCGCCGTTGGCCGCGTCGCCCACGCCCTCCGTGTGGTGGACGCCGATGTTGACCGTGTCGGCGTCGTCTCCGGTGGCGATGTTCAGCGCGGAGGCGAAGACGGTCGCCGTCGTGCCGGTCGCGACCTGCTCGATGTTGACCGTGTCGGCATCGGTCAGGGCGCCCATGGCGCCCACGCCCGTGTCGAAGCTCGCGGCGCCGTTGAACACCGAATCGTCCACGGCAAGCGTGTCGTTGCCGAACCCGGTGCGGACGTCGGTGGCGCCGGTGATCTGGGCGCCGAGGAAGGTGACGGCGTCGTCGCCGGAGCCGGTCCAGAGGGTGAGGTTGCCGGCGATGCCGGTCACGGGGCTGATGCCGTTCCCCACGCTGATCTCGGAACGATCGGCGGCGGGGTCGATGACGGCGACATTGCCGCCGAAGGAGCCGAAGAGGTCGAGGTACTGGTCGCCGGGGCCGTTGTAGATGGAGACGTCGCCGCCAAAGGTGGTGTCCGTGTCGGAGCTGAAGAGATCGTCGCCGCCGCCGTTGACCACGAGGGTCCAGACGCCGAGATACGAGTCGGTGACGCCGATGGCATTGCCGGTCGTAATTCCGAGGCCCTTGACCAGGTCGCCGCCGTCACCCCTGAGGAAGAGGGACGGCCCGGAGATGCTGGAGTCGATGATCCGGGTGTAGCTCCCGTCCGGACCGTCGCTGAGGAGGAACATGCCGCCGACGCTGGAGGCGGTCAGGGTCACCTGGTCGTTGCCGATGCCGTTGAGGATGACGAGGTTGCCGCCGATGGTGGTCGAGTAGCCTCCCTGGAGGGCGCCGGCGTCGCCCGGGGCGCTCCCGATGATCGTGGAGGTGGCGTAGGTGGAGACCGGCGTGGTGAGGTTCACGACGTCGGTCGAGCCGGCGTTCACGAGGGTCACATTGCCGTCGATATCGGAGCTGGTGATCCGGGTCGAAATCGCGCCGGGGCCGTTCACGGACAGGAAGTCGCCGACGATGCTGGTGCCGAGGACGCCGACGAGGGCGTTGCCGGACGCGTTATAGACGAGGACGGAGCCGGCCACTTCGCTCAGGTTGAGCTGGAACACGCTCGCCAGGGTCATGGGCGCGCCGAGGGGCGCCCCGTCGATGCCGTCGGTCGGCTCCATCGCGCCGCCGACGCCCTTCACGTAGGCGAGCGACCCGTCGAAGATGCATCCCATGGCGCCGAAGACGGCGGCGGCGTCGCCGGTGAGCACCGTAACGTCGCCGGTGAACTCCGTGTCCTCGATAAAGAACGCGTCGACGCCCAGGCTCGTCCAGAGGAGCGTGCTGCCGCCGACGTAGTTCTCCGGGGTGAGGTGGTCGCGCCCGACGGAGCCCGGCGGGTTATAGCCCACGTAGAATGCGCTGGCCAGCAGGGGCTCGTAGTCGATGGTGCCGAGCGACGTTCCCTGCGGCGGGGGCACGGGAGGCAGCGTGTCGGTCGCGCCCTCGGCCTTGAGGGTGACGTTGCCCTCGATGGTGAACTCGTCGATGTAGAGGAGCATCGGCCCCTCCGATCCATCGACGAACAGGTTGCCGGTCCGGCCCGCGGGGGCCGAGCCGACGCCGATGACGTTGCCGAAGGTGACGTCGTTCATGTAGAACACGTCGGTGCCCGTGCTGCCGTGCAGGTAGACGTCGCCC
>JBBIVY010000082.1:0-12294 GCA_037439485.1 Planctomycetota bacterium | reverse complement strand
GTGACGCAACCATCGGGGATGTCGCCGACGCCCCGCGGCGCGCTCAGCGTGCCGCCGTTCGCGACGAGCAGGCTCGCGGCCGACACGCTCCACAACTGGACTTCGGACATGGACGGCCCGGTCGCAACGGTAACGCTGCCCGCGATGGTGATGTTGTAGATGCTGACGATATTGTCGCCGATGGGGTCGGAGATGAGGACGTTGCCGGCGGTGTTGTCGGCATGGCCGACGGGCGCGCCCTGCACCTGGCCCCAACTCAGTTCGAGCCGGTCCGCGCCGGCGCCCAGGAAGACGTTGACGTCGCCGGTCACGTCCGTAAAGTCGACGGGGTCCGTGCCGCCGTTAATCTGGGTCTCGCTCGTGGCGCCCGAAGACACCTGGATGGCGCTCTCGCCATGGCAGGTGAGCTTGACGTCGTTGTCTTCGGCGTCGCCCACAACGAAGAGGCTGCCCGCCGAAACGTAGGCAGTCACCCCGCCGCTCAGCAGCAGCTTCGGCTCAACAGTCTCGAACGCAGGCACGCCCCGGCAGCCCCTCTTCGACGCGTTTCTCTTCGACATGTTTTCAGACCTCCCCGATTTGAGATTGGCAGCGATTCTCCGTCTTCATCGGCGGAAATACCGCTTCGCTTTGAAGGAATCCCTCGCCTGCCGCCCCTTCAAACCACGGTCTCCACGTTGACGTTCGTCAGCACGGCGTCGCCCACGAAGACGTTGCCGGCCGTGAGGTAATCGAGCGTGTCGGCGCCGGCGCCGCCGTCGACGGAGACGTCCGCGGCGAAATGGGCGAAGCACCCGTTGGCCTCATTGCCCAGGCCGACGTTGGACGTGCCGGCGAGGCCGATGTTGACCGTGTCGTCGCCGACGCCCGTCTTGACGACCAGGGTCGAGGCGAAGGTCGTGCCGGCGGAGGTGCCCGTCGCGCGCTCGATGTTGACGGTGTCGGCGTCGCCGGAGCCGTAGTCGGGGCCGGTGGCAAGGGCGACCGCGCCGGTGAAGGCGGAGTCGTCGATGGCGATCGTATCGGCGCCGAGCGAGGTATCGATGGTTGTGGTTCCCGTAACGGCGACGCCTCGGAGGGTGACGTTGTCGACCCCGGGGCCGCCGAGGATCCAGAGGTTGCCATGAATCGTCGCGGGGGTCGGATTGGGCGGGTCGATGGAAATCTCGGACGAATCCGCCGCCGGGGCGAGGATGCTCACCGAGCCGTTGAAGGTCGAGTTGGAGGCGGTGAAGCTCTGCGCGCCGAGGCCGTTGAGCACGGTGACGTCGCCGCCGAAGGTCGCGGAGGAGAACTGCTGCTGGTCGGCGCCGGCGCCGCCGATGAAGAGCGCGTTGCCGTCGATTTCGCTGTCCATGACCATCCAGTCGCTTCCGGAGATGCCGCCGAGAGAGGCGGAGGTGTAGACGGTCAGTTCGCCGTCGCCACGCAGGGCCGTGAGGTCGCCGCTCACGACGCTATGCTCCATGCTGAGGATCGCGCCGTCGGGACCGTTGGAAATGAAGACGTCGCCGCCGATGTCGGCGGCATTGAGCAGGACGCCGTCGACGCCCGCGCCGCCGATCACCGTCAGGTTGCCGGTGAGGGTGGTATCGGGGGTCGTGCCCGCCAAGCCGTCGACGCCTTGGGGCGGCGCGCCGATCAACGTCACGGCGGTGAGGTAGACGGTGCTGGTTCCGACGCCCTCCGGAACGGCGATGGGGCCGCCGACGTTGATGACGGTCGCATTGCCCGACAGAGTCGAACTCTCGATGAGGACCTCCGCATAGCCCCAGCCGTTCACCGCGAGCAGGTCGCCCGCGAGCGTCAGGCCGGCGATCTCCGTGAGGTTATCCCCCACGCCGTTGATCAGGACGAACGGGCCGGCGACGTCGGCGGTTCGGAACGTAACGTAGCTGGTCGTGTCGTGCAGGACGTATCCGAGCGGGCCGGCCGAGGCGCCGTTGAGCGGACGGAGGAAATCCGGCACCGACGGGAGCGTGCCGCCGTCGCCGCGGACCCACGTGAGCGCCCCTTCGAAGAAGGATCTGAACACGCCGAACGCCGCCGAGCCCGGGCCGTTGAAGACCGCGACGTTGCCCCAGAAATGGGCGTCGCCCAGCGCGACGACGTCGGTCCCCAGGACGTTGATGACGGTGAAGTCGCCGTAGAACTGGTTGCTCGCGCCGTTGCCGACGATGCCGGTCGTCTGGAGCGACACGCCGACGTCGAGGGTGGTCGTCGTGTCCGCGTTCTGAATCGTGTAGGTGTCGGCGCCGCCGCGCTGCTTGATGAGGGTCGGGCCGTTGACGGTCATATCGTCCATGTAGATGAACGAGGCGTCCTGCTCGGTGTCGATGAAGAGGCTGCCGCCGGACGCGTCCGGCAGGCCGACGCCGATGACCGACTCGCCGACGGTGACGTTCGACAGGGAGACCTCGTCGAGCCCCGCGGCGCCGTGACAGACGAGAGACCCGGAGATCGTGGTGTCCTCGATCTGCATGTAGCCGGCGGCCTCATGGTTGTCCTGGTCGTCGGCGCCGGGCGCGGAGCCGGGGGCCTGGACGGCGCCGCCGTCGCCCTTGTAGATGAGCAGGGAGCCGCCGAACCGGCTGTCGTGGACGCTGACGGCGAGCCCGTCGGGCCCGCTGTTGATGGTGGTATTGTGCGCCGTCACGTCCAGGATGATGTAGTCGTCGCCGACGCCGTCGAGGAGGGTGATGTCCCCGTTCACGTAGACGTTACTGAGTTCCGTGTCGGTGGAGGCGCCGCCCGGGATATTGCCGAGCCCCGTCGGAATAAGCGCCCCGCCGGCGTTCTGGATGAAGAGGCTGCCGAACTGGCACGAGGTGAACCGGGTCGTGGCCGCGCCCCACCCGTTCAAGACTGTCACGGCGCCGGCCACCTGGAAGCTCTCCCCCTGCACCACGTTCGCGCCGGGGCCGGCGACGACGGTCATGTTGCCGGCGATGATCTCGCCGCCCGAGCCGATGCTGAACGAGTTGTCGCCCGGCCCCATGTCGACGAAGAGGTTGCCGTAGATGTTCGGCGGGATGACGTCCCCCACGCCCGTGCCCGGCACCGGCGTCAGCATCGTCAGCGTGAAGGTCAGCAGGTCGTTCCCCGCGCCCAGGAAGACGTTGACGTTTCCCGTCACGTCCGCGAAGTCCACCGGGTCCGAGCCGCCGTTGATCGTCGTCGCGCTCGTCGTGCCGGTCGCCACCCGGAAGCTCCCCGAGCCCTGTACCGTCACCACGATGTCATTGCTGTCCGCGTCGCCGACGACGTAGAGGTCCCCCGCCGCCGCATAGGCGACGACGTTGCCGCTCAAGAGCAGCCTCGGTTCCAGAGTCTCGAACGACGACGCGCCGCCGACCGTGCCCACGCTTCTTTCAGCGCCGGTGTTCTTTGCCATGGCCTTCCCCTTCTCTATGCGGAGTATAAGTCGATCTTCCGCCGTGCCCGGCGGAAGGCAAATCCACTCAGACCACCGATTCCACGTTGACGTCCGTCAGGACCGCATCGCCGTCGAAGACGTTGCCGCCGGTGAGATAGTCCAGCGTGTCGTTGCCGTCGCCGCCGTCGACCGAAACGTCCGCCGCGAAGTGCGCGAAGCACTCGTTGGCCGCGTTGCCCAGGCCGGCGTTCGACGTATTGGTGTAACCGATGTGGACGGTGTCGTCGCCGACGCCGGTCTTGATCGTGAGGGTCGAGCCGAAGGTCGTTCCCGCGGCGGTGCCCGTCGTGCGCTCGATGCGGACCTGGTCGACGTCGCGCGCGCCGGCGGGGGCGAAGTCCGGGCCGGTGGTGAGCGCGACGGCGCCGGTGAAGGCCGAGTCGTCGACGGAGATTGTGTCGAAGCCGAGGCCGGTGTCGACGGTCGTCCATCCCGCGACGGAGACGCCCCGGAACGTGACGACGTCGCCGGACACCCCCGTCAGGACGAGCAGGTTCCCGGCGACGGACGTGGCGGAGGAGGCGCTGCCGACGAGGACCTGGACGTAGGTGGAGGAAGCGCCGCCGACGACGCAGACGACCGAGCCGCCGAAGGTCCCGACGGCCTGGAAGAACTCGTTCTGGCCCGCCCCGTTCACGGCGACGAGATCGCCGCCGACGGAGCCCGCAAGCGTGACGGAGTTGCTGCCGCCGCCGTTGACGAAGACCGCGGCGCCGCCGATCGTGGAGCCCGAGACGCTGTCGAGGCCGGCGCATACAAAGCCAAGAGGGTCGGTGAGCGCCCCCGCGGCGCCGTCGCCGCGCAGGACCGTGAGGGAGCCGCCGACCGAGCTGCCGATCAGTTCCACGCTCGCCCCGTCGGGCCCGTTGCTCACGAAGACGCTCCCCGCGACCGCCGCGCTGCGGATCTCCGTCATGTCGGCGCCCGGGCCGGTAACGACCGTCAGGTTGCCGCCGATCGTGGTGTCGGACGTGCCGCCGACGTTCCCCGGAATCACGCCGATGAGGGTCTCGGTCGTCATCACAAAACCGCCCAGCCCCAAGGGGGCGCTTCCGGCGTCGACGATCGTCGCGGAGCCGCCGACGGCGGAATCGTGCAGGCGGAAGTAAGCCGCCCCCGGGCCGTTCACGGTCACGAGGTCGCCGCCCAGAGTCAGGCCGGTGATCTCGGCGTAGTTGTAGCCGGCGCCGTTGAAGAAAAACGCGCCGCCGCCCACGGTCTCGTCCTGCAGCGTGACGTAGCTCGACGCGTCGTCCAGCTCGCCGCCGGACGCGCCAACCGCGTCGAAATAGGTCGGAATCGAAGGCAGCACGCCGCCGTCGCCCCTCGCCCACGTGAGCGTCCCCTCGACGTCACCGCCCAGCAGCCCGAACGCCGCGGCGTCGGGACCGTTGAGGACGGTGAGATTGCCGAAAAAGTGCGCGTCCCCGGCCATGAAGCCGTCCGTGCCGGGGCCGTTGAGGACCGTGAAGTCGCCGTAGAAGTCGCTCTCCCCGTCGACGCCCACGCCCTCCGTCCGGATCGGGCCGATGAGCAGCGCCGTGGTCGTCGTCCCGCCTTCGACCGTGATCGTGTCGACGCCGCCGTCCTGCTTGATGAGCGTGGGGCCGTTGACCCTCACCACGAGCATCCGGAGGTATGAGGCGCCCTCCTCCGTGTCGATGAACACGCTGCCGCCGGGCGCGTCCGGCAGGCCGACGCCGTCAATGGACATGCCGACCCGCACGTTCCGCATGACGAGTTCGTCGAGGCCGGGGGCGTCGTGGCTGACGAAGGAGCCGAGGATGGCGACGCGATCGATCAGCGTATAACTCGCGGCGGCGTGCGTGCCGGCGTCGGAGGCGCCGGGCGTGGAGCCGGGGGCGTCGATGAGGCCGGCGCCCGCCTCCTTGTAGAGCAGGAGCGACCCGGAGAAATCGCTCTCCGTCACTTCCGTCCAGGCCGCGTCGGGCCCGTTGTCGACGACGGCATTGCGGGCGTCCACCGTCAGCCGCACCAAGTCGTTGCCGAGACCGTTGAGCACGGTGATGTCGCCGACGACGATAGTCTCGTGAAGGATCGTGCTCGTGGCGTATCCCGCCGGCACGGCGCCCGCCGGAACGATGGGGGTGCCGGCGCTCTGAATGAAGAGGCTGCCGAACCGGCACGAGTCGAGTTCGGTGGCCGCGGTGCCGGGACCGTTCAGGACCGTCACGGCGCCGTTCACGATGAAGCTGTCGCCGAAGACCGAATTGTTCCCCGGCCCCGTGTCGACGTAGAGGTCCCCGGAGATCGTCGCCGTCACATCGCCCACGCCGGGAACGGGCGGCAGGACCGCGAACGACAGCAGGTCGTCCCCCGCCCCCATGAACGCGCGGACGCTGCCGGTAACGCTCGTGAAATCCACCGGGTCCGAGCCGCCGTTGATCGTCGTCGCGGTCGAAGTGCCCGAGACGACCTCGAAGCCGCCCGAGCCCTGCACCGTCACGACGATGTCGTTGCTGTCCGCGTCGCCGACGAGGAAAAGGTCCCCCGCCGCCGCATAGGCGACGACGTTGCCGCTCAAGAGCAGCCTGGGCTCAAGGAGATCGAGCCTCGGCGCGCCATCACCCGCTCTCTGATTCTGCATGTCGCCCCCCTGCCGGAGATTACGGACGGTCTTTGAAGCGATAACAGGAATAAGTGTAGAACCTTCCGGCCGGTCGTCAACAAACACCGGGCTTTTTCGCCGAAACTCGTCCTTGAGGGCGCAGAACGGGGGCTGGAAGCGCAACGGGCCGCCGGGGGAAGGCCCGGCGGCCCGGAGACGTCTCAAAAAGCGACAGCCCGCGGCTCGTCGAGCGCGTCAGCTCGCGGTCGCGTTGGTGACGGCGCCGGATGCGCCCGGACCGTAGGAGATGTTGTTGAGCAGGTACTCAATGGCGTTGGTTCCGAGGCCGCCGTCGAACGTGAAGCCCTGGGTGAAGGTGATAAGGCATCCGGCGACGCCGCTGCGGCTGAAGTAGGCGTTGTCGTTGCCATATCCCGCGTTCACGCGGAACGCCCCGGTGAAGGTCGTGCCGGTCGGGGTGCCGGTGGATCGCTCGACGTAGAGGGTGTCGTCGTCGGTGGTTCCGGTCCAGGCCGGGCCGGTCATCAGGTCGAAGGAGGAGCCGAACGAGGAGTCGTTGATGGAGACGATGTCGTTGCCGCCGGCGGTGTTGACGAAGACGGCGCCGTCGACCGTGACGGTGCCGAACTGGACGGCGTCGCCGGCGTCGCCGGTGAGGATGGTGACGCCGCCGGTGATGTGGGTCGCGCCGGAGGAATCGCCGAGGATGATCGTCGCGTCGGAGCCGTAGCCCGTGACGAAGACCGCGCCGGAGAGCGTGCCCAGCTTGTAGCTGACCTCCTGGTATCCCGAGCCGTTAAGGATCGTGAGGCCGGCGTGGAGCGTGGCGTTGCTGAAGGTGATGTGGTCTTCGCCGTTGCCGTTCAAGATGAAGACCGGCCCGCCGATTTCGACGGGGTTGAAGTTGATCCAGCTCGCGTAGCTCGGGGCCTCGGCGGTGTCGCCGTCGTCGCCGCGGAGGAACGTGACCGGCCCGCCGAGCGTGGCGCCCGTCGCGTTCAGGTAGCCTCCGCCGTAGCCGTCGCTGACCAGCAGGCCCCAGCCGATGGTGACGCTTGAGTTCAACACCAGGGCGTCGGCGCCGGAGCCGTTGATGACGGTGACGCCCCAGGAGACCGTGGACTGGTTGAACGTCACCGACGACGCGTCGCCGGCGTGGGCCAGGAGGCTGCCGCCGTCGCCGCGGAGGAAGGTCACTCCTCCCGCGATCAGGCTCGTGTTCACCACGTCGAGCGCCCCGCCGAGCGCGCCGAGGCTGGCCAGAAGGCTCCCGTGAACGGTGCTGTGGTCGATGCCGACGTAGTCGTTTCCCGCCCCGGCGATGACGGTCAGGTCGCCGCCGATGCTCGCGGCCCCCGTGACGAGGGTATAGGAATTATAGTCCGAATACACGTCCGGCAGCGCGGTGCCGCCGGAGGAGATGACGGTGATCCCGGAGAGGGTCGTCAGGCCGGAGGCCCTGAAGTACGATCCGCCGTAGCCGTTGGAGACGAGCATGACGCCGTGGACGGAGCCGTTGGTGAAAATGACGCCGTCGTTGCCGGAGCCGTTGATGATCGTGAGGCTGCCGGCGAGGGTCTCGTTCTGGAATACCAGTTCGGAGGAGAACCCGGCGTAGGCGCCGCCGAGCGCCCCGCCTTCGCCGCGCAGGAGGGTCGTCGCGTGGGCGACGGAGCCGTCCGAGAAGTATCCGAGCAGCGCGTTGGCCCCGGCGTTGATCGTTACGCCGCCGGCGATGTCGTTATAGAGCCCGAACTCGTCGTTGCCGTCGCCCAGGGTGAGGCTGAGGTCGCCGTCGACGCTAGAGCCGGAATAGAAGACGGTGTAGGTCGTCCAGTCGGAGTAGATCCCGGACAGGTTGCCGCCGCCGGTGGTCATCAGCGTGAAGGAGCCGCTGAAGGCGGAGTGGGTGGCCGTGGTGTAGGCCGGCCCCGAGCCGTCCTGGACGAAGACGCTGCCGGCCGGCGAGGTGTCGAAGCCCAGGAAGTCGGCGCCGGAGCCGCTGAACACGGTCAGGTTGCCCAGGGAGAAGTTGCGGATATTGACGGCCCCCGCGAAGCCGTCCCAGCCGCCGCTCAGCGCGCCGCCGTCCCCGCGAATGAGGGTGACGGAGGAAGAGGCCGTGCCGTTCTCCAGGTCCGTGAGGGCCGCGCCGGCGCCCGCGCTGACGAAGACCGGCCCCGTCACGTTCATGCCGTTGGCGGCGCAGGCGTCGGCGCCGGAGCCGTCGAAGATGCTGAGAGAGCCGCTGATGGCGCCGGTGGTGTAGTGGAAGACCGACTCATAGCCGTCATACGCCCCGCCCGACCACGTGCTGCCGCCCTGGTTGGAGACGAAGACCGACCCGCCCACGTCGACGGTGCTGAAGTCCACGCTGTCCGAGCCGGGACCGTTCAGGATCGTGACGCCACCGGCGATCTCCACGCCGCTGAAGTAGGTCGAATTCGCCCCCGGCCCCATGTCCACGAAGACGCTGTGCGGGATGCTGTTCGACTGGAAGATCAGCGTGTCGTCGCCGGCGCCCATCGACGCGGAGATGTCGCCCGTCACGCCCGTGACCGTCGCTGGCCCGGCGCCGCCGTTGATCTGCGTGCCGTCGCTCCCGGCGGTGATCAGGAACTCACCCGGCGCCGTGTTCTTCACGGTGACGGTGTTGCCGCTGGAATCCCCCGTAAGGTAAAGCGTCCCCGCGACAACGCTCGCTGTCACGTTGCCGCTCAGAAGCAGCCGCGACTCGAGCCCGTCGAACTCCGGCCGCAACGCGAGACACCCCGTCCCCCGTCCCTTCATCGCCTTCCTCCTCGTTCCAGCGGATGGTCCAATTGCAGCGGGCAACACCCCTTTTCTGAATCGACCTTTCATCGGAAGCGCTGAATGGGGAATTCCACCGGATGATATCGCGGAGGGGCAGACGATGCTGCGTCCGCACGACTATTCCATCAAGAAACCACACGCCCCCGAAAGGCGAATGGCTCTTTTGACTTGACAGGAGGGCCTATCCGATGCATATTAGAGTCATGCCGAAGTGGCGGAATTGGCATACGCGCTAGGTTCAGGACCTAGTGGGGTCAAACCCATGCAGGTTCAACTCCTGTCTTCGGCACCAGAAACATTACGGCCCGCGACCTAAGTCGCGGGCCGTTTGTTTTTCTGTCGTTTCTCGTTTCTTGTTGTAGGGGCACGGCGTGCCGTGCCCCTACAGTACTGCTAATCCGCCTTCTTCAGCGTCTGCCCGTCGAGGTTCATGCTGCGCATCCAGCCCTTGCCCAGGTCCTCGCCCTTATTGTCGGTCACCTCGACGTTATACCACCGCGTGCGCCCGACCCACTGGGAACTGAGGATCTTGATGATGGAGCCCGCCGGGACCTTTTTGGCCTCCGGGCTCTTCACGTCGCCGCCCACTTCGTCCACCATCGGGGTCTCGGCGCTGATACGGATGGACCATCCGACGGCGAGCGATATTCCATCCAGCGGCCTGCCCGGGCCGGGGTCGCGCGGCTTGGGCGGCGGCTTGTTCGGGTCGGGCTTGGTCTCGGTGGTCTCGTCCGGGACGCCGATGTCCCCCTTGGTGATGTCCGAGGAGCTCGGCCGGGTCAACAGGTAGACCACCACGATCACCAGACACCCCAGGATCACCCACACCGGCCACAAATCCGCGGCGGTCGACTTCTTCGGCTGCAGCCATGGTGACGTCATTGTGTCCCCCTTGCTTCTTGAGCGAAGCAGTTCATCGCCCCCTGCCTGTCCGTGCCCGGGGCTCAGGCGCCCTTACGACGGGCCCCTCCGCCGCTTACATCTTGTAATGGCTCCGCACGAGGACCACCTTCTTCCCCAGCAGCGACTTCACCGAGATCCAGCCCTTGTCCTTCGTCCCCGGCACCGTGATGCTGTACCACGTGCCGCCGTCCTCCACCTTGCTGGCGTGAACGACGAACTGCGTCGCAGGCGGCAGCTCCTTATTGGGGCCGGTCGCCGGGTCGCAGGTGAGGAGAACCGCGCCCTCGCGAACCTCGTAGAGCGCATCGACGGCAAGCGTCTCGGGGTCCACCGGCACATTGGGCGGCGTATCGGTCGTCAACGCATGAACGGGCCCCGTGCTCTCCGAAGACGCCTTTGGCTTGAGATTCGTCGCAACCACCACGCCGACGAGGAGCACGAGTGCGCCGAGGACGACGTAGATGGGCCACTTGGAGGTTTCCTTCTCCTTCCACGCCGGCTCGCCGTTCGGTTTCGTCAGCGGCTGATCGAACTCCGGGTCCGGCGTCTGGTCCGCCACGTCGTTCTCACCCTCCGTCGGCGCCACCCGCTCATTAGGCGGCATCTCGGTCCTGTCATCCGGTTCTGCCATGGGTCTCTCCTTCCCTCAATGTCCCCGCCCTGCCGGCGTCAGAAAACCCAACCCGGAGCTTCCACCGACCCTCTATTCACGTTACACGCCTCCGGGGCAATGTCAACGCGAAAAAGCATTTTCGGGAACCTCCCCGCCTTGCCCCTCCGTTCTCTTTGGGGACAGTCACGAATTCCCGAATTTCCCCATCTCTTGCACACAGATCGCCACCGGGGAACGACGGAGGTGGTCTCGGTCCTTCCTAAGTTCTTTACCTTTCATCAAGAGTTCCTTTATGGTAGGAGCACCTATCGTTGATGCCCCAACCCCAAGTAGCCCAAGAGGGATACTCCCGGTGGCCGCCGCTGCAATGCTGATACCCGTCGCGACGGCAGCCCCTGCGACTCCAATCCCGAAGAAGACACCCGACTTCCGAACACGTTCGACGTCCTTAGCATGCTGATCGAGTGCGACTTCTAAGTTCCTAATCATGGCGTCTGCAGCTTCTCGCACTGAAACATCGTCAACGGTGTCAATCTTGTCGATGCCTTCTGCGAGGATCGCGCGCATTTCGTCAAGAGCGCCGTTCTGCCGCAGTGCAATGAGCGCATCAGGAGTGATATTACGCAATAGATTAAGCCTGCCACTCCCGGCCACTTGGATTGCCCTGGAAATCAGCATCTGTCGGTGGTCTGTGCCGGCTCTGGCGCCACGAGCCACATCATACTCCATTTTCCACAGTAGATGGCGCCAAGAGGTCGGGGCATCGATGAGCGGCGTACCGCCAACAAATGAACTCTCCAAGATAGCATCATTTGCCTGCATCATCCTGCCAAGGACATGCATGTACAATAGGACTCCGGCGGAGACTGGAGGATACCCGGAAAGGCCAAGAGACATAGAATCCGCAAGATAACGCTCAATGTTCTCCTTGGACGTTCCGGACCACTCGGCGTCGAAGACCAGGCGCTCGGGCGCGGCTAACCGGCTCGCAAGGTCATCTGGAGTGACTATTGTCTTGAGGTGCACTTTGGCCTGGTCTACCGAGTCGAACTCCCTGCCCAGAATGGTCCCAAGATGGGCCAGAACGTCAGACTGCGTCACGTCTTTGAGATAATCCATGTACTCGGGGCTGGTGTCTCGCATCGAAGCGCGCAGAACCACTATCGGATTCTTTGTGTCGGCCAGCGCCAGTTCTCGGTACGAAAAGGCATTAAGAGCATGCTTCACTACATATTGGAGTTGCTTGTCGGGTGGAAGTCCCCGCAGTGTTCCCACCGAGAATAATACGGGGTCAGGAAGCACGACCGTATCCAAGTACAAACCAACAGAACACGCAATGTTGTTCGTGTAGGAAGGGAACATATCACCGCCGAACACCGCCTTTAGTGTCTTTTGGCGCGCCAGGTGAAAATCGACAACATCCGCGTACATTCGCCAGAAATGGGTGATCTTCTCGGTGATTTCATCTCGATGGCTCTCCCAATGCTCGACGAACCGGCGTTTCGAAGAAGCAAACTCCCCAACTTGCTGTGGCGTTAGATTCTGTTCACGCATCAACTTCCAAGCATCGCCGAAATAGCTTTCCAGCCCTTCGAAGTAGAGTTCCTGCACTTTGTGAAGGGGTATCCGTTCCATTTGATCAAGACGCTGTGCCGCCACCACCGACATCGCAGCAGCTCGCACCTTGGCGTTTACAGTCGACGGATCAACTCGCCCGTCGGCCCCATAGCGGATTTGTCGAAGAGACTCCGCCAAGTCCGCGTCATAAGTCTTGAACCGGCCCGCTACGACAGCGTCCTTCAATATCATCATCAATTCGTGTAGTTCGTTAGCATCCATCTCTTTCTGCCTCTTCCCGCTTCCGAAAAGGAAATTCGGGACAACCACGAATGGCGCTTCCTTAAGGAGTTAAAAGCCGGAGACCTCCGTTTGCCGATG
>JBBIVY010000081.1:0-17434 GCA_037439485.1 Planctomycetota bacterium | reverse complement strand
GGTGCGCGGGGGATGATATGAGCAAGAGCGCAACAGGAGATTGGGAAGTTCTTTCAGACATGATGCGGCGCTTCTGGATCAATTTCGGACATAAGCTCAACGAAGAAGTCGAGGCACGCGGCATCAATTCCTCGCAGTACACGACACTGGTCGCGCTGGCGGCCAAGGGCGACTGCAGGATGACCGAACTGTCGGACAGCCTTCATGTGACCATGGGGGCTATGACCGCCATTGTGGACAAGTTGTTGCGTGGCGGTTACGTCATGCGAAGCCGCGGCACCGAGGACCGCCGGGTCGTAATCGTCAGAATCGAGCCTCAGGGGCAGCAGCTAGTCCAGGAAATCGATGGAAAACTGACGGGCCTTATGCTGGGTGTGCTGGGTACCGTAGAAGCAAGCCGCCGACGGGCGTTCGTTGAAAGCTACCGAATGATGGTCGGAAGCATAGAAGCGCTTGAGCCCCCGAAGGTGCGGGCCTCGGACCTGGATCCCCTCATTCCGATGGCCCCGGAGCGCCCCTGATCTGCGGGTGGCCGTCGAGAAGCCTCCAGCCGTGACACCCGGCGAAGAGGAGATGGGCCGAACAGGCAGAGGCATTCCCTGCGCCTTTGCACAATTCGGCGCGAACGGCCTATCCTGAATGTCTCCTCCGCCACCACCCCTCCGCCAAGGCCCATTGCGACTTGCCGAACCGGCATGGCAATGGCTATAATCCCCTGCTATCTTTCACAGCCTGCCTCGCATCAGGAGCGACGTCCCACCGCATCGGAGATGAACGTGGGTGAAAAGGCCATCGGGAACTACCGTCTCGTCTCGGAGATCGGCCGAGGCGGGATGGGAATCGTCTACAAGGCTGAGCAGACGAACCTCGGCCGATATGTAGCGCTGAAGGTCCTGTACCCCCATCTCGTGGCCGATCCGATCATCGTGAAGCGGTTCAACTACGAGGCCCGGGCAACCGCCCTCTTGAACCACGCCAACATCGTGCAGATATACGACGTCGGGGTGGAAGAGAACCAGCACTTCCTCTCGATGGAGTATTTTCCGGGAAGGACGCTCGCGTCGGTGCTGGAAGAAAGAGGGCGGCTGAGCCCCGAGGAGACGATGCGCATCGCCGACCAGGTGGCGGCGGCGCTCGGCGCAGCCCACGACGTGGGAATCATCCACCGCGATATTAAGCCGTCGAACATTCTCATCGACGACCATGGAAGGGTCAAGGTCACGGACTTCGGGATCGCCGTGGCGGCCGGACAGGGGGACCTGACGGACGAGGGCCATCTTGTCGGGACGGCGCGCTATATGTCGCCCGAGCAGGTCCGGGGAGATGATCTCGACGGTCGCAGCGACCTCTATTCCCTCGGCATCGTCATATACGAGATGCTCACCGGCGAGGTGCCCTTCGACCACGAGGGCTCTCCCCTGGCCGTGCTTGCCATGCATGTGGGGGAGCCGGTCCCCCCGATGGAGGGTGTGCCGCTGGCCGCCGAATCACTGGTGCAAATGTGTCTTGAGAAGCGGCGGGAGCAGCGCCCGGGCACGGCAACCGCGTTCCGAAAGGCGTTGCGTGAACGCTCCACACAACTCGAGTGGAAAGGCCACCCGCTTCCGCCACTGGAGTCGGCTGAGGACGAAGGCTCCCCCGGGATGTCGTTCCGCTACGACCGCGCAGGAGTCGTCCGGTCTGCCATAGACACAATGACGATCTCCCTGGCCGAGAGACTGCAACGGAAGCCCCGCGAGTTCAGCCGGTTCGGCCGGTGGCTTCTCAATCGGCTGGGACGGAGGTTCAAGATACGGCGGGACTCCTGCAAACTCGAGCGCGTCGAAATCATGAAACTGAAAGAACGCCTGATACAGACCGAGACACGTCTCGATGAGGCAAAACGCGATTGTGAAAAATCTCATGCCGCCTACGAAGCCACGGAAGCCATGTACCATGAGTTGGCGTTTTCGGAAAGCCAAGTCCGCCCGCTTGATGCGGATGCGCCCGGCAAGGCATCCGAGGAACAACAGAGGAGGCTCTATGAGCAGATTGCCTCTGGCAAGAAGGCGTGGCGAGATCTTGAGGCCAAGGTGAGAGATCTGTATGCGGATGTCGAACGGATAAGAAGCGAATACGCCAAGAGTTCCGCAAACCTCGTGATATTGCGGCAGATCCGTGACCGCCTTGCGGCGGAATCGGGAATTACCCGCCGCAACCGAACGCTCCTCATTCTCTTCCTGGCTCTCGTCCTCGGTGCGTGCGGCGTGTGGGTATTCGGCCGGGCCGCCCTCCGCAAGACTCCCCCCGACACAAAGGCGCCGCTTGTCTACGGCGAGTTCCAGACAACCGGAACGATGCAGACGGCCCGCGGCGGGCATGCCGCCGCCCTATTGGACGGCGACAGCGTGCTGGTGTCAGGTGGAATCGGCGTTGACAACATCGCACTCGACACCGCGGAGGTCTTCCACCGAACAACCGGCGAATGGGTGCCCGCAGGCAAGATGCTCCACGCGAGGTACAACCACACGATGACCGCGCTGCTCGAGGGGAAAGGGTTGGTCGCCATCGGAGGATCACAGAGGTACAGAAATCCGGACGCCACGGATTCTGTGGAGAGATTCATGAACGGCCGGTTCGTGGAGATCTCACCGCTGAAGTGCGCCCGCACGCGTCATCAGAGCACGATCCTTCTGTCCGACGGGCGGGTGCTGGTGACTGGGGGATGCGATGAAAGAGGCAAACCGCTGGACACGGCGGAGATCTTCACACCGGAGACAAACAGTTCTCGTCTCCTAAGAATTCGAATGAAGACGGCCAGGAGCGATCATACCGCCACCCCGCTTCCGGACGGTCGCGTCGTCATTATGGGGGGCAATCGACACGGCATGGCGTTGGACGGGGTCGAGGTCTTCAACCCAGTGACGGAGGAGTTCGATAGCGTCTGCAGTCTCAAAGACCCCCGTTACGGGCACACAGCCACCGCCATAGACGGAAACCGAATCCTCGTCATAGGCGGACAACGCGGGCATGGCCCCGATGGCACGCTCGACACCATCGAACTTGTGGACATTGAGAATAGGACATCGTCAATCGTGGGCCGGCTGCTTGGACCGAGAAAAGCCCATACGGCTGTCTTGCTTCCCGGCACTCGTATGTTGCTGGTCGCCGGAGGAAGCGGCCTGGCCGCAGAGAATGAGAACTCCTGCGAATTCTATTCTCTCGGATGGTGGGGTGGGAAGGTGGCCGGTCAACTCGATCAAGGTCGCAACACCCCCACCCTGACGCTCCTGGCCGATGGGTCCGTCTTGTTCGCCGGTGGGTTCGGGGTCAATTCAGGCGCTCCTCTGGCTACAACCGAGATCTATGTCAAGGTGCCCGAATCGCACAAGTCACCGTCCGGGTCGACGTCGCTTGAGAACCGGATGACCGGCAAGACGCCATAGAGCCGCCGCAACCCTCGTCCCCTGCCGGATGTCGTTGAGTAGGAATTAGCCCCACGATGTCTATTGGATGGAAGAAAACGCGTCGGCCAACTCAGGCGACTCTACCGAGGCCCCGGATCGAACAGGTCGAGGACAAACACCTGCATCTGAACATCATACTTGCCGTCATCGCGCAATTGCAGGACCTCGGTGCCGGGAACCCATTGGGCATTGTTTCCCGCGATGCGCATCACGTAGTCAAAGTGAATCCGATCCGTGGCCGCGTAGCTCAGTCTGAGTTCCGTCGCATCGAACAGACGGAATTGCTTCCGATCCCCAACCGCCTCAATCTTCATGTCATCCGCCAGGCGCAGGCCCTCGGCAAGCATCCTCAGCCCGCGCTCCGGAACCGTGGCCTCGGCTTTCGGCGCGCCCAGCCGTCTCACGACGTCATTCTGGATCAGAGGGCTTGAGAGCCCGTCGTCGATGTCGCCGGTACGCTGAAGCACGATTTCCCTCTTCCCTTCCCCCGCGTCACCCTGAAGCACCTTCAGGCGCAATGTCGTCGCGACGTCCTGAAGCGCCTTGGCATCGACTGGAGGAGTGTCCTGGCTCAGGCCGATCACCACCCTTCCCCCGTTGAGTTGTATGCTCGAAGGAGGCCGGTTGAGCAGGTCCTTCAGTTTTGCAGCGACGGCGGCCTGCGACGTGGACTGTCCCCACAAGGACCGCTCACGGATGCATCCAATGATATGGCCGTCGGTATCGAACAGGTCGGTGTCCACCAATCTGCGCTTGGCCAACTGGTTGGCGCGCTCGGCCGCCCATTGCCGCGACAAGAAGTTGGAGTGGAGCAGCGGCGCCTGCCGGACATATTCCGCGAAGTACCCCGCCGCCTTCTCCGGGTCTGCCTGGTCCGAAAAGGGAGGCGTCGACCAGACGGCGCCGGCCACGTAGTAGACCAGCGGATCCTCGGCCGCCTGCCCGTCCTTGGGCAACACCTCGGTGAGAATGGCGCGTGCCTCGATGTACCACTGGCGACGTTCGTCGTTCGTGATCGGCCCGCTCCCCGGGTAGTCGCTCGGGCGGCCCTGCTCCGTGGCCTTCCCGGACGTCCCCCTTTGAGTGGTGCCCCTGACGGACGTGCTCATGTTCCACAGGCTCCACGCCTCAAGAAGCCGCGCCCTGGGATCCTGCCATCGCTCGTAGGACTTGTGCGCCACCTGAAGCGCCGTGCCGCACTTGATGTCGGAACGCAGTTCCGCGTAAGCGAGGAGGTTGAAGTAGTCCTTGAGACGATTCTCCGGCACCTTCCGGATGCTCTCAGCGAGCCGGCAGGCTTCCACGGCAAAGGAAACGTCGGAATAGACATCCCGCATCCGGAGCAGCTGGTATCCTTTGGCGTACTTGTAGCAGAAGTCGTACTCCGCAAGCGAGTCCCCCACCGTCCCCGTCTCGAAACCCTGAAGCAGGCGGGAGTCCTCCGGCAGGTCCACAGCGGAGGAGCTACGGGAAAGGAAAAGAAACAGGACGCCGACAAGAAGCCCGAGTGAACGATATCGCTTCATGTCCCCCTCCCCACAGTATCCAAATATGCACGTTTGCACCTCATCATGAGCCACAGGAGCGACCGTCGTCACGGAAGGACTTCCGACTCCGAATAGGCAAAATAAACCCCCGTGGTCTTGAACGCGTTGTACGCGCCCTTCTCCTCGCTTTCGGCGGCCCCGTTGGAGTCTTCGTCATCGTAATAGTCATAGTTTCCGTTGCGCACGTTGCCTTGAGGCCCGAGCAAGACGGTCAGTTGCTTGTTGGCTGGCACATCCAGGGCCAAACTGCAGTTGGTCGCAAGTGTTCGGCTGGTCTCAGCATGGAAGCCTACCGTGTCTTCCAGAGACAGCATTAGCGTCGAGCCGACGCTCCCCCCACCATCCGGCTGCACACGGTAGACCCCCAATTGGGCTTGGGCCGTCATCGTGGCCGGAATCGTGTTATTCTCGGCACCGCTGGCACTGAAGGTGCGATCCCCGGTCTGGGTCTCACTGACGGTGGACGTTACGGTCGTACTGAACTCAAAGTGCTGAGATTGACTCTGGGTGGTTCTCTGGCAAATGGCCTGCAACAATTCCGAGGGCCGCCAAGTGCCGGGTTGTCCGCCGAGCCCGGTCACCGTCATCTGCGCGGCCATGGTCATCTGACGTTCACCGTAGGCAAACTCCTGGCTGTTCAGCATCGCCTTGACATTGACCAGCCTTGTCCCGAGATTGTTGGAGAGATCGGCCTCCGAGCAATTCGCGGACTGAGTCTTGGGCCACCAGAGCGTGGCATTGGTCCATATCCAAGGGGTACAGTAGTCGTTGGGATGCGGATAGGTCCAAACCCTGAGTTGGGGGGTGGACTTCGGGAAATTCGCCGGCAACCAGACGCTGATGGGCGAGTCCATACCCTCCACCTTGCTGACAATCGGCAGGTTGTACCTGGAGACCTCATAGGTCGCAATCACATGCCACGCCGAGTCGCCGCACTTGCACTCCACAGTGAAAGTCCCGGTCCCCCAGGCATCCAGCCATATCCACGGGCTTCCTGGCACCACGTCATCCTTCACGACGTTGCCACCCTTGACAATTCTCAGCCCGAGCGCACACCCCTCTGCGCAAGAGGCCGTGGCGGTCGAGGTTTCACCGATCGCCTTGTGGACGGCACCATGCGCGGTCCCGATGAAACCAAGAACAACCAGGGCCGCAACACCAAGGGCGGCCACCATTTGCTTGGGAGTTGCCTGCCTCATGGCTGCTTCCCCTCCAGAAACGCCTTCGGGTCCACAAGCGGCACGCCTGTCGCAGAGCCCTTGACTGTCTGAGGCATCGTCAGGTGCAGGAAAGCAGCCACGGCGGGAGCCAGGGTCTCAATCCGGCCGATCTCTGCCTCTAAACGCTTCCCGCTCTCCTCGAAGATGACGATTCGAACGCTCTTCGCGGACGAGCCCTCAACCACGGCCACGGAATCGATGGGGCCCGCGCTGATGCCCATCTTCTTGAGGTTCCTGGCAATCAACACCAACTCCGGGTTGCGTGAATCCTTCTGAACAAAGACCGGGTCAGCGGAGCAGTTGGTGCAAGGGTCACACGTGGCATCTGCCTTCATGGGCATCGAAAACAGGATGAAAACGGGAAAAGCCACAAGGCAAATACGCTGGATCGACATCGCTCATCCTCCTTAGGGATCGATGTTGTCTCGAAAAATGGCAATGCTGAAGCAATGTGCCGTGGGAAAGGCCCATTTGACGTCAAGGCCCTAACCGCCCAACGAAGCCCCCTGCCTGACCTATCGGCATCCTTCTTGGTCTTGACAAGTAAAAACTGCCATAGCTCCTCCATTTATTATGCCAATTAACTCACGCTCGGCCAAGACCCTATATTTCCAATGCGTGCAGGTGTGAGCCGCCTGGGGAGGGACCTGATATGATAACCGTGTGAGGTCTCCCGCCGGTGGGGTTGTTAGAATGGTGTTGTCACGACACCCTAACGCCCACCGGGCAAGGAGAGCCTCACACGGTTATCATATCAGGTCAACGACGTGGATTGATGAGTGTCCGGCGAATGCCCGAGGAACTACATGTTCCGGGTTCGAGTCCCGGAGGCTCCACAAAACGGGGCCTTAGCTCAATGGTAGAGCGGCCGTTTCTCCACCTCTTGTCGCCGGACGTTGTCGCAATGAAGCCGGATGCGGCGAATGCCGGCGGGACTACATGGACCTCAAGGCTCCGGGTTCGAATCCCGGCACCCCGCAGAAACGCGGGGCGTAGCTCAACGGTAGAGCATGAGAATGTCTCGCCATCACCTTGTCGCTGCAGTCGGCCTGAGTCTCTCGGGGGATACCGTGATCACGATAGACGGACGTGTCGGCGAAGGCGGCGGGCAGGTGCTCCGCACCTCTCTCGCCCTGTCCATGATCACGGGGCAGCCATTCCGCATCGAGCAGATCCGCGCGGGGCGGGAGAAACCGGGCCTCTTGCGTCAGCACCTGACCGCCGTGCAGGCTGCGGCCCGGGTCTCGGACGCCCGGATCGAACACGCCGAGATCGGTTCACGCGAACTCGTGTTTGTCCCCGGTGCGGTCAAAGGCGGCACGTACGAGTTCTCCGTCGGCACCGCCGGCAGCGCCACGCTCGTGCTTCAGACGGTCCTGCCCGCGTTGCTCACCGCCGGGACGCCGTCGACGCTGGTGCTTGAGGGCGGCACGCATAACCCGTGGGCGCCGCCGTTCGACTTCCTCCAGCGAGCCTTCCTGCCCCAGGTCAACCGGATGGGACCGAAGGTCGCCGCCGATCTGGAACGCTACGGATTCTATCCGGCCGGCGGCGGACGATTCCGCGTGACGGTGGAGCCTACTGCGTCGCTGGCGCCGCGGGTCCTCCTCGATCGCGGCGAGATCCGCCAGCGGTCGGCTGCCGCAATCGTCTCACAGCTTGCCCGCGACATCGCCTTGCGCGAACTGCACGTCATCCAGAAGAAGCTCGGATTCGGCGCCGAGCCGCCGAACGTCGTGGGTGCAAAAGACCCGCGCGGGCCCGGCAATGCACTCATCGTTGAGATCCAGTCCGACCACATCACCGAGGTGTTCACCGGTTTCGGCCGCCGGGAGGTGTCCGCGGAGGCCGTAGCCGAGGGCGTGGTCCGGGACGTGCGCCGCTATGTGGCTTCCGGGGCGCCCGTCGGCAAGCACCTGGCGGATCAATTACCGGCACTATTGCTGGCCGGTCAACTCGGTGGCGGACCTCAAGCTCGCGCCTTTCCACCTCCTGGCCGGCGAAGGGAAGGTGCACGTGGACAAAGACCACGTCTGGCACATGGAGACGCTGGCGAGGTTGTGTCACGGGGAGGATGGCGTGCTTCTCGCAACGCCCTTCAAGGTCGTGGACGTCACCGATGAAGCGAGCCAGGGGGAAGGCGTTCGCGGGTGGGAGGAATTGACGTCGCGAGGCGGCGAGGGGATGGTGGTGAAGCCGCTGGACTTCGTCTTCACGAACCGCCGGGGACTGGTTCAGCCGGCGGTGAAGTGTCGCGGGCGCGAGTATCTGCGAATCATCTACGGGCCGGACTACGACTCGCCGGCGAACCTCGACCGCCTCCGCTCGCGCGGGCTCGGGGCCAAGCGGTCGCTGGCCCAGCGGGAGTTCGCCCTGGGCATTGAGTCGCTCGAACGGTTTGTGCGCCGTGAGCCGCTGCGCCGCACCCACGAGTGTGTATTTGGCGTCCTTGCGCTCGAAAGCGAGCCGGTGGACCCACGGCTGTAGGCGATTTCCGGTTCTCAGCGGCATGATGAGCGGCACGATCGAGGCGCTACTTCTTCGCCCCCGGAACGACAGGCTGCTCGGCGAGGATTTTCCCGGTCAGGACGTAGTCGAGGTTCTGCTGGAGCTCCTTCTCGTTTCCGGCGGCAAACACCATCGCGCCCGCATCGCGCACCTTCGAAAACCTCTCGGCGGCGATGTCGAACGCGATGAAGTAGATCGCGGGGCGGTTCTCCGCCGGCAGGAGCGACACGGCGTTCACGACGTCGGCCGGGTCGTACCCGAGGTTGTTCTCTCCGTCGGTGACGACGAGGATGTGCAGCCGCGTCAGACCCGCGGCGTCCAGGCTCTTCTTGGCGGAGATGATCGCGTCGCCGATCGGGGTATTCCCCCGCGGAGTCATCGCCTGCACGGCGTACGTCGCGGCGGCGATATCAAGCGGGCCGACGGGGATCACGACGCGGCAGGAGTCGCCGTCGTCCCTGTGGCTGAACTCGCTGACGCCGACGCGGACGACGCGATCCGGGTTCGCCTTGACGAAGACGTCGCATTGCCGGAGCATGTTGAGGGCCGAGCGCCGGGCGATCTCGATCTTCGGGCCCGTCCTGCCCGCCGCATCGGCCACTTCCTCGGCCATGCTGCCGGAGGTGTCGACGAGGAGGATGACGCCGATACCCTCGGTGCGCCGGACCCCGGCCGGCGGGCGCAGCCGCCGTTCGAGCGGATTGGACGCGGGAGCCGGCTTCGAAATCCCCCCGCTCCCGGACGCCGGGCCGGCCGCGGAAACGCCCTGTCCCTCGTCCGCCGGGACAGCCTCCGGCGCCTCGCTGCGGTTCATCCGCACGAAGATGAACGCCACCACGACGACCGCCAGCAAGAGCACCACGGTGCCCCCGTTGGCATGCACCGCGCCGCTATTGCTGTTCCGGTGGGAATACACTGATTTCAACCCTCCGATTGAGGGCCTGGTTCATCGGATCACTCGAGTCGGCCGGGACGTCCCATCCCTTGCCCTCGACGATGAACTTCTTCGGGTCAAACTTGTACTTGGAGATGAGCGCCTGCTTGATGGCCTCGGAACGAGAGAGGCTGAGGTCGCGGACGGCCTGCACCGGCACGCGGCCCTTCATGCTGGAGTCGGTGTGTCCCTCGACCAGAATGACGGCGCGCGCGAACTGTCCCGCGAGGCGCGCCACCTGCTCCAGCGTCGCGTCCACGCTCGGGTCGTACAGCTTGCCTTGGACGATGGCGCCGACCTCGTCACGCGCCGGCTCGTACGGGTTCGACGAGTTCGGGTAGAAATTGATGCGGATCGTCTGCGTGATGATCGGGGCTTCCGCCGTGATCTTCTTGTAGGAGGCGGGGGTGAACGTCGGGACGTTCTCGTCCTTCTGGTCGGCGAACGCGCCGGCAGCCTGGAGCTTCTGCAGGACGGAGAAGTCCATCACCTGGTCGAAGGCCACGGGGGCGTCGATGCGTCCGAGCGTCCGGTAGGCGTACGCCGCGTTCTTCCAGGTGCGCTCGAAGTTGGTCGGGTTCGAGGCGTTCAGGAAGAACTGGACGTTCTCGGCGAAGTTCGTCGGGTGGGCGTCGTTGCGCATGCCCATGACCTCGTCGGGCTTCATGCCGAACGCGTCGGCCATCCACTTGCACGGCGGGGAGGGGTCCTTCTTGACCATGTCCATGCCTTCGAATATCCCGGCCACCAGCCCTTCGACTACGTCGGGGTGATCGCGCATGAAGTCGGCGCGGACGGCGTAGACGTCGGCGATCAGTTTGTTGGCGTCGGCCGTCGAGGAGAGAATGTGCGTGCCGGCGACGCGCTCGGCGATTTTGTAGATGTCGGGCGACCAGGACACGCAGGCGTCCACGGACTTGTCCGCCACGAACGCGGCCGCCGCCTCAAACGCCGTCGCCGTGTACTTTGTCTTCACGTCCTTGGGCACCATGCCGGCGGACAGCAGCAGGCTCGTCAGGTAGTACTCGCTGGGCGAGTTCTGGGCCAGCGCGATGGTCTTCCCGCGCAGGTCGGCCACCGAGCGGATGTTCGAGCGCACGACGATCCCGTCGCCGCCGTTCGACCAGTCGATCTGCTGCAAGATTCTCGGGGCGGTCCTCGAGTCGCGGGCGAGGTCCGGGGCGAAGAGCACCATCATGTCCGCCGTGCCCCACACCGTATGCACCCGGCCGGCCGCATAGGCGTCCCGTGCCGCGTTCGGGTCGTCCATCAGCACCATCTCGACCTTGAAGCCGTACTTCTTGTAGAAGATGCTGTCGGTGTTCGGCTTGACGCCGTGGTTGGCCGCGATCACCGGCAGCCAGCCCGACCAGACGTTGTAGGAGAACTTAAGGACCTTTTCCTTGGCATCCCACTCGTAGGCGCTGATCCCCTTCACGGGCGTCAGCTTCTCCGCGGGGATGTACTTATACTCCTTGACCGTGGTCACGTCCTTGGTGTCGGGAGCTTCCACAGGCGCGGCCGCGGGGGCGCCCGTCGTCTTGCCGGGCTCGCCGGCGCTCTTGCCGAACCACCCCATCTTCTGGCCGACGAGGTATCCGCCCAGGCCGACCAGGGCGAGAACCAGCACGATGGAGATCAACTTGCCCAGCGGCGTCAGGCTGGTCTTGGGCTGTTCCGACATCTCTTCCTCCTTGACGGTATTGCCGAACGGACCTGTTGATGGTCAGGAACCTTGGCGCGTCATGCGCCCGATTGCGCGGCGCCTTCGGCCTGGGCCGGGCCGATCTCCTTGTTCGCGGGCGCCGCGGACTCCGAGGCCGTGCCCGCCTGGATGCCCTGTCCGGCCAGGAACTCCGCCAGCGCCTCCTGCTCGAGCGCCTTGCGCTCCGTCTCCTTCTCCTGCACGGCGCCCATATCCACCATGTCCTTGGCCACGCGGGCCTTGCCGGCCGACTGCTCGTAGCGCTTGTTGAGCACTTCCTCAACCGTCTTCATCGTGTCGCCCATGTCGCCCACCTTGAAGGCGACGTTCCCGAGGGCGCTCGCCGCCTCGGCCTGGGCCTCCTTCACCTTCACCTCCGAAAGCTGGCGGTCGAGCCGGCGTATCTTGTCTTCAAAGTCCTTCTGCGCCACCTTGGCCTGGCGCATGTTGGCCTGGTAGGCCTCCTCGGTGTCGGCCAGTTCCTGGGTGTCGGTCGTCAGGTCCGCTTTCAACTCCTGCAACTCCCGCGCCAGGCTCCCGGCCAGCTCCATGTTCCCGGCGCTGTGGTTGGCCAGGATCCGCCGCTCCAGGTCCTGCGCCTTGGCCGTCTTCTGCTTGATCTGGGCTTTCAGGCGCTCGGCGATGCCGGCCATCTGAGCCAGGGCCATGTTATACTGCGCCATCTTGTCGCGGAACTCCTGGCGTGCGGCCTCCATCAGGGCCTCGGGATTCCGCTCCTCGATCCCGCTGATGAACAGCCCCAGGAACCCCCGCACGAGCCGGCCTAGCCTTGCGAAAATCGCCATGATAACCCCTCCCAAGTTCTCGATCGCGGGATAATTCTAAGTAGAGCCCGACGTCACCGCAAGCACAATTACGACGGCGAATCCGGTTGCGCCACCGTGACGACCGGCGTGTCCAGCAGGAACCCCAGAGACCATTGCATGTCCTTCTCGAAGGAGATCTTCCCCTCCTGCCATTTCCGCCATTGCTCGCGGTCGACCTTCCCGTCGTCGCCCAGCTTCGCGATCTCGGCCTGAAGCTCCTGGATCTGCGCCTGGATGTCGGCGGTCCTGCTCGCACGCGCGGCGGCACGGTCCTGCATCTTCTTGCGGACGAATTCCTCGTAGGCGTCGATGGCGTGGTCGCGGGCCACCGCGTCCTTGACCACGTCTTCCACCTGCGCCTTATCGTTGGACAAGAGCCCGAGCACCGCCTTCTGCACGCTCGCGCGGTCCATCTCCTTGAACTGCTCCGTGTGCAGGAGCGACATGAGCCGCTCGATCGTCCACCCATGCGCGGGCGGCTTGATGCCCGCCGCGTCGAACACCTTGGAGAACGCGACGGACAACTCCGCGGGCATGTTGGCCAGCGCCCTGACGTCCTCCGACTTCACCTCGGTCGCGAGATCGGCCAGAGTCACCGTCCGCGTCACCAGCTTCGTCGGCGGCATTCCGGGCGCGACGGCATCCGTGGCGACCACCCTTACCAAGCCCAGGCGTCCGCCGAGTTTCTGCAGGCCCTCGAACAGTCTCATGACATCGATCTCCCGGCCCGCTTGGGGCCCGTAATGTGCCGCGGTCACGACGCGAACGTCGCCAGTTCCCGGACGCGCCGCTCGATCTCTTCCGGAGCGAGGTCCCGGTACTGCGGGGGAAGGAACCGGGCGTCCGTGCATTCCTTGACCGCCATCAGGTCCATGTATTCGAGCTTCCGGGTGTGCGCGCTCGGACGGATCTCCTTGAGCACGCCGCCGAAGACCTCTTTGAACGCCGGCGCCGGCGGCGGCGCAAGCTGGCAGGTCCTCATCGCGCGGACGAGCACGCCTTCTACCTCGTTGCCGCCCAGGACCAGCCCCGCCGGAATCTCCGGGATGTCGGCTTCGCCCAGCGGGTACTTCAGCTTCCGGGCCATCGACAACAGCAGGACCTTCATCTCCTGCGGGCTCTGCGGCGGGAAGAGCGGGATATGGACGTCGAGCCGTCCCTGCCGCTTCAGGTCCACTTCGAGCAGGTCGGGCCGCGAGGTGGCGAAGACCCAGAGGATGCGTCCGCGGTTCTTCGTCTCGGACATCTCCGCGGCCAGCATGCCGTAGACCCGGCCCGAGAGACCGCTGTCGCCGTCGGAGGATTCGCGCTTCCCGGCGACCTGGTCGGCCTCGTCGACGAAGACCACGACCTGTCCCAGGGCGCGCAGGATGGCGAATATCTTCTCGAGGTTCGATTCGGTCGCGCCGACCCAGCGGTCGCGGAAGTTCTTCAGCACCACGCAGGGAATGCCGAGTTCCCCGGCCCAGCACTGCACCAGGAACGTCTTCCCCGTGCCGATCCGGCCGGTGATGAGGTAACCCATCGGCAGCGCGTTCAGGTTCCCCCGGCGCAGCAGCTCCGCGTCCTCGCGCAGCCAGGCCTTGGCGGCGTCCAGCCCCGCCACGTTGTCGAGGGTGTACGGCGACTCGACGAATTCCAGCAGGTCCTGACATTCGCGCTCGATCGACTCCTTCTTCATGCCGGTCAGCCAGGCGGCGGTGATCTTGCGGTTGTTGTTCACGGCCATGGTGATGACGGTGCGCGCCCCGACGCGGCTCAACCCGCTGAGCCGTCGGGCAAGCGTCTCGATCGGGACCTCGCAGCGCGACGCCAGGTCCGGGATCTGCATCGCCTTCAGCGCGTTGACGTAGTCCAGCATCTCGTCCTCGTCCGGCAGCGGAACGTGCAGCTTCGCCACGTGGGGGTTGTCCACCACCAGCTCGTTGAGGTCGCTCAGCCCCTCCGTGAGGAGCACCGTCGCGATGTTCGACTGGAGGACCGCCGGATCGTTGGCCCAGCCGAGGACCTTGACGACGTTGGCGGAAAAATCGCCGCCCATCTGGATGGGGTCCCCGCGCGGGACGACGAACTCCGCAAAATCGATGACCACGGCGATCTTCAGCCGCTTCCCCTCGCTGCCCGCGAGGAACTGCAGGTTAATCGTCCGCAGCAGGTAGCGGTCCAGCAACTCGAGGGCCCCGGCCGCCTGGCGCACCTGCGCCACCGTGTTGGCATCGTCGCCGGCGTACTGCTGGAGCCACTTGTTCCAGTCGTCCGAGCCTTTCGTCGCCCGGATGCCGCGTCCGCGGTCGTAGTGCAGCACCACGTCGTAGCCCTCGAACATCACCTGCTCGAGGAATATCTTAAGCGGCAGCAGGCGCGGCCCGCCCTTGCCGTCGGTGGACACCACGTCGAACACGTTCCCGTGGATGATGAACTGGGACACGGACCCCGACTTGAACAGGTCCCGCATCTCCTCGGCCCAGGAAGGGAGCGAGCCGCTCATGGCTGATTCTCCGTGACGGACGACGGGACCGCCAGCGACGGCGGCTCATCCAGAAGGTCTTCGACTTTCCCGTAGAGATGCGACTGCTCCTGTATCCAGCTCGTGGTCCCGCCCAGCGTCGCCGCGATCTCGTCGATCCGCTGCGACACGGTCTCGGGATCGGTCGAAAGCACCGCCTGCTCGCGAATCAGCTCAACCTGCTGCTGAATGCGGTCGAGCTCGGCCTCGAGGAAGGCCAGCTTGTCGGCGGCCTCGGACTGCTTGCCCTTGCGCTGCTGGAGGATATCCACCTGTCCGGACAGGCTTTTGCGCACGTCCTCCGACAGGCCCTTGTCGGCGATCTTCTGCTGGAGGTCCTTGATGCGCGCATCAAGCGTCTGCCCTTCATCCTGAGCGCCTCCCGACTCCTTGAGGACGCGCCGGATCGTCTGACGCGTGAACAGCAGCTTAACGTAGATCCAGAGGAGCCGCCCCAGCCCTTCGCTCACCGCCTGCAGGCTCACCGGGTTGGAGCCGTCCTGCTGAAGCAGGATGGACCGGCAGCGCTGCTCGAGCAGACGGTACCGCTGCTGGTCTTCCCGGTCCAGGAGTCCGACCAGCGTTTCGAGCTTCATCTGCCACCGCTGCTGCACGGCGAGCAGCCGCCGGCCGTCCACGACGCGCCGGAAGCGCGGATTGCTCGCCAGCGCGTAGAGGTAAGCGATCTCGAACCCCGCCCCGAGGAGCAGGAACCCCGGGCTGATCAGGCCGAGAACGGCGAACGTCCCCAGGCCGATCCAGTTCGGCGGGACGACCATGCCGATGGGACGCGCGTTGAACGCCTCGCGAACGTAGTCCCACAGTCCGGCCTTCATGAGCCCTCCCGTCCCGAACGGCGGCCCGTCGTCATTGCGGGGCCTGCGGCCCCGACGCCTGCAGCACGCCGCGGAACGCCTCGGTCACGATGCGCACGGCATGCTTGAAGTCGGCCCTCTCCTGGGCCACGATGGGCGGGACCCCGGGAGAAGCGGGGATGCAGTCCTTGACGCAGTAGGCGATCTGTCCGGGGGCCTGCGTCATGATCAGCACGCGGTCCCCCAGGTAGACGGCCTCCGAGACGCTGTGGGTCACGCAGAAGATCGTCGGATGCCTGCGATACCACAGTTCCACGACCAGTTCCTGCATCTCCAGGCGCGTCGGCTCATCCAGCGCCGAGAAAGCCTCGTCCATGAGCAGTATGGGAGGTTCGAGTGCCAACGAGCGCGCGATGGCCACCCGTTGCTGCTGCCCGCCCGAAAGCTGATCGGGGTACTTGCGCTCGTGCCCGTCCAGCCCCACCTGCTTGATCAACTCCATCGCCTTGTCCACGCGGTCGTTGTGCGTGAGTTTCAACTCGCTGTCGTTGATCTCCAGCCCGAACGTCACGTTCCTCAGCACCGTCAGGTTCGGAAAAGAGCTGTACTGCTGGAAGATCATCCCGCGGTCCCTGCCGGGATCCGTCACCCGTCGGCCGTAGACCAGCACCTCTCCGCCGGTCGGCTCCAGGAACCCGGCGATGAGGTTCAGCATCGTGCTCTTGCCGCATCCCGACGGCCCGAGGATCGTGACAAACGATCCCGTCTGGGACTGATCCTCGATCGCGAGGGTGAGCTCGTGCAGGGCCAGGAAGGAATCGAACCGCACGGAGACGTTCCGCAGTTCGACGACGGGCGGCCGCCGGGACGGGCTCGACGATTCGGAACGCGCCGGATCGGTCACGCCTCCCCCCTCTGGTATGGGAAGAGCTTCCGGCCCAGCCAGACCCATAACATGTCCGCGCCCCACGCGATGAGGGCGATGGTCAGGATCACCAGATAGATGTTCTCGCGCGGGCCGCGTCTCTGCGCGACGGCCACCAGCGCCCCCAGGCCCCGCTCCAGCACCACCACCTCCGTCAGCACCAGGTAGGTCCAGCCCACGCCGAACGCGAGGCGCATCGCCTGCCAGATGTCCGGCATCGCCACCGGCACCAGCACCCGGAATACCGTCTGCATCCGCGTGGCGCCCAGCGTCGACGCCGTCCGCACGTAGACGTCCGGCACCTTCTCGATCGCCCTCGCCACCTGAGGCAGAAGGAATATCCCGAACGCCATCGCCAGGAAGATCACCTTCTGCAACTCCCCGATGCCGAACCAGGACATCGTCAGTGGCACCAGCGTCGCAATCGGAATGTATCCGCTCGCCGTCGACGAGGGATTGAACAACGCCCGTACCGTCCCGAAGGCGCCCATGGCCACCCCGGTCGGCACCACGATCACGAGCGCCAGCAGGAAGGCCAGTCCGATCCGCTTGAGGCTGATCATGGTGTTAAAGAAGAGGCTTCTGTCGTCCGTGAACATGCGATCGAAAACGCCCATCCTCTCGCCCATCGTGTCGGGCGGCGCCGGCGGCACCACCAATGCCCCGACGCTGTGGATCACCTCTCCCGGACTGGGAAGGATCGACGGCCCGATCCGCCTCTCCTCCACCGGGCCGCAGGTGAAGAACCACCACAGCCCCAGCAGCAACAGGATGGGCGCCAGGCCCAGCGGGATGCCGGCCTTTTTCGGAACTCGCCCCCGAATCTCCAGGAACCATTTGCTCATGGCGCATACACTATAAAGGCACAATGCTTATGTCAATTACTTTGGCAGTTTCCTGAGATCCTTTTCAAGCCCATTCCCCAGGCCTCGGAAATCAGAAATTCGGTAACACTTCAGCCATCTGGCGCAGCTTTTGTGAAAAATAGTTGATTTTTCCCT
>JBBIVY010000080.1:6582-17558 GCA_037439485.1 Planctomycetota bacterium | reverse complement strand
TGCGGCGGGCCGCAAGGGGGGTGTTAAGAGAGGTTGAAAGGGGTGGCCCGTCAGCCGGGGCCCATCGCCTTGCGGATTTCCTCGAGGCGCTCCTTGACGCGCTGCATCGTGGCGGGGCGCTCGGCGGGGGAGGGCTTGGTGCACTGGAAGAGGAAGCTCTCGAAATCGGCCGGAACCTCGATGTTGAGCGTGTGGAACGCGGCGGGCATGACGATGACGTCGCGGCCGGTGCCGACGACGCCGGAGACCGACTTGCCGGTGAGGACGTGGAAGATCGTGGCGCCGAGGTTGTAGACGTCGGTGCGCTCGTCCACCCAGCCCTTGCGCATCTGCTCGGGGGCCATGAAGTCGGGTGTGCCCTGCAGGCGCGGGTTATACTGCCCGATTTTCGTGCACAGACCGAAGTCCATGATCTTCGCCTTCCCGTCGGGCGTCACGATCACGTTCTGCGGCTTCATGTCGAGGTGGATGTAGCCCTTCTGGTGCATGTACTGCATGCCGTCGGCGATCTGCATGAAGTAGCTGATGAGGTCGGAAGCGGTGACGCCCGCGCCCGTCTTGAGCGGCGCGCCCGGGACGTACTCCATCGCCAGGGCCACCTGGAACCGCAGGAAGAGGAACTTCGACGCGATGATCTCGTGGAGCTTGACGAGGTTCGGATGGTCCCACGCGCCCGCGATGCGGAACTCGTTCTCGATCTGACGGAAGTGCCGCGCGCTGTGCTCCGCCCCCCGGCGCACCACCTTCAGAGCAACAATGCGACGGGTCTCAATATGCCGAGCCTTGAATACCTCCGACGACGCCCCCCGCCCCAGGAGCTCGATGATCTGGTAACCCTTTACCTCGGTGTCGGTCATGAATGAGCCCTTGCCCTGTATGCTGTTTGTCAGTCCTGACATTATATCCGTCAGGCCCTGTATTCTCCAGAGTTTTCCGCGATTTCAGCGGAAAAGGGGGCTCATCGCGAGGCGGCGAACGCCTCTTCCGCGGCCTCGATCGTCGCGGTGACGTCGGCCGTCGTGTGCGCGGCCGAGAGGAACGCCGCCTCGAATTGCGACGGGGCAAGGTATACGCCGCGTGTGAGCATCGCGGCATGGAAGCGGGCGTAGGCGCGCGTGTCCGAGCGGACGGCGTCGCCGTAGTTCGTGATTGAGCGGTCGGCGAAAAAGAGCGTCAGCATCGAGCCGACGCGGTTTGCGGTGGTCGGCACGCCTGCCTTCTTCGCGGCGGCGGCGAGCCCCTCGGCGAGGCGTTTCGACTTTGTTTCGAGATTTCGATAAAGTGCCGGCCTCCTCAGCTCCTTGAGCGTCGCGATTCCCGCGGCGACGGCGACGGGGTTCCCCGAAAGCGTTCCCGCCTGGTAGACGGGCCCGAGCGGGGAGAGTTTTTTCATGATATCGCGCCGGCCCCCGAATGCGCCGACGGGAAGTCCGCCGCCGATGATCTTTCCGAGCACCGTCAGGTCGGCGCCGATTCCATAAAGCTCCTGCGCCCCGCCTCGGGCGACGCGGAAGCCCGTGATGACCTCGTCGAAGATGAGCAGCGCGCCGTGCTTGTGCGTGAGCCGGCGCAGCGCCTGGAGAAATCCCCTTGCCGGCGGCACGACACCCATATTTCCCGCCACCGGCTCGACGATGATTGCGGCGACCTTGCCGCCATGGCGCGTCAGGTAATCGGCGACCATGTCGGCGTCGTTATAGCGGAGCGACACGGTCTCGCGCGCGGCGGCCTTGACGACGCCGGGGCTGGAAGGCGTGCCGAAGGTGAGCGCGCCGGAGCCGGCCTTGACGAGCAGTGAGTCGGCGTGGCCGTGGTAGCACCCGTCGAACTTGATGATGCGGTCGCGTCCCGTGAAGGCGCGCGCAAGGCGCACCGCGCTCATCGCCGCCTCGGTGCCGCTCGAAACGAGCCGGGCCAGGTCGATTGACGGGAAGGCGTCCCGGATCTCCTCGACCAACGCCGTCTCGCCCTCCGTCGGGGCGCCAAAGCTCGTCCCCTTCGCCGCGGCGCGCGAAATCGCCTCCCCCACCTTCGGATGCGCATGGCCGAGGATCAGAGGCCCCCAACTCATGACGTAATCGATGCGGGAGTTGCCGTCGATGTCCGTGATGCGCGAGCCCGAGCCCTTCGCGATGAAGGGCGGCGTGCCTCCGACCGCGCGAAACGCGCGCACGGGCGAATTGACCCCGCCGGGGATGGACTTCTTCGCCCGCCGGAATGCGGCGTGAGATTTTCGTCGTTTGCTGTCGGCCATTCTCTTTCCTCGGGCTCTATTGACCACGGCGGCTTCGAGCGTTCTAAGAGCCTATCCGGATAGGCTCTTAGCCCCGTCAGGGGCGTTTGGTGTTAGCCTCGGGCGCAAGCCCGTGGTCAGGAGGAGCCGCAACCTCTGTCTTTTCCCTGTTTCCTGAGCCCCTGCGTGGGCGAGTGAACTCCTAGCACGCGATTCAATCGTCCCGATGAATCGGGACTCCACAATAAGGAAGGGGTGCCGAGTTCTTCGGTCCACGGGCTTGCGCCCATGGCGAACACCAGGCGCCCGCTTCGCGGGCTTCAAAGACAACTCAGCGACGTTGCCGTCCCGAAGTCGCGCCGACTCGTTACTTGCCGATCGCGCGGCCGATCTCGTGGCCCTGGCCGATTTCCTTGCCGAGGGCGTGATAGGTGCGGCTGTGCGTGTGGTAGACGAACGGCTTGAGGAGGTCGAGGTCCGCCTCGCCGGCGGAGTCGAGGGTGGATTCGTCCACCTTGATGTCGATGATCTCGCCGATGAACATCGTGTGGAGCCCCAGCTCGACCACCTTCGCCAGCCGGCACTCGGCGACGAGCGGGAACTCCCCGACGTAGGGGGCGTCGACGAGGTCGCTCTTGACGGGGGTGAGTTTCGCCGCGGCGAACTTGTCCGCGTCGCGCCCGGAGGCGATGCCGAAGTAGTCGGCCTCCTTCACGAACGCCTCCGACGGCACGCTCACCGTGAAAGCCTTCCGCGCGTGGATGTTTCCGTGCGTGCACGTCGCCGCGCGCAGCGACACGTACAGGCACGGCGGCTTCGAGCAGCAGATTCCTCCCCACGCCACCGCCGCGGCGTCGGGCTTGCCGAGCTTGTCGTAGGTCCCCACGATCCACACCGGCACCGGGGTCAGCGCCGTCTTCGCTCCGAGAGACTTCTTCATGCGCGCTCTCCGTTCTTACGCGATTCGATCCGCAATGCCCGCCCCGCGCGCCGCGGCGCGGATGCGCTCGTGGACCTCCTCAGTGTAATCGGCGCGGAAGGATTCGTCAAACAAGACTCGGCGGCAACGCTCGATTACGTCCGGGCGGCTGCGGCGGAACGCCTCGACAATCGCCGGCCAGACAAGCGGGCGCGCGTTGAGGATGTCCGTCCACACGCGGTCGACCCCGGTCTCCGCGGCGAGCGTAAAGAGCTTCTCCAGCGCCTCGGGGGTGTCGGAGATGCCCGGAAGCAGCGGGCCGAACATCACCGTCGTATCGAGGCCCGCGGACTTCGCCTCCCTCAGCACCCGAACCCGTCCGGCCACGCTTGATGCCCGCGGCTCCCAGAGCTTCGCCTCGCGCTCGTCGGGGGTTGTGATCGTGACGCCGAGGCGGACGTCCCGGCCCTTGAACACGTCGAGGTCGCGCAGCACGAGTTCGCTCTTCGTCAGCACGTCGAGGTGAAACCCCGCGCCCAGGAGCAACTCGCAGCATCGGCGCGTGAGTTTGTATTCTTTCTCGACCGCCTGCCAGCCGTCGCAGGCGGAGCAGGTGAAGACGGAGCCGGGTGGCGTCTTGCGAAGCTGCTTCACGAGGACGTCGGGCGCGTTGACCTTGACGTCGACGAAGCGGCCCCAGGGTTCCTCATGCGGGTGGAACCGCTGCATGTATCTCGCATAGCAGTAGACGCACCCGTGCGCGCAGCCGGTGTAGCAGTTGAAGGAGTAGTCGTTGATCGCCGCCTTGTTGAGGACGCTCCGGCACCGCACCTCGCGGAGGACGACTCCCGCCGCCGTGCGGGGGGTCTTCGCGTCGCGTTCGTCGGAATCGAAGAGCGTCTTCACGGCGCTTTCTCCCCCGCGGCGACGTGCTTGGAGATCAGCTCCGCGGCCTTGGCGCGCATGGCGTCGAGCGTAGCGTCCGACCAGGGCTTGTTCGCCTTCGCATCGGCCGCGGCCTTCTCGCGGATGTCCTTCAGGAAAGCCTCGCCTTCGGGGAACTTGTCGAGCGCCCAGAGATAGCGGAAGTCGGTGATCCCCTCGCGCAGGACCTCGAACCGGGGCGTGTTCATGTCTCCCTCGGGGCTGGGGAAGACGAGGCCGTTGTCGGGGAATCCCCCGTCGAGGTCGAAAAACGGATCGCCGGAGAACCGCATCCAGCGGTCGCTCGTCCAGAAGAACCTGCCTTCTGCCTTATCCTTTGGCAGTGCGTAGGCGAACGCGCCCCACGAGAAGCGTTCGGCCGGAAGTTGCCTTCCGGCATTGCGAATGTCGTCGCTCAGTCCATGGTTCCGGATGTTGTCCAGAGACCGAGCGATCTCCTGTTTTCCTGCGTCTCCGGGGCCGTCGAGGCGCTTCCAGAAGTCTTCTAAGTCAGTCTCCGTCCCCGCCGGCCAGAAGACGATGTCCTTCGCCTCCGGCAGCGCGAAGTCGAGCACGCGAACGGTCATGGGGACGGTTAGCTTGCCGCCGTGCTCGGGGGTGATGACGATCTGTCCTTCGTAGGTGCGCGCGGGGAAGCCTTCGGGCATTTCGAGCGTGAGCCAGAACTGGCGCGTGACGCCCTTGTCGATGCGGACGGCGTCCTTGTTGCGGATGAGCGCGGGGCGGACCTGGTACTTCGTGCCGTTCGGGTCGACCCGGCGGATCTTGTATTCCACGTAGCCGACGCGCATCGCGTTTCGCGCGCGGTCGTAGGGGAGAGCCACGTCCGCGGTCACCTTCACGTTGCCGAGGTCCTGGAAGGGGAAGACGCAGATGGGAATCGCGAGGAACTGCCCGTGCGCGATGGTCACGTCGATGCGGTCGATCTCGGCGCCGCCGCCTTTGGGGCTGGAGGTGGGGTAGACGGGCGCGGAAATCGCGCGCTGGAAAACGATATAGCCGCGGTCCTTCTCCTTCTCGTTGGGGAAGGGCTCCACGGCGGGTTCGGGCACGGGCAGCTCGGCGTGTTTCGCGTAGAAATCGGCGCGGCGTTTTTCGCGGACGTCGGCGAGCCACTGGTCGCCTTCGGCCTTCTTGTCGAGCGGATAGACGACGAGCGCGTTGACGAGAGGTCCGTCGCCGTCGCCGGAGATTGCGATTTCGAGCCTGCCGCCCGCGGCCTCGGCATCGAACTCGACGGGCCACCAGCGGCTCTCGACGTAGAGCATGAAGACGTCCTCGCCGGGAAGGTCCTCGACGTCGAGGTTCGCGTAGAAGTTCTTCAGGAAATCGTCGTGGGTCATCTTCTTCTCGTAGACGACCTTGCCGCCGACCTTGATCGTGCGTTCGGTGAAGCGCGGGAAGGACATCAGTCCGCCCGAGTCGTTCATGAGCATCCAGACGTGATATTTGCCGTTCGGCAGCTTGACGGCGAACGTGCCGGCGCCCTTGACGAACGTCTGTTCGAGCGTCGCCGGCGTCCCGCGGTTGACCGATTCGAGACCCTTCGTGTCGAGCCACCCGAACCCCGCCGCGTCGTCGTACTTCGTAAGATGCGTCACCTTCGTGAATCCCGCCAGCGTCGGCGACTGCTCCGCGCCGAACGCGAACGACGGGAACGGCGCCTTCTCGTCCGCCGCGAAGACGGGAGCCGCGAGCATTGCCGCAAGGAGAATCGCGCTTGCGTATCTCATGACCTGGCCTCACATGAGCGGATGGAAGACGTAATAGAGGATGAAGAGCCCGGCGAAAGTATACACCACAGGGCTGACCTCGCGTCCGCGGCCGGAGCCGAGCTTGACGAAGGCGTAGCTGATGAAGCCGAACGAGATCCCGTCGGTGATGCTGAGCGTGAAGCCCATGACGGCGATGGTGAGGAACGCGGGGATGGCCTCGGTGAGGTCGTCCCAGAGGATGTCCTTCAGCGGCAGCATCATGAACGCCCCGACGATGATGAGCGCAGGCGCGACGATGGAGGGGTTGTCGCCGATCATGCGGAAGAAGGGGAAGAAGAGGAGCGCAAGGATGAAGAGCCCGGCCGTGAAGACGTTGGCCAGTCCGGTGCGTCCGCCCGAGGCGATGCCCGCGCTCGATTCGACGTAGGCGGTGATGGTGGAGGTGCCGAGGGACGCGCCGAAGACGGTCGCCAGCGCGTCGGAGAGGAGCGCGCGCTTGGCCCGCGGAGGCTGCCCGTTCACGAGAAAGCCTCCGCGCTGCGAGACGCCCAGGAGCGTGCCCACGGAGTCGAAGAGGTCGAGGAAGAAGAAGACGAACATCGCCATGAGGAGCGTCCGCCAGACCGTCCAGTCGGCCCCGGGCAGGCTGAGCTTGAAGAACGTCGGCGCCAGGCTGAACGTCGAGGCCCCGTCGTGGGCCGGGGTGATCCCGGTGCGCCAGCCGACGAGCGCCGTGACGGCGATGCCGATGAGGATCGCCCCGCGCACGTTGAGGACCACCAAAAGCGCCGTGACCGCGAGTCCGCCGACGGCCAGGAGCGCCACGGGGTTGTGAAGCGAGCCGATGGTGACGTAGGTCGCGGGGCTTGCCACGACGATCTTCGCCCACTCAAAGCCGACCAGCGCGATGAGGAGGCCGATCCCCGCCGCGATGCCCGCGCGCAGGGCCTGCGGCACCGAGCGCATGATCCTCTCGCGCAGGTCGAAGACGCTGACGAGCGCGAACGCCGTGCCCGAAACCGCGACGGCGCCCAGGGCGTATTGCCACGGGACCTTGAGCTGCGTTACCACCAGCACGAAGAAGACGTTGTGTCCCATCGCCGGGGCGAGCGCGATGGGGTAATTGGCCAGGAACGCCATGAGCAGGCACCCGATCGCGCTTCCGATGCACGTGGCCATGAGGATGGCCCCGAAGGCGGCCTCCTGCTCGTCCTTCGGGAACATCCCCTGCAATATCAGCGGCTGCACCACGATGATGTAGCTCATCGTCGCGAAAGTGGTGACTCCCGCGATGGCCTCGCGCGTCCACGTCGTGTGGTTCTCGCGCAGCTTGAACACGACACTTCCCTCCGTTCAGGGTTTCCTCGCGCCTCGTCGCAGGAATATCGACCGCAACATCCGCCTCGTGTATTCGGCGTACGAGATCTGGCCGGAGGCGATCTCGAAGAACCAGCGGACGCGGTCTTCGTTGCGGCTGAGTGCGCGCATCGCGAGCGGCAGCGTGAGGCGCGGGTATAAGAGCAGCCTCGCCCAGCGCGCCTGGCGGAATCCCGGATAGATCGCCCGGCGGTAGAGCGTCGTATATCGCCTGCTCGCCGAGCGCGCTTCGCCGTCGGCGAACGCATCCGTAACGGCCTGCGCGGCAAGCTCGGCGCTTTCAATCGCGAAGGCGATTCCCTCGCCCGTCACCGGTTCCGCCAGTCCCGCGGCGTCACCGACCAGGAGCACATGGCCTCTCGCGGGGGTGCGGCTGAAATTGCCGAAGGGGAGGGAATGCCCGCGCAACTCGAGCCGCTCGAACGTCCCCTCGACGCAGGTCATATCGACGAGCCGCCTCATCGCCGCGCGGAAGCCCGAGCCGCGCCGGACCAGCCCGCCGATGCCGATCGTGCACGCGGCGCCCTGCGGGAAGACCCATCCGTAGCCCCAGGGCATGAGGTCGAAGTAGACGTGCGGATAGAGCCGGCATTTCTCGCGCGTCTCGCCGGGCTTGAGCGCGTCGTAAGGCGCCTCGGCGATGAGGCTGAACCCCAGGCCCTTCGGGCGTCCGCGGACCGTCTTCCACGCGCACCGCCGCACGACGCTATTCGGCCCGTCGGCGCCGATGATAATCTTTGCGTCGAGCGTCTCGCCCGACCTCAGCGTCACTCGACCCACGGCGGCGTCCACCTCGCGGACCTCGGCCGACTGCATCACGCGCGCGCCTGCGGCGGAGGCCCGGGCCAGGAACCACGCGTCGGCCTGGCGACGGTGAAGGCAGTGCATCGCGGGAGCCCCGGTGATCTCGCCGATGAGCCGGTCCTTGCGGAACATCCTCGCGCCCGTGCAGGCCTGGAGCGATATCTCCGCCAGCGCCCCTGCGCCATAGACCCGCGCCACCGCCTCCGCTCCCCTCGGCGACAGGAGCCCCGCGCAAGGCTTATCCCGCGGAAACGCCTCCTTGTCGAGCAGCGCCACGCTCAAGCCCGCCCGCGCCAACAGCGCCGCCGCCGCGCTTCCCGCGGAGCCCGCTCCGACCACGATGACATCCGCTGATGCGCCCACGCGCGCTCCTGTAAACCACTGCCGAAGAAGTGTAGCGCGGCCCCTCGTGGGCCGCATGTTTCTCTCTTTGCGCCCTACAAGGGGGCGCGCTACATCAAACAAAGGCCAGGCGGCCGACTCTTTCAGCGGTCTTCAGATGACCCGCCGATGCTCCGTCGTGGCCTGGACGAAAACCGGAAGACGCGCGAACCCCCGGCGCCCTTGACCGTGCGTCGGGCCATGCCCGGGAGGACGACCTCGGCGGTGACGCCCTTCGGCAGGCGAAGGCGGGCCTCGTAACCGGAGGCGGTCTTCTCCCAGCCGCTTTCGATGACGCCGAGCGGCGTGGCGACCTTACCTTGCGCGCGGTCGACGCCGGCGAGGGCGGGCTGAAAGCGCACGGACTTCCAGCCGACGGACGCCTGCGTGATGCCGAGGAGTTCGCCCGAGAGGTGAACGATCGGGTGGGCGCTCCACGCGTGGCAGAGGCTGGACTTCTCCGTCCACATCTCCCGGGTTGCGGAGAGCCCCTGGTCGAGCATCGTTCCCCACCACCGTCGGATGCAATCGACGACGGCGGCGCCTTCGCCGACCTGCCGGAGCGCCTCGAAGATGTAGTGCATGAAGAAGGGCGACGGGGCCCCGGGCTGAGTGAAATGCCCGCGCACGAGCGGCAGAAGGTGTCGACGGACGAAGTCGTCGTGCCGGGATTTCTGGAGTCCCGCGAGGATCGCCATCGCGTAGACGTGCGCCGAGTTCTGCCGCACGGGGCGGAGCTTCCGGTCGAGGCCGCCATGGAACCGGCCCGTCTTGCGGTCGAAGAGCCGCGAGAGGATCGCTCGTCTCGACGCGCGCGAGCGGCCGGCATAGAGCCTCGACGCGTTCCGATCGCCCGACAGCGCGAAGAGCCGCGCCGCCGATTCGAGCGCCATGAGGTAGAAGATGTTGTAGAGCGTCGGGTAGCCTTCGCGGTAGATGTCCGCCCAGTCGAGAAAGAGCCAATACCGGTCGTCGTAGCCTACGAGGCCCTCGCGCGACGTCCACGCGCGGAAATAATCGAGCGCCTTCTTCACCCGCGGGGCGAATTCCCGGAAGCGCGAAAGGTCGCCGGTCTGGCGGTAGTAATCCTCGTGGGTCATGATCCATGTCAGGGTGAAGTCGGGCAGGATGCAATTGTGCGCGACGGTCGGCGCATGGCCGTAGGTCAGGCCGTTCGGAAGCTGCTGCGTGCCGATCTGGCGGATCCCGCGCCTCAGCAGCCGGGCGTCGGCCGAGAGCACGAACGTGTTGCGCGCCTGCACGCGCGCGTCGCCCCACCATTGCGCCTGCTCGCGCGAGGGGCAGTCCACGTAGGCGTCCAACATGCAGCACTGCTGGCTGCGGACGCAAATCTCCCAGATCCGGTTGAGCCGCTCGTCGGAGGAGGCGAAGTCCGCGCGGACGTCCATCGGGTAGAGGGACTTTCTCAGGCTCACCGCGATCCGGAGCGGGCGCGCCGCCTTCCGCACGGCGAGCACCAGGTAGCGGAACCCCCAGAGGGCGAACTGCTCCATGCGCGTCGCGCCGGATCTCAGCACGAGGCGGTTGCCGAACGTCGAGAAGCAGTTGTCGTACCCGGGCGGGGAGAAGGACGGCTCGTGATTCACGCGCTGCTCCGCGGGCAGGTAGTCGACGATCTCTCCGCCCACGGCGCCGCGGATGTCCAGCCGGACGGAGCCGACGACCTCGCATCCGAAGTCGATGCACCACGCGGCGGCGCGTCCCTTGCCCGCGGGCTGGGCGGTGAACGCGGCGCCGGACTTGCCGGGCCTCAGCGCGAGCGGCCACGCCCGCCAGCGCCGATGCTCGTCCATCAGGACCTCGGTGACGTTGCGCGTTTCCCACGGGGCCTTAAGTTCGCGGCATTCGGAGCGGGACACGACCGCGCGCGGCAGGATGATCTCCTCACGGAGCATCGGGATGTCGCGGGGCTCCGCCGCGGGCCAGGGCATGTTGCCGGCGAGGACGCCCCGATCGGCGGGCTTCCAGGCGCTGTCGTCGTAACCCGGCTCGCGCCATGCGTCTTCCAGCCGGGCGTCGAAGTGCTCCTGGAATCCCATGGGCATCGACTCGCGGAAGGGATGCTTCGCGAACTCCGGCGCCCGGCGGACCTTCCAGTCGCTCCCGGTGGCGAGGTCGCACGAGCCCGCCTTGCCGCTCGCCAAAAGCCCCGCGCACCCCGCGTGGACGTACTGGCAGTTCGATATTCCCAGGCTGTGCGCGAGCACCGCGACGACGTTCACCCCGCGGACGAGGTGCTCGGTGATGTCGACCGTGTCGAACGGCCAGGAGTTCTGGAACCCCCTCGCCGGCCCGCGCGAGATGTAGCGCCCGTTGACGTAGAGCCGGTAGCGCGAGTCCGCGGTGATGTTGAGGAGCGCCTTCGAGACCCGCTTGATCCGGAAGACGCGCCGCGCCTGCATCCACGAGTTGACGTTGTCGACGTAAGGCCCGGTGTACCAGATCCATCGCGCCCCGCCGAAGGCGATCCGTATGTCCAAGAGGCGTCTCCTGTCTGACCCCAAAGCGTCAACTCGATGCTGGACGAGGGCGCCTATAGTACGTAACATTGTCGCGACAATCAACCGTCTCGTGCAAAAGG
>JBBIVY010000080.1:0-6482 GCA_037439485.1 Planctomycetota bacterium | reverse complement strand
CTCGGAGGGTCTGACATGGCGCGCGCGATGATCGGCGCAGTGGCGTTGCTTGTCCTCGCGTGTGCGGCGTCTCCATCGTCGGCGGCCGAGCCGGCCGATATCCTCAAGATTGTGCCCGAGTCGTCGCTCCTCGCGATCGTGGCGCGGAGCCCGGAGGCCGCCGCGACGCACTTCTACAAGGTCGCCGTGCCCCTCGGCGCCGAAGAGCCCGGGGAAGGCGAGGGCGCCGCGCTCGATGCGATCCTCCGCGAGATGTCCCTCGTCGCGCCGGGCGAAGACGAGGACGCCCCGGCCCTTCCCGCCTCCGTCGACCTCAAGGGTCCGATGGCGCTCGTCGTTGTCGTCCCTCAGCTCGACGTCCAGGGCGAACCTTTCGCGTTCATCGTTCGCGTGACCGACTACGCGGCGTTCCTCAAGGACCTGGCGAAGGAGGAGGGCGCCGCGGCGCCCGAGGTGACCGCGGATGGGACCGACGTCGTCCGTGGAAAGGACAGCCCTTGTTTCTGCGCGCAGTTCGGCGATTTCGCCGCCCTTTCGGACGCGGAGTACGTTATCCGCTCGCTCAAACAGGACGCCGCGAAGAACCTCGCCTCCGGCCGCGTCGCGGGAATCCGCAAGGCCTTCGACGCGCACGACGTCGTCCTCTACGGCAATCCCGCCCTCGCGATCAAGTCCTTCAAGCCCATGCTCGGGGGCTTCATGAAGCAGGTGCGCGAGGAGCTGGAGGCCGACCCGGACATGGCCGGCCCCTTCGCGCGGAAGGACACGGTCGAGACGGTCATGGCGGTCTTCGACACCGTCCTGGGCACGGGCGAAGAGACCGACGCCGTCGTCGCGGGCGTGACTTTTTCGGAGAAGGGCGTCACCGGGGCGATTGCGCTCCAGGGCGTCCCCGACACCCAGTTCGCGCGCCTTGCCGCCGCGGTCAAGCCGATGAGCGCCGACTGGCTGGCGCTCTTCGACGAGCCGTTCGTCATGGCGCTCTCCTGGAACCTCGACCCGCAGCTCTCGGCGGAGCTTTCCGGCGTCTACGGCTCATTCGTCGACCGCATCAAGGTCCCGAAGGGCGATGTCAACCGGATGAAGCAGGTCCTGCAGCAGTATCGCGGCTTGGTGGCGGGCCTGTCGGGCTCGGGCGGCATGCTCCTCGGCGCCGATGAGGCCCGGAAGACCCTGCGCATCACGCTCGTCACGAAGACCCCGGCGGCGAAGCACGAGTTCATCGCCGCGGGCGCGGAGGAGGATGCGACGAAGAGGACCTCCGCGCTGCTGGAGGCCCTGGGCCTGAAGGCGAACGTGACGCTCGACAAGGACCCGGAGTTCCACCGCAATATCTCGTTGGGAGGCGCCACGATCAGGTTCCGCGCCGGGACCGACAAGGAGGATGCCCTCGCGGCGGACAGCGCCAAGCTCTTACGCTCGGTCTACGGCGACGAGGTGCGCGTGCTCAGCGCGGCCGCCAGAGACCTCCGCATCTATGACATCTGCGCGCCGGACTCCGCCGGCATCAAGGCCCTCATCGACCACGCGCTCGACGACAAGAAGGGCAGCCTCGTCGGATCGAGCGCGTTCGCCGAGGCGGTTGCCGGGTTTCCCGCGGATCGCGCGGCGGCGTGCGTCTTTTCGGTGGAGAGCTTCCTCCAGAAGCTTCCGGGCCTTGCCCGCTATATGAACCTGCCCGTCGAGGGGCTCCGGGACGTCAAGTTCGACAAGCCCTCCGCCATCGGCCTTGCCCTTGCGCCGGCGGAGAAGGGCGTCGCGCTGTATTTCAATGTCCCGCTCCAGGAGATGCTCAACATCTCGAAGGCCGTCGAAGCCATGGATGGGGCCGCTGCGGCGGACGGGGCGGACGACCCGCCGGATGAGGGCATGGATGACGATGACGAGGATTAGTCGAAAACCTCGCGTGATCCGCGGATCGCGGCTCCTGGGCGGGGGCAAAATGGGACCAAGTCCCCTTTTTCGATGCGGTTTGCGCGGGAGATTCGGCGAATTGACGGGGTTCAGAGGTTCTCGATCGGTACGGGCTCCAGGGCGTCGGCGGGGGTGAAGCGGAAGATGCGAGAGAAGAAATAGAACTCGTCTTCGATGGCACGGAGGATGTTCTCGGACTTGCGGAAGCCATGCTGCTCGCCGGCGAAGGCGACGTACGCGACGGGCAGGCCCTTCTTGCGGAGCGCCGCGACCATCCTCTCGGCCTGGTCGGGCGGGACGATCTTGTCTTCGAGACCCTGGAAGAAGATCACCGGGCACGACAGCCCGTCGACGTGATGGATGGGCGACCGCTCGACATAGACATCGCGTCGCGCAGGGTAGGGGGCGATGAGCCGGTCCAAGTCGTGCGACTCGAACTTGTGGGAGTCCTTCGCCAGCGCCTCGCAGTCGCTCACGCCGAAGTGACTCGCGCCCGCCGCGAAGACCTTGCGAAACGCCAGACACGACAGCACCGTGTATCCGCCCGCGCTGCCGCCGGTGATCCCCAGGCGCTTTCCGTCCACGCGTCCGGCCTCCGCGAGGAACTTCGCGCCGCTACACGCGTCGTCCACGTCCACCACGCCCCATCGGCCGTACAGCCGCTCGCGATACTTCCGCCCGTAGCTGGTGCTGCCGCCATAGTTGACGTCGAACACCGCGATGCCCCGGCTCGTGTAGTACTGAACGCCCATCAGCAACTCGCAGCTGTTCACGCTGATCGGTCCGCCATGCACCATGACCATCAGCGGCGGCTTCTCGCCCTCGGGCGCGGCGAAGTCGGGATTGCGCGGCGGATAGTAGACCCCGTGCGCGGTCAGGCCGCCGGTCGTGGGGAACTCGACCGACTCGGGCGCGGAGATATACGCCCGGTCGAGGTCGATCGCCGAGGCCCGGCGGAGTTCCTCCGTGCGCCCCGTGGCGAGGTCGAGCGTCACGACCGCCGAGGGGCGATCCGGCGCGCCTCCCACGAAAATCGCCCGGCCGCCCGAGACGCGCAGGTATCCGACCGCCGTGTATGGCGTCTCGATTGTCGTCAGCCGGAGCGTGCGCGTGTCGAGCGTCGCGAGCGTGCGCACGGCGTCCTTCGCGTACGCGCACACGATGCGGCGGGGGCCGTCGAAGTCGTAGAACGACATGCGGAACACCCACTGCGGGTGCGTGAACTCGGCCTCCAGGTCCGTGAGTTGCTCAACCCGGCCGCTACGATAGCGATACAGGTTCCACCAGTCCGTGCGGTCGCTGACGAAATGGAGGACGCCGTCGGGCGACCACTCGGGCTGGGCGCAGGACTCCTTCGGCCCGCCCGCGACGCGCACGCGTTTGCCGAGGGAACCGTCGGCGCGCACCGTCGCGACGTGCAGCCCCGCAGCGTCCCAAGGCATATCGGGGTGATTCCACTCAAGCCACGCGAACTGCGAGCCGTCGGGGCTCAGGCGGGGGCTGGAGTAGAAGTCACGTCCCTCGGCCAGCGTCACGGAGCGGCCGCCGTCATTCGGATAGACCGCTGCGAGGCGGTTGACGCATTCGCCCTTGGCGCGATGATCTTCCTCGACCGCGATGAGCCGCGAGCGTTGCGCGTCCCATACGAAGTCGGCGTAGCGCAGCCGTCCGTCGGGCGTCACCGGCTTCGGCGCGCCCGTGCCGTCGATCCGATAGAGCCTCTGGTCGGCGAAGTGGACGAAGAACACGCCGTCCGCGACGGGCAGGCAGGCGCCGCCGCCGTATTCGTGAACGCGCGTGCGCGCATTGAACGGCGCCGGCACGACGTCCTGCATCCGCCCCCCGGCGTCGCGCCTTACGACCACGTATCGCCCGCCCTCCTTCGGCCGCATCTCCACCCACCATGCCGCGCCGTCGAGGAGCATCGGCTCGAAGAGCCGCGTGGCCCCCTCCGCGATCATCCTCGCCGAAAGCGGGGATTTCCACGAACCGAATGGGGCGATAGCGGGGGCCATGGAAACTCCATTCTTGATCTCACACCGGAAAGCGCAGGATATCACACGGCGGGCGGGAGGTCCACGTCATTTCACCGCAGGCGGCGCCGTGTGGGTCTTGCGGGACTTGAGGCGGGTGTATATCCACCAGCCGAGGCCGGCGGCGAGGAGCACGAGGACGGCGATGTCGATCTGGTGGGCGTACTGCATGACGCGGTCCCACTTGGTCCGAAGCACGTAGCCGCACCAGAGCAGGAACGAGTTCCACATCGTCGCGCCGACGAGCGTGGCGCCGACGAACGGGAGGAGCTTCATCCGCCCGACGCCCGCCGGGATGGAGATGAGGTGGCGCACCACCGGGACGAACCGGCTGATGAAGAGCGTCGCCACCCCCGCGCGCTTGTGGAAGAACCGCTCGGTGATCTCCAGGTCGTGTGGGTTGAGGAGCAGGTATTTCCCCACCTTCATCACCACGGGCTTGCCGCCGTAGTAGCCCATGATGTAGGAGACCAGCGAGCCGACAATCGACCCCAGGCTTGTCACCGCGATGGCCCAGCCGAGGCTCCACTCGTTGTCTGCCACCAGGAACCCCACGAACGGCATCACCGCTTCGCTTGGCACGGGCAGGATCATGCTCTCCGCCGCCATCAGCACCGCCGCCGCGGGATAGCCTCCCCACTTGAGGAACTGAATGGCGAACTCCGCGATCTTTTCCGTCAGCATGTGCCGGTTCCGTGGAGGTCAGGGGCCATGGCGGTTAGTATCGGCAATCGCCCGAACGCTCTTGACGCCGAAAACAATCGGGGGCCGGCGTCGGCCGGCCCCCGGGATTCACGCGCTGATGTCTGGCTCACTCTCCCTTGGGAACGCCCTTGGGCTTCATCCAGGTCATCATCTTGCGGAGCTTGGGGCCGACGACTTCGATGGGCTGGGTGCGGCCCTTCTTGCGGAGGGCCTTGAAGTTCTTGGCGCCGGTCTTCCACTCGGTGATCCATTCCTGGGCGAACGAGCCGTCCTGGATCTCCTTGAGGATCTTCTTCATCTCCTTGCGCGTCTCGGCGGTCACGAGGCGCGGGCCGCGGGTGTAGTCGCCGTACTCGGCGGTGTCGCTCACGGAGTAGCGCATCCACGAGAGGCCGCCCTCGACGATCAGGTTGATGATGAGCTGCAGCTCGTGACACACCTCGTAATACGCGATCTCCGGCTGATATCCCGCCTTCACCAGCGTCTCGAACGACGACTCGATGAGCGCCGAGAGCCCGCCGCAGAGGATCACCTGCTCGCCGAAGAGGTCGGTCTCGGTCTCTTCGCTGAACGTCGTCTCAAGGACGCCCGCGCGGGTGCCGCCGAGGGCCTTGGAGTAGGCGAGGGCGACCTTCTTCGCCTGCTTGGACGGATTCTGATGGACGGCGATCAGGTTCGGGATGCCCATGCCGGCGACGTACTGATCGCGGAGCTTATGGCCGGGGCCCTTGGGGGCGACCATGATGACGTCGACATCCTTCGGCGGCACGATCTGCTTATAGCGGATGTTGAAGCCGTGGGCGAAGGCGAGGGTCTTGCCCTTCTTCATCTCGGGGGCGATCTCCGACGCATAGACCTTGGCCTGCACCTGGTCGGGCAGGAGGATCATGAGGAGGTCGGCCTTCTTCGCGGCCTCGCGCGCGGTCATGGGCTTGAAACCGGCCTTGACGGCGAGCTTGTAGTTGTTCGTCCCGGGCAGCTCGGCGACGATCACCTTGATGCCGCTGTCGCGAAGGTTCTGCGCGTGCGCATGTCCCTGCGATCCGTAGCCGACGATGGCCACGGTCTTGCCCTTGAGGTACTTCAGGTCCGCATCCTTCTCCGAATACACCTTGGCCATGGGTTGCTTCCTCCAAAGTAGAGTCCGACCCGCCGCTCATCGGCGAACCGGCATTATAGCCGACTCTTCCCGGAGGTTCAAGGATTTCTTGCCGCCGCAACGCCTCCTTCCCGGCCCATGCGCGCGATCTCGCGACACATCCCACTTGGCCAACTTCCCCACGTTTCGGGCGCGACTCGACATTCCGTCAATCTGTTGGGGGTGATTTCGCAAGATGGCCCCAATAGGTAGACTTTTTTCTCCTGGCCTTGTCCGACACCCCGTCTTTGGCGCCTCCTTTCGCGCTAACTGATAGGTTTTTAGACATTCCCGGCCAACCCGTCCTCGTGCGCCGCCCTGTGTTGATAGGGGAAAGGCATCGCCTCGTTACGCGAAGCCCGGCGGTATTATACCATGCCTAACGCGTGTGTCAAGGCGTTTGTGCCGGGATTTTTCGCTTCTTCTGCGACAGCCCGCGCGAACAGGCCCAGGCGGGTTGAGGCAAGGGCAGTGCTCTGAAACGGCGGCCTCATTGGAGAATGGTGCAGGAATATCGTTGAATAAGGGCCAAAATAGCGTAGAATAATAGGGCAAAGACTTGGTTCGTGCAGAAAACATGCACGAGCCGCCGGGAGAGGTCGATAAGAGATGATGACGCCGGATTGGCGTCTTTGAGGAGCGAAGACCATGATTATCGAATTCAGCGTGAGCAACTTCCGTTCGTTCAAGGA
>JBBIVY010000079.1:0-17721 GCA_037439485.1 Planctomycetota bacterium | reverse complement strand
CCAGCCTTCGTTGCCGGTGTTATACGGCGGATCGATGTAGATGCACTTGACCTTTCCGCCGTAGAGGGGGAGGAGCGCCTTGAGGGCCTTGAGGTTGTCGCCGTGGATGATGACGTTGTCGTGCAGGCTGACCTTGTCGGTGAGGCTCTTCGACTTGACCGGGACCAGTTGATGGTACTTCACCAGCAGGTGGTGGTTCTGGACGAACGTCTTGCCCTTGAACTGGATCTGGGCCATGAATGAGACCCCGCGTTGGCATTAAGAGAGTGTCTTACCGCGCGCAAAGCATGATAGCGGGACGCAACAAAGCTGGCAAGCGGAAACACCATGAGCCGCGCAGGAGGTCCGACCGTCGGAGCACCCCGTTCCACTGGACTCTAAGGAATCTAACGGGTTCTAACGCGATCCCGATGACCATCGGGACGGGTTTGAATCCATTAGAATCCACGGCCCCCGCGGCTACAATATTGTAGGTTTTTGGCACAAATCAGGACCGGGGGGGCGAGTCGAGGAATTCTGGGAATTCTGGGGAATTGTGGAGGAATTCTGGAAGGATTTGGCAAATGGGCTTATATGACAGAAAACGCATGGACGGGGGGAGGGGAGTGGGAGTTGATCGATTCTGTCGAATCTGATCGAATCTTGGCAGATATCGTCGAAGCTTGCCAATATTTAGCAAAACGCGCGTGTGGCCGTTACCTTCAACCTTCAACGTCTGTCGCCGTTCAAGCGTGCGTGAGGCTCATGACGAGCTTGTCTTCGTCCATGCGATGGGCGACGACGGACTTGAGGGCATCGACGACGCGGGCATCGTAGCGGGTGGCGGCGGCCTTTTCGATTTCCTTGACCGCGACCCAGGGCGCGCGGCCGGTGGCGTAGGGCTTGGTGATGGTGAGTTCGTCGTAGGCGTCCGCCACGGCGACGATGCGGGCGCCCAGCGGCACGTCGTCGGGCTTCCCGTCGGCACACGCCTTGTCATGGCAGCGGATGAGCACCACCGCTTCCTTGAGCACCGTGCCAACCGACGTGAGGATCTCCGACGTCTTGTGGTCCTGGTCCTTGAGCGCGTCCTGGCTTTCGCTGAGGAGCGCCGCCTTGCGGATGACGTCGCCGGAGATGCCGTCGCCGGTGAGGCGGATATCGTGCAGCAGCGCCGCGGCGTGGATGTTGTCGACCTCCGTGCGGGTGAGTCCCATGGCCACGGCCATTTCGGCCGAAAGATTGGCGACGCGGAGGCAGTGGCCCTTCACCGGGCCTTCGGGACTTTCAAGATACCGCGCGAGCACCTCCAGGATGCCGATGTAAGCGGATTTCAGTTCCTCGATCCGCCGCTCTTTGTCTTCGTAAAGCTGGCCGGTGACGAGCGCCGCGAGGATGAGGAATCCGCCCCACGCCAGGAGATCGAGCGCGACGGTCATCTTCTCGTTTCCGACGTCGAAGCGCGTGACGAAGGAGTCGGGGGAGAGCACAGCGGCGAGGGCCACCGCGCACACCGAGAGGATGGCCGTCATGAGGGCGCTACGTTTTCCGAGGACGTATCCGGCGATGAGGGCCGGGAGGAAATAGAAGAAGAGGATCGGCGTGCCGCGCACGAACCAGAAGTGAGACGCGGCGACCGCTCCGAGGATGACGACGATGACGATGCGCTCGAAGTGGTTGAGCACGAAGCTCTTCACGCGGTTGATGCCGCGGTTGTGGGCGAGGCCGGGATTCAGGTCGGAACTGGTCATGTTTCCTCACGGTCCATGGTGTCGGGTCAGCGGTACAATCCATCCCTTACAGGGGATAACTATCGACCGTCCATTAGCCGCAGATTAGGGATTTTGCCGAAAGGGCAGCTATGGGGGCCTGTGGGGGATGGGAGCGGCCTGAAGGGGGACTGAGCCACTAGGGATTGGGGCGTCCCAGCTCCAGCTTGTGGCGCACAATCTCCCATCGTTCCTTGTGCGACTTATCGGTGTTGACGGGCTCGAAACCGAGGTCCAGGTAGACCTTGATTGCGGCCAGGCGCCAGTCGTCGGTGGAGAGCCACGCATCGGGGTAGCCCATGCGCTCCAGGAGCTGCAGGACGCGGGTGACGATGGTCCGGCCGAGTCCCTTGCCTCGGTGTTCCGAGCGGACGGCGACGTAATGCACCATGCCGTGCCCGTGGCGCTCGCGCGATTCCCAGGCGCTGGCCGTGCCGACGACCTCGTCGCCCCGGCAGAGGACGCACATGCGCCCGGGCGACCAGCAGGGGTCCTCGACGAAGGTCTTGACGACGCGGTCGCTGCTCCAGCCGGGATCGAAGCATTCCTGGAAGACGGGTGTCAGGAGGAGGTCGTCGCCGTCGCGATACGCGCGGATGGAATAGCCCTCGGGGAGCTTGAACTCCGGGATAGCGAGCAGGTTCTTGCGATACATGATCAGTTGCGGCTGATCCATCGGAGCGTCCCTTCCATGGGGCCGGGCTATGAAATCCCGAACCGGTTCCAGATGCTGAGTTCGCTCGACGGCCTCCAGCCGAGGCGGCGGGCGAGGCGCATCTCCCGGTCGGCCTCCGCGGCGCGGCCGGTCGCCAGCAGGTATCGCGCCCGGAGGAAGTGGCGGAAGACCGGGCGTGCTTCGGGGTTCTTGTCCATCCGTTCGATCGCGCGGCGCATCTTCTCAATCGCACGCTTCGCCTCCGCGGGCTTGCCGAGCCGCCGGTAGGCGAGACAGTCGTAGTAGTAGAGCTCCGGCAGCCACGGGCGATCCTCGCGAACGCACTTCGTATACCACGCGTGCGCCTCGCGCCGGCGGCCGAGCTTCTCGCAGCAGAGACCCGCGAGGTAATGGATCTTTCCGTAGAACTGGATGCGCGTATCGTCTTCGCCGTAATTCTTGGGAATGCGATGGGCGTCGTCGAGGAGTTCCATCGCCCGCCCCCAGCGATTCCGCTCGATCTCCTTCTCCGCGAGCGCCGCGTGCGACATGACGTGAATGAGCGTGAGGCTGTAGATCACGTGGCGCGACTTGAATCTGTGATCGCGGATCGCGTTGATGGCCTCCCGCGGTCGCCCGCGGTCGAACTGGAAATACGCCATCCGCTCGCGGAGACCGTCGTCCTCCGGGTGCGCGGCGAGGGCCTTGCCCAGGAGCCTGAGCCGGAGCGACCGGTCGCCCGCGTCGGCGAGGGCGCTGTCGAGCCACAGGGCGAGCGTCACGTCATCCGGGTCGAGGCGGATTGCCCGGCGCAGCCGGCGGGCGGTCTCGCGATACTTGAGGCCTTCCCAACTGGACAGCGCGAGCACGGTGTGCATGAGCTTCGATCTCTTCATCGCCGGCAAAGCCCGATGCCAGAGCGCCAGGGCCTCCTTGCGGCGGGCGCGGGCGTAGTAAAGGTGCCCGAGGCAGAACGCGGCAAGGGAATCGGACGGCCGGGCCTTCAAGGCGCGCTCGAGCGCCTGAGCGTCCTCGATCCGCGAGGGCATGACGAACTCCGGCCTCTGCCGCCGCGCCCGAGCGCGATGCCTTTCGGCGTCCGCCGCGCGGCCGAGATGCTCGCACGAGAGGGCCGCGTGGTAGTCCAGCATCGGCGGGACGTGGTCCTTCGTCGATGAAGCTCGCACCGCGCGCTCAAGGATGGCGAGGGCCTCGTCCCAGCGGCCGGCGTTTTCGTAATCGGCCGCGAGTTCGATCCAGCCTTCGGCGTTGCCGCCAAGGAGGGCGTCGAGGCGGGCGTCGCGGGATTCGCTGAGGAGCAGGTAGTCGGTCGGGTAATCCCGAAGCGCGGGCGACAGGATGCGCTTGCCTTCCGCCTCGCGGCCGGCGTGACGGAGCGCCATGACGCGAAGTCCGATGACGCGGGTGTCGAGCGGCAGGCTCGCGGAGACTTCGGCGAGGAATTGTGCGGCCTCGTCGAAGCGGCCGGCGCGCATGGCAGAGAGGCCGAGCTGCACGCGGCAGGAAGGCTCGTCGACGTTGGCGCGAAGCGCGACGGTGAATTCGTCCTGCGCCTGCGCGTCGTCACCGAGTCCCGCGGCGGCGAGTCCAAGGTAGTAGTGGGCCTCGACGAGGTCCGGATTGCGCCGGAGCGCGCGTTCGAAATGCCTGGCGGCCCCCGCGCAGTCCGCGCCCCTGTAGAGCAGCACGCCCAGGCGGAGGTTGGCCTCGGCATGCTCCGGGTCTTTCGCGAGGAGGGCCTCGTATAGTGCGCGAGCCTTGTCGGGTAGGAGCATATTATCGAACGCCCGCGCGCGGGCATAGAGCCTGTCGGTCGTCTCGCCGGCGCCGTTGCCGCCGTTCTCATTCTCAGCAGCGTTTCCGCGCGCGGCCAGCCAACTCCTCCGGGGCGCGGGGGGGGGCTCGGAGGAAAGGCGATGGGCAACGATCGCGCCGTCTCTCGGGTCGACGATCTCCAGCGTGAGCGTCTCGCCCGCGCGCCTCGGCGGTTTCACGTCGAAGGCGAAGGGACTCTCAGGCGCCAGGTCGCGCGTGACGTCGAGCGCAGGCTTCCCGTTTCGCGTGAGCAGGATGCGACAGCCTTTGCGCCGGCGCGTCACGTCGACGGCGACGTGAACCGGTTTGCCGGCCTCCGCGTCGAGCGCGACGGCGGCCTCGGCGTTGGCGCGGCAGAAGGCCGACTTCAGCCCGTGCAGCGGCAGCCATCGCTCCGTGAAGCGCACGCCCCGATGCGGGGCGAGGAGGTCGTAGCTCGGCTGGTTTTCGAACGCGCCCGTCTGGACCTCGACGTAGGGGCCGCTCGGCGGGGAGAACTCGGTCGCCTTGGTGACGCCGTTCGGGCCGACGCCCCAGTCGAAGAGCTTCTTGCCGGGCAGCACGCGGTAGTCGGCCACGTGCGCGACGCCCCAGTCGGCGTCCACGTCATAGCAGCCGAAGAAGTCCTCGCGGCAGTTCGTGCCGAAGATGCTGGCCGTCGTCTTGATGTTCCTGTGCCAGGAGTAATCGACGCCCCCGCGCATCGGCCAGGGATCCTGCTTCGCGCCGATGCCGTGGCCCTCGGTGGTGTGGATGGGCAGGACGTAGCGCAGTCCGTTCGTGGCGGGCACGGCCGCATTGGCCCAGTAGAACCAGCCCTGCGGCAGGTCGGTGCGGTTCAGCAGCGTGACGTCCGCCTCGACGGCGTTGACGCCGGCTCGCAGCGTGAGCGCGATGGACCATTGCTGGCGGCTGACGCGGTCGACGTCGCCCATGACGATCGATGCACTGCCGTCTTCGTTGCGGCGCAGCACCGCGTCGATTTGGCTCAGGGTCGAGGGAGAATGCGCCGAGGGGAAGTTGAACTCGATGCCCAGCGGCGCCCACGAGCCACGGCGGCCGAGCGGGCCGGGGTGGATCTCCAGGCAGCGGTGGAAGACCTCGCGGCGGTTGATCTTGTCGAAGGCCGAATAGAGGTGGCAGCCGAGTTCCGGCAGCACCGTCAGCCGCAGGTACTCGTTCTCGACGAAGAGCGCCCGGAAGGTCCGGTTCGTCGTCGCGTCGTCGACGATTTCGTTGCGAGGATAGGGATAGACGAGTTGCCAGCGCCTCAGCCGCAGGAAGACATCCGGCTGCGGGTCGTCATGCCAGGCGTTGATAGGGAGGGTAACGCTGCCTTCCCAGCTCTTGACGGCATTCGTAGTCATTCGGGGATTTTGCGGCGGCGCGTTCGTGATCGGCGCTCTGGAATGCGACGACCGTATTCGCGCGTGCCGTCCTCAATGAACCGAACGGGCGTCCCCGTAATAATGTCGGGGAAGCGCCCCTTGGGGTGGCTCAATCAAGCCTATTCAACCAATTGTGGGGCGGGAGTCAATGAAAATCCGCCTTCGCCGCCGGGCGGTCGGTCATAGATCGCGGGCCGGCGGCGAGTCCGCAGGTGTTCCCTTGCTGTTTCTGCGCTTGAACAACCGAGGAAGGGAGGTAGAATCGACTCGGGTAGCGGGCGGAAGCCGCTCCCTTGAGAGGCGACACTGGAAAGAGGCAAGGCACCGTGATTCTTCTATCGTCCACGCAGGCGTCGGAAATGCTGAGTCAGTTTCGGCGCCAGGATCAGTGCCGGATTTCCCTCGACCTGGGGAAGACGGAGACGACGGTCTTTCTGCTGGAGGGGCAGGTCCATCTGTCGGACAACGTGCGCATCTCCCTCGACGATCTTCGGACGATCGTGAAGTGTGAAGACGCCGTCTTCACGGTGACGGAAAGTGGGGCGGAGAAGGTCGTTTGGTTCTCGGAGGCGACGCAGCGGATCTACAAGCTTCGGCCGACGGCGGACTGGCCGGCCCTGGAAATCAGCGGTGTCCTGATGCACCGGATCGCGGGCACGACGCCCAGGAGGGATGCCCAGGCCAAGCTTCGCCTCGTCTCCCCTTTACGCGGGGCGGTATTGGAAACGTGCATGGGGCTGGGATATACGGCGATCCTTGCCGCGGCTGGGGCCGATTCCGTGACGGGCATCGAGAAGGACGAGAACGTCATCGAACTGGCGCGGCTGAACCCGCACTCCCAGATGCTCTTTCAGGAGCCGAAGATCCGGCTCATTCACGGCGACGCTACGGAGGTCATCCCCGGCCTGGGCGACGCGACGTTCGACATCGTCGACCACGACCCGCCGACGTTGAGCCTCGCGGGCGAATTGTATTCGGACGCCTTCTATGCGCACCTGCTGCGGATTCTCAAGCCCGGCGGAACGCTCCTCCACTACACCGGCGCGCCCGGCAGCAGGAGCCGCCGCGTGGACCTGAATGCCGGCGTCTCCCGTCGCCTTGAAGCCGTTGGATTCACCCGACTTCGCACCGATCAGGCGACGTTTTGCGTCGTGGCCGTGCGACCCGGCCGGCGACAGCGGGATCGCCGGAGAACAGGTGCGTAAGATGCAAGCGCAAGGACGCCGGTGCCGATGAGGAAGAGCGTGGCGGGCTCCGGTACGGACGTCACCGACCCGTTGACGGTCAGGTTGTCCATTTTGGAGCTGTCCGAGTCGCCGCCGTTATAGTAGAGACGGAACGTGATCGTGCTGAGCCCCTGGTATCGGGGGGCGGACAGGTCGATCGTCTCGGACTGGAACCCGGCGAGAGTGATCGAGACGGCGTGGGCCGTGATCGTGTTGGTCGCCACGCTGTGGGCAAGGTCCCATCCGCCGTCGACGCTGGTGTTGATGTAGTATCGGATGCCGGCATTCTGGGTGGTTGAATTCTGGCCGATGTCGAAGGTCAGGTTCGAGAGGTCGAGTGACTTCCCATTGAGCGCCGTCAGCGTCCATTCCCCGTAAGCGTCGTTCGTATAGTCCTTGGACGACCATCCGCCCACCCCGAACATATTCCCTCCGTCCGGGCTCTGCATCACGACGTCCCAACCGTCCGTTGCCAGGGGTTTGATGATGCCGGTGATGTTGCCTCCTGAAACATCCGCTGCGACGCTCGTCGGAGCGCTTGTCTTGTCCACATGGCCGTTGATGCCGCCGTTATACTGGACAATGATAGCGCCCTGAGCGACGGGGGACATCGACAGAACTACGAGGACCGACACCAGAGCCATTATGGCACTCTTCATGGCAAGCCTCCGTAAGGATCGTTAGTGCCGGAATCCGCGTACGCAAGGAACTACAGCAAACGGCGTGCCGAACCGCGGGAGAAACGCGGGAAGCTCTGGGCGCGGCGCCATAAACCGTAGCTGGGCAAGACGATAAACCATCAAGTACTGTTCTATTTTTATTGATGGCTCGTCAGGGAGGTCGAAAGCGTGTTCAATATATTGCACAAGCTGAACAGCCGGGGAAAGGCTCTAGATGGTAACACCTTATCCAGGAAGGACTTAGGCAGGAGCCGGATCTCCGCAGCGCGTGTTGCAGAAATTGAACAACGAGCCCTGCACGGGCGGAGTTCCCTGGATCCGTGACCCATACTGCAGCAACATAGGGGCCTGGGGGACGTCGTGGCGTTGCCCGTCGAGCTATTTCGCGGGCGCCTTGAGGCTGTTCTCGTTCCACCACTGACGCCAGGCGTCGGGCGTCTGGTCGTCCGACTCCCGTGCGGCGAGTGTCTTGAGCGACTGGAGTATGACGAGGCGCGTCGGGTCGTCCTGCTCGCCGAGCGCGTCGATGAGCGCGGGGACGGCTTTCTTGTCGCCGATCGCCGCTAGCGCGGTGCTCGCGGCGGCGCGGACGCGGGCGTCGTCGTCCTTGAGGGCCTTAATGAGCGGGTCGATTCCCGCGGAGGCCTTCATCGCCCCAAGCGACTGCGCGCCGGCAAGGCGAACCTCCCATTCCTTGTCGCCGAGCGCTGCCGCCACCGGCGCGGCGGCGCGCGGGTCGCCGGATACGCCGAGGGCCTTGATCGAGCCGGAGCGGACGTGGGGCTTCGCGTCGGACGCGCCGGCAAGGAGCGCGGGGAGGGCGGGTGCGCCGATGCTTCCGAGCGCGGAGGCGACGGCGTTGCGGACGGCTTCATCCGCATCGTCGAGCGCGGCGACAAGCGGCGGGACCGCGGCGGGGTCCTTCGACGCTCCGAGCGCCCCGGCCACGGCGGCGCGCAGCGCGGGCTTTTTGTTCTTCAACTCCGCGGCGAGCGCGGGCGTAGCGGCAGGGCCGAGTTCTCCGAGCGCCTTGGCGGCATAGCCCATGAGACCGGTCTCGTCGGCGAGGGCCTCGACCAGCGGCTTCACCGCGCGCGGGTCCTTGAGGGCGCCGAGCGCCTGCGTCGCGGCCCAGCGGTCGCGATAGCCCTTGGTGTTCATGGCATCGAGCAGCGGCTCGAAGGCGCGCGTATCGCCGATCTGCCCGAGGGAGCGGGCGCAGCACCACCGATCAGTCCACTTGGCGTCCTTGAGCCCCTCGATGAGCGCCGGGACGGCCTTCGGGTCCTTGATCTCCCCGAGCGCCGTCGCGCATCCCCAGCGCACGTGAATGCTGTCGTCCTTCAGGCCCGCGATAAGCGGGTCTTCGGCCAGTTTTCCCACCTTCGCAAGCGCCTCGGCGGCGAGCGTGCGGATGTTCTCCATGTCGCTCGGCAGCGCCGCGATGAGCGGCTTCACGGCGGGAAGGCCGATGCGCCCGAGTTCCTCGACGGCGGCGGGGCGGATCTCGTCGGCCGCGGTCTTGAGCGCCGCGACGAGCATGTCCGCGGTGGCCTCGGCGCCGTTGATCTGGACGAGGGCGTCAACGGCCTTCGCGCGGACTTCCGGCCTGTCGCCCAACATGCTCGCGAGGTAGGGCGTCGCGGGGGCGGACTTCAAGGCCCCGAGCGTTATCGCGGCGGCGATCCGCTCGGCGGGGACGCCCGAGTAGAGCATCTCCACGTAGACCTTGACGCCGGGCGCGAGGTCTTTCGGGATCGAGTTGCGATCGAGCGAGGGCTGGGCGAAGAGGGGCGAGGCGACGAGCGAGCAGAAGACGAGAAGGGCGGCGGATCTCATCGGATTTCTCCATTCAAGGCATAGGCCCGGTCCCAAGCTACTATAGCCCGCCGGGGGGGCGGTGTCAAATAGGCCTCAGCCTCCGGGCGAGGATATTGTCAGGCCGATCTCGCGAGCGCGGGCGAGGGCGTCGGGGTGCTTGAGTATCGCGCCCTTTTCGTCGATGCCGCGCAGGGTGAGAGCGAGTTGGAGTTTCATGTCGAGCGTGACGGCCCATGAGCCCAAGACGAGCTTCGGCGCGTCGAAGAGCGTGGTGAACTTGGTTGCGCCGACGAGGATCGCCGCGAGGTTGCCGCCCGGCGTCGCGCGGCCGGAACCGGTCTTGAGGACGAACTTCCGGGCCCAGTAGACCTGGCACCGGTCGATCATCGCCTTCGCCTTCCACGTTACGTCCATGAAGAATATCGGCGACCCGAAAATCATGTGCTCGGACCGGTCGATCGACTCGAAGATATCGGCCATATCGTCCGGCACGTGGCACTTGCCGCTCGTCACGCATCCGCCGCAGTTGAGGCAGCCGGAGTATTCGAGATCCCGAAGCGACAGGACCTCGACCTTGTGTCCCGCCTCCCTCGCCCCGGCGGCGGCCTCGTCGACGAGGATATCGGAGTTCCCGTTCGCCCTTGGCGAGCACTTGACGGCGAGGACGATGGACATGTTGTTTCCTCTTATGTAGGGGGGGACCTATGTGTCCCCCCGTGCTTCTTCTCTGCAAAGAAGACAGCTACCGCGCCGCCCGCATCAGCCGGAGAATGGTATCGTGATTCTGTTTGCCGTTGACCGTGACCGGTTCGCCCATCGTCGGGTAAAACACGAACGCGGGTGGGCCGATGACGCCGTGAACTTTGTAGAACGCGGCGACTGCCTGCGTTTGTATCGTCGCGTCGAAGCGGATCATCACGAACCGCTGCGCCTCGGCGGCGACGTCGGGGCGGGCGAAGACGTCGCGATCCATCTCTTTGCAGTACGTACACCACTCGGCGGTGACGTCGATAAGCACGGGCTTGCCGGAAGACTTTGCGAGCGCAAGGCCGGCGTTGAGGTCGGTCTTCCAGTCGATGGGCGCGCGCCTTGCCGACGAATAGTCGCTGATGAAGTAGATGAGCCCCGCAACCAGCACGAGGACAAGGCCCACCCTCACGGCCTTTGAGCGGCGCGAAACAGGCCCTGGTCCGCCCATCGACCACGCGACGGCGAGCAGCGCGGCGACGCACCAGGCGATCATGAGCACGCGGTAGACCGCAGGCCCGAAGACCATTTCGGAGAACCACGCCGCGGCGCCCAGCATCACCCATCCGAAGAAGTGCTTCACCGCGACCATCCACTCGCCCGAACGCGGGAGCGCGGCGAGGGCCTTGGAGGACGTGCCCGCGACGATGAGGATGACGCCCATCCCCAGCGCGAAGATGAACCCCGCGAGCGCGCCGACCCAGATGCTTCCGAGCGTCGCGACGCCCGCGAAGAGCCCCAGAAGCGGCGCGGAAACGCACGGCGACGCAACGAGCCCCGAGGCCAGGCCCATGATGAGCACGCCCGTGATGCCCGTGCCTCGGCGGCCCTGCAGCTTTCCGGCGACGGACGACGGCACGCGGATGTCGTAAAGTCCGAACATCGAAAGCGCGAGCGCTACGAACACGAGGCACACGATGCCGACGAGCCAGGGCGTCTGCGTAAGTCCCTGCACGCTTCTTCCGAGCGCGCCCGCGGCGGCTCCAAGCGCGGCATAGATCAGCGCGATGCCGAGGACGTAGACGAGCGAAAGCCCGAGGCCGCGCCTCCACCCGGCCCCTTCGGTCCCGGCGCCCACCACCGCGAGGATGATGGGAATCAAGGGCCAGACGCAGGGCGTCAGGCTCACAAGAAACCCCGAGCCGAACGCGGCGAAGAGGGCGAAGAAATAGCCCTTCGAGGCGACCTCGCGGCTGAGGTCGCTACGGCCCGTCGCGCCGCGGGCAAGAGCCCCGAGGTCCTCGGCAACCGGCGCGGGGGGGAAGAGGTCGGCATGAAGCATCTTCACCTCGTCGCGGCTTGCGGCGACGGGAAGGGCGAGGGAACGGTCCGCGTGGTCGGGCGGGAAGCAGGCCGTGTCGGAACAGCCCTGATAGCTCACGCGCGGATTGAGAGCGAGCGTCCCCGTGGCCTCCGGCTTCACGCGCAGCGTCACGATGATGACGTTCCGCCCGATGAGGATGTTGTCTCCCGCCGGGGCGCCGGGCTCGCCGTGGGGCAGCGTCCCCTTTGGCACGTCGACCGAGATCACCTCCGCGGCGATCGGCGAGGGGAGGGCAACCGCAATGGAGTTGCGATAGAGCTTGTGCAAGGGCGCCACGTCGACGATGACCGCGACGCGAAGAGGATCGCCCGGATACGCCGCGGAGCGATCCGCGACGGCGGAGAACTGAAAGGGTGTCTCTCCCAGTGCGCCGCCCAGGTCCCCGCCGAGCTGCGCCTGCGCGGGCGCCGTGAGCGCCGGGGCAAGCAGCAGTATCGCCAAGGAGAGCGCGAGACGCATGGTCACCTCATGTGCATCAGGATGTATCCAAAGAATACGAGGTAGAGAAGCCCCCCGACCATCAGCACGGCGGGCGGCAGATTCTTCTTCACGCGTATCCAGATGAGCACGAGCGCCGCCGACGCGAGCGCCAGTCCCGCGGAGAGCAGCGTGACATAGTGATTCTCGCAAAGGTCCCACGGCGTGCCGACGATGCCGAACGCGACGGGGAAGCTGCACTGGAAGACCATGGCCCCGGTGATGTTGCCGATGGCGAGGGTGTCCTTCCTGCGGCGGATCCAGATGACGGAGTTGAACTTCTCCGGCAGTTCCGTGGCGATGGGCGTCAGGATGAGCGAAAGGATGAGCGCCGGGACCTTCGCGATGTCGGCCAGGGTCTCGACGTATTTCACGAACATGTCCCCGCCCGCGATCATGATGGCGAGCGCGCCGATGAGTTGAATCCACGTGAGCGTGAGGCCGGGCGCCAACCGCGTCACCTTCGAGAAGTAGAGGTGATCGGTTTCCTCCATCCCCTCGGCCTCGGAGGAGAACGTTACCTTGATGTACCATCCGTAGGCGAGCACGAGCGCCACGGCGACGGGGATGCGGACGGCCATGCTCTCGTGGAAGAACGTTGTGGCCACCGCGACCGCGTAGAGGATGATGAAGAAGGTCAGGTCGCGCGAGACGACGCGGGTGTCGGCGTTCAGTTTTCGCGAACGGCGGCCCGTGAGGCCGTAGATGACGACCGCGGCGCCCGTGACGAAGAAAGCGACCGTCGCCAGCATGAACGGCGCCCCCGCGATCGCCCCGACCGCGACGTCCTTCGCCCCGGCGTCGCCCACCCAAAAGATCGCGATGATCGGGATAACGGTCTCGGGCAGCGCCGTGCCGACCGCCGCCAGGATGCTGCCGACGGCGCCCTGGTGGATTTTGAGGCGGTGTCCCAGCATTTCGATGGCGTTCGTGAAGAGGACGCTCGCCAGCAGGATGAGCCCCAGGCTGAACGCGAGCAGCACGATGTCGAGGACCATCACGTCTCCTTGTCCGCTGCGGTGCGCCGGCGATTATACACCGGCGTCGGGCGAGCGGCAAGGATTACCGGGGGCAGTCGAGCGGGCGGAGGGAGGCCGTTCAGGACGAGACCGGCTCGAACATCCTGAGCAGGTTCGTGCCCATGATGCGGTCGATGTCGGCCTCGGAGAGGCCCAGTTCGTCGCGGAAGATGCGTTCATCCCGCTCCTGGTGCCGGCGGAGGTCCTTGAAGTTGTCCGCGCCGAAGCCGTCGGTGCCGAAGAGGAGCATGTGGGTTCCCAGCGCCTTCCACGCGGTGGTCAGCACCTCCGAGCGATAGATCTCCGGGGTGCCCGGCGTGAGGTCGACCTTGCAGACGACGTCCGGCTCGTAGGCCGGGTCGTGCAGGGCGACGTCGCGTGCGGCGTAGTCCTTCCGGAGGGCGGGGTCGAGCTTCTGCGCGTGACGCGCCATCGTCTTGAATCGGTCGGCCACGGCGATGCACTCGTCCGTCCAGGGCCAGGAGACGTGCGCCATCATCCAGCGGATGCGGGGGAAGTTCTGAAGGATTTCGAGGTCGCACGGACGGCAGAAGCGCGACGAGTCCATGTTGCCCCAGAGGATTCCCGTGTGGAAGAGGACCGGCACGCCCATCTTCTGGATGCGTTCGAAGACGGGGAAGAAGCGCTCCTCGTGGACGTGATAATGGTCGGGGATGATCTTGATGGCCGAGATCGAGAACTCCGCGACCGTGCGTTCGACTTGGTCGGCGGCGTCCCGGGCGGCAAGGTCGAGCCAGAAGAAGGAGCGCACGCGGTTGCGGTCGCCGGAGGCGATGCGGGATATCTCCCGCATGCGCGACCTGTCGTCGCCCATGCTCTTCACCGAGGCCAAGTCGGGCGATGTCGAGGCCGGCGCCCGCGAGATCGCGCAGATGACGTCGAGCTTTGCGGCGTCCATCGCCCGCAGCACCTGCGAAGGGTCTTCGTTCCCCAGCGCGTGGATGTGGCAATCGCTTCGCATGATTCACTCCGGGCTCAGGAATCGGTCGAGGTTGGTGCGCATGATCTTCTCGACGTCCTCGGCCGGCGTGCCGAGTTCGGCGAAGATCTCGCGGTCGAGCTTCGCGTGATCGGAGGAGACGGAGAAGTCGAGCGGGTTGCTCGTGTCCGAGCCGAAGAGGATGGACCCGGCGCCGCAGCAGGCGATGGCTTTGCGGATCGCGTCCTTGCGATAGACCGGCGGGGTGCCGCGCGTTGTGTCGATGAGGACCTGCGGTTTCGATCTCTTGTCCTTGCGCGCGAGGTAGGCGAACCGGTTGCAGACCGCGATACATTCGTCCGTCCACGGCCAGCCGATGTGGGCGAGGGCGATGGTGAGCTTCGGGTAGTGAATGACCGTCTCATAGAGCGCCGGCCGGCAGAAGCGCGACGAGTCGGCGTTGCCCCAGAGGATGCCGGAGTGAAAGAGGATGGGCAGGCGCAGGTCTTCGGCCGCCTTCCAGACGGGTGCCATGAAGTCGTCGCATGGGGCCCAGTGGTCGGGCAGCATCTTGATGCCGACGAGCTTGAGCTTTTCGCGCGCGCGCTTGATCTCGTCGGTGATTCCCTTGATGCGCGGGTCGATGCGCATGAAGCCGATGAGCCGCTTCGGGTCCGCCGAGCAGAGTTTCGCCAGGTCGTCGTTCGACTCGCGCTGCGCCCTCATCTCCTTCGCCCCGCGGCCGAAGAGCATCGCCTTCTCGACGCCGTTCGTGTCCATTGACTCCAGGACCTTTTTCGGGTCTTCCGTGCCGTTGACGTGGACGTGACAGTCGGTGTGCATCGTGTCTCCTTCAGAGTTACCGGGGTTCAGCCGTCTCAAGGTTGCCGAAACGCGCGGGGATTGTCAAGCGAAATGGCACGCGCGTGCTTCTGCTCGTAACGCGCCCGCCGGGGGCCGTTAAACGAACGACCCCTCGATTTCTCGAGGGGCCGTTTCCGAGTGTGCCCGATGGTCCAGGTCGGGTGACTATTTCATCATGCGCCTGCGGATGATTCCGAGACCCCCGAATGCGGCCGTGCCGATCAGCACGAGCGTGCTCGGCTCGGGGACCGGGGTCTGCGAATAGGTCTGGTAGATGGCCGACACCGTGACCGGCGAACCGTCCGTCGTGGCATACAGAAGGATGTCCTTCTGCACGTCGATGGAGGTGTAACCCAGCGGCAGGAAGGTCAGGGAGTTCGAGAGCTTCTTGTCCGTGACCGTCAGCGCCGGCTCGGGGGAGGTGAAGAACGTGTCGGTGATGTTCCCGTACCCGCCCTGGGGCGCGGAGATGTTGGCGTCCAGGTGGGCGTCGGTGATCAGATACTGCTTCTGGAACGCGGCTGCGACGGAGACCGTGTATGAGATCAGCGCATCGGAACCGCCACCCCCGGGCAGATCGAGGAACGCGCCCTGGAAGAGGAGTCCGAAGTTGCCGCCCATGGTCGTGGGGATGACGTTGATGGCGGAAGCGTCGGGCATGTTGCCCGTGCGAGTGTAGGCGAAGTTGGTGAAGACCTTGTCGCCGCTGGTGATCGAGGCCCCCTGTGCGAGGAGGTCGGCCAGCGTGTGGACGACCGGGTCCGCCTGAGCGGCGGTCGGCGTGAATGCGGCGAGAAGACCTGCGACGAGGAAGACGGAAGCTTTGGCGAAGCGGTTCAGCGTGCGGAAGACGTTCGTGCTCTTCAACATGACCTGCTCCTTTCCTGGACTCTCGGGTAAATTCCGCGCTCGGAACGCGGAATCCGTTGTGCGCTCAGTTCGCGCGCCCTTTTCTCCGGTTCCGCATGGCCGTACCTCGGCCTTGAATCGGAGCGGACGCCACGATCCTCCCAAGAGTCCCGGCTGAGACAGGCCCCTGACCACACTCGCGATCAAGTACACCTACGCCGGAACTTTATAGAGCTCAGCCGTGAAACTCAGGATAAGGTTGCGAGGGTTTGCCGTCCCCCGCAGGGGCCTATCCTCCACGGCCAGCCATCATGGGTTATTAGCAAACGCCGTGCCGTTCAAGGCAAAAAATGGCGGCAGTTAATGTAAGTCCTTGCGGGCTAACGGGATAAATATGTGGAGATTGTTGCGGGGATGTTTGTCCGCGAAATGACATGCCCTATTTTGCAGCACGCGCAAGCGGGCGTTGAATATGCCAAACGTGGCGTTTTTTGGGCTGTTTTCGCTACTTTTCGCGAGTTTGACCTGTTTTGGCAGACAACCATGGGATTTGCACTACTTTGCAGCGGATTTTGGCAAAGAAAAGGGTGCGGTCATGGCCCCGCCACCCGAAGCTGCCTTGGACCGAACTGAAGGCGTCTTCAGACCTTCGTCCACCGTCCTTGCCCATTCGCCGATTTGAGCGAAGCCGCTATGAACTGCATCCCGCGGACGCCGTCGACGATGGTGGGGAACCGGTATTCCTCGGACTTCATCGGCTTGCCGTCGAGCTGGCGCCGAATCGCGCGCATGTAGTCTTGGTAGACATTGGCGAAGGCGGCGATGAAGCCCTCGGTGTGGCCCTTGGGGACGCGGCAATAGGACTTCGACTCCGGCGAAATGTAGTTGTCGTTCGCGCGCGTCAGCGTGTGCAGCGGCTCGCCGTAGCGGTAGACCTTGACGTAGTTGGGGTTCTCCTGATCCCAGAGGACCGAGCCTTTCTGGGCGAAGATGCGCAGTCGGAGGCCGTTCTCCTCCCCGATGGCGCACTGGCTGACGATGAGCGACCCGCCGCCGCCGTTCGAGAGGCGGAGGAGAAGGTTGGCGTCATCGTCCAGCTTCCGCCCCGGCGCGAAGGCGTGCATGTCCGCCGCGACGTGCGTGATCCGCTCGCCCGAGACGTATTCGACGAGGTTGAAGCAGTGCGTGCCCACGTCGCCGAGCGTCCCCGCCGCGCCCGCTACGGCCGGATTGAACCGCCAGGCGTTGAGCCCGTCGACCTCGCCGGAGGGAGACACGGCGAAGAAGTCCTGGAGGTATTCCACGAGCACCTTCTGCACCTTGCCCATCGAGCCGTCGAGGAACAGGCCTCGCGCGTGCTTGATGACGGGATAGCCGGTGTAATTGTGCGTGACGCCGAAGACGAGGCCGGAGGAGGCAACGAGTTTCTCCAGCTTCTTCGCCTCGGCGAGCGTGTAGGTCATGGGCTTGTCGCAGAGGACGTTGAACCCGGCCTTGAGGAACGTCGAGGCCACGGCGTAGTGCGAGACGTTGGGGGTGACCACGGCGACGAAGTCGAGGCGCTTGTCGGCCGGCAACTTCGCCTCGGCGGCGGCCATCTCCTCGAACGTGCGGTAGCAGCGGGCGGGGTCCATGTAGAGGTCGCTGCCGGTCTTCCTGGTGTTCTCGAAGTCGCGGGAGAAGCACCCGGCGGCGATCTCGGCCTGGTTGTCCATCGTCGCGGCAATGCGATGCACGGCGCCGATGAATGCCCCCCGGCCTCCGCCCACCATGCCGACGCGCAGCTTGCGTTTCCAGCTTTCCATAGACGAGTCCCTCCGTGCCTGTCACGATTCCCGCTGCCGGCGCTAGGATAGCGAAGGGCGCGGGGCTTCGCAAGAGCCAGCATGGCGCAACTCGCACATCATCCAAGCTTCCCTCCGTCCGCTGGTGTGCGACCTCGTACCATCGAATTCGGCCTGGATATCAAGCATATCAAGGATATCAGCCTTCCCTGCATATCTGCTTTTCGCGAACTCCCCGTTTATGGCTTTCCTGACATATGCGAGACCCCCAATATGGCAGAAAACCCCACTGTTTTGCCAAATCTCAGCGAAATACCAAACTTACCAAAGATACCAGCATTCCCTGCATACCAGCTTTTCATC
>JBBIVY010000078.1:0-18339 GCA_037439485.1 Planctomycetota bacterium | reverse complement strand
CAGCAGCATTCCGCCTTGTCATCCGTAGCCCCGCCGACTATAATTCTCCGTCTCGTTTCCGTCCGCTGAACCGCGTTCCGCAGGGGTGATGACGTGCCCGACGAATCCTTGACGCCTGCGATGCAGCAGTACGCCCGCTTCAAGCGGGAGCATCCGGACGCCATACTGCTGTTCCGAATGGGGGACTTCTTCGAGACGTTCTTCGAGGACGCGAAGACGGTCTCGCAACTCCTCGGCCTCACGCTGACCTCGCGGCAAAACGGCGTCCCCATGGCGGGATTCCCGTATCACGCCGCGGCGAGCTACATCCGAAGGCTCATTCAGGCCAACCGGCGCGTCGCTGTGTGCGACCAGGTGGAAGACCCGAAACTCGCCAAGGGACTCGTCGAACGCGACGTCGTCCAGGTCGTCACCCCCGGCACCGTCACCGATGAAAGCTACCTCGACAGCCGCGAGGCGAATTACCTCCTCTCCGTCTTCGTCGACGGCCAGAAGGCAGGCATTGCCTGGGCCGACCTCTCGACGGGGCGGTTCGTTGTCCACGAGACGTTAGCCACCGCCGTCGCCGAGATCGCCCAGAGGCTGGCGCCGTCCGAGGTGCTTCTGCCCGAGGTGGACCGCCAGGACGCGGCGCGCGAGCCGTGGCTTCAAGACTCCAAGGCCATGGTAACGCGCGCACCCGCGTGGACCTTCGGCCGAGACGAGGCGAGGAAGACCATCCTCAAGCACTTCGGCGTCCTCTCGCTCGACGGCTTCGGCTGCGACGACCTCACGGCGGGGCTCTCCGCGGCGGGGGCGCTTCTGGCTTACCTCACCGGCACGCAGAAGGTTCACCTAGCGCACATCACGCGGCTGGAGCGGTGGCACCCCGAGTCGTTCATGCACCTCGACCGCTCGACGCGATACTCGCTGGAGTTGGTGCGGACGATGCGCACGGGCGAGCGCGAGGGATCGCTCCTCGGCGTCCTCGACCGCACGGTCACGGCGATGGGCGCGCGGATGCTTTACGACTGGATTCTCTCGCCCCTGTGCGACGTCGCTCGCGTCCGAGACCGCCTTGAAGGGGTGGAGGAGCTTTTCACGCAGGGCATCCTCCGCGGCGAACTCCGCGAGCACTTGAAGGCGGTCTACGACGTCGAGCGCCTGACGACCCGCGTCGCCACGGCCCGCGCAAACGCCCGCGACGTGCTCGCCCTCGGCCAAAGCCTCACCGCGCTCCCCGGCCTCAAAGTCCGTCTCGCCGGCGCGCGTGCGCCAATGCTCGTCACGAGGCGTGACCTCATCGACCCCGTGGACGAACTCGCCGCGCTCATTGCGAAAGGCATCGACCCGGAGCCGCCCGCAACGCTTCACGACGGCGGGATCATCCGCAAGGGATATAGCGCCGAACTCGACGACCTGCGCGAGGTCGCCGCGGGCGGGCAGCAGTGGATACGGGACTTTCAGTCCGCCGAGGCGAAGCGCACCGGAATCTCGTCGCTCCGGGTCGGGTTCAACCAGGTTTTCGGCTACTACATCGAGATCACCAACACCCACGCGGCCAAGGTGCCCGACAATTACACGCGCAAGCAGACGCTGAAGAACGCCGAGCGGTACATCACGCCGGAGTTGAAGGAATACGAGTCGAAGGTGCTTTCCGCCGAGGAGCGCGCGAAGGCGATGGAGTATCAGCTCTTCGTCGAGCTTCGCGACAGGGCGGCGACCTGCGTCACCCGCCTGCAGCAGACGGCGCACGCGCTGGCGACGCTGGACGTGCTGGCGTCTCTCGCCCAGGTGGCGGCGGAGAACCGCTACGTGCGCCCGGGGATTTCGGAAGACAGGACGCTGCGCATCAAGGACGGCAGGCACCCGGTGCTGGAGCAGTTGCTCGCGGGGGAGAAGTTCGTCCCGAACGACACGTCGCTCGACGGCGACACCCGTCAGATCGCCATCATCACCGGGCCGAACATGGCGGGGAAGTCCACCTACATCCGCCAGGTCGCGATCATCGTCCTCATGGCGCAGATGGGCAGCTTCGTCTCCGCCGCGGAGGCGTCGATCGGCGTCGCGGATCGGATTTTCACGCGCGTCGGCGCGTCGGACGAACTGGCGCGCGGGCAGTCGACGTTCATGGTGGAGATGACCGAGACGGCGAATATCCTCAACAATGCAACGCCCAGATCGCTCATCATCCTCGACGAGATCGGCCGCGGGACAAGCACGTTCGACGGGCTTGCCATCGCGTGGGCGGTGGGGGAGCACCTGCACGAGAAGGTGGGCGCGCGGACGCTCTTCGCGACGCACTACCACGAGTTGACGGACCTGGCGCTGATGCTCCCGCGCGTGGTCAACTGCAACGTGGCGGTGCGGGAGTGGAAAGACGACATCATTTTCCTCCGGAAAATCGTTGAAGGGGCGACGGATAAGTCGTACGGTATTCACGTCGCGCGCCTGGCGGGGATACCCCAGGCGGTGGTCAAGCGAGCCAAGGCCATCCTCGCGAACCTGGAGGAGGAAGAGCTCGACCCCGCCGGCAAGCCCCGTCTTGCGCACGGCGCCGCGGCGCGTCCGGGCGAGCCGATGTTCGTGCAGCTCGGCCTCTTCGCCCAGCCTCACCCGGCTGTGGAGGAGCTGAAGTCGCTTGACGTCGACCGCATGACGCCCATCGAGGCGCTGACGAAGCTGAAGGACCTGAAGGACAAGGCGGCCGAAGGGGCGTGAGGGCATCGGCAGGGACGAAACGGAGGCGACGATGGACCCGGTGCGCATCGGCGTGGTGGGCGTGGGCGGGATCGGCCACGTCCACGTGGACTACATGCACGAGATCAAGCGGGCGAAGCTGACCGCGGTGTGCGACGCTCGCGAGGCGGTGGCGAAGTCCGTGGCCGAGGCGAAGTCCGTGCGGGCGTTCACGAACCCGGACGAACTGATCGCCTCGGGCCTGTGCGACGCGGTGCTCATTGCGACGCCCCATTTCCTGCACCCGACGATCGGCCTGGCGGCGATGAAGGCGGGGATGCACGTCCTCGTCGAGAAACCCATGGCCGTGCGCGCGAGCGACGCTGACGCGATGATCGCCGAGGCGAAGGCGCGGGGCGTGAAACTCGGCGCGATGTTTCAGCGGCGGACGGAGCCCTTGTGGAAGAGGGCCCGCGAGATCGTCGACTCGGGCGCGCTGGGCAACATCCTGCGCACGTGCGTGACGGAGTCCTACTTCCGCACGCAGGCCTACTACGATTGCGGGCAGTGGCGCGGCACCTACGCCGGCGAAGGCGGGGGAGTGCTCACCAACCAGTTCCCGCACTCGATGGACAGTTTCATCTGGCTCGGCGGGAGCCCCAGGTCCGTGATGGGCAAGGCCGCCAGCCGCGGGCACAGGGTCGAGGTCGAGGACGTTGCGCTCGCGATCCTCGAATATCCGAACGGCGCCGTGGGCACGCTCTACGCGAGCACGTATGAGTTCCCCCAGCCGAGCCTCTACCAGATCGCCGGCGACCGCGCGACGCTGGAAATCCGCGACGGCAAGATGCGTCTCGGTGCTTCCGTCCCGCGCGCGGGCGAGGTGCTGCGCGACTCGAAGGATCCGTGGGACCTGCCGATGGACGTCTGGACCGACGTCGAGATCGCGCCGGCCCCGAGCGGACACAGGTTCATGACGCAGAACTTCGTCGACGCGATCCTCGACGGCGCGAGCCTCATCTGCCCCGGCGAGGAAGGGCTCAAATCGCTGGAACTCGCCAACGCCATCGTCGCCTCCAGCGCCCTCGGCCGCGAACTGCCGCTGCCCCTCGATCGCAAGCTTTACGACGACCTCCTCGCGAAGTGGATCCAGTCGTCGAAGATGCAGAAGCCTCCGGATTCAAACAAGGTTGTGATCCCCAGGAGATAAGCGAATCATGGACAAGGTACGTTTCGGGCTCATCGGCACCGGCGGCATCGGGCACCATCACCTCGGCTACATCCACGACCTGAAGCGGGCGGAACTCACCTGCGTGTGCGACATCCGCGAGGACGTAGCGAAGCAGGTCGCGGCGAAGCACAACGTGCCCTGCTTCACCGACTCGAAGAAGCTCATCCGCTCCGGCCTCGTCGACGCGGTGCTGCTGGGCACGCCGCACTATGCCCACGCGACCATCGGCATCGACGCGGCCAATAACGGCCTTCACGTGCTGACGGAGAAGCCCATGGCCGTTCAGGCGAGCATGGCCGACAAGCTCATCGCCGCGGCGAAGAAGAACAAGGTGGTGCTGGAGGTGATGTTCCAGCGCCACACCGATCCGATGTGGAAGAAGGCGAAGGAGATCATCGAGTCCGGCGCGCTGGGCAACTTGACGCGCACGTGCATGGTCGAGCCGCACTTCCGCACGCAGGCCTATTACGATTCCGGCGGCTGGCGCGCGACGTGGAACGGGGAGGGCGGGGGCGTCATGATGAACCAGGCGCCGCATTCGCTCGACTGCTTCGTCTGGCTCGGCGGCAAGCCGGCCAAAGTGATCGGCAAGTGCGACATCCGCGCCCACCGCATCGAGGTCGAGGACACGGCCTCGGCGCTGATGACCTATCCCAACGGCGCGACGGGCTACCTCACCACAAACACCTTCGAGTTCCCCGGCGTCGCTCTCTTCCAGTTCGTCGGCGACCGCGCGACGCTCGAAATCCGCGACGGCAAGCTGCGCCTGGGCATCTCGTCGCCGTCCTCGGGCGAGTTCATCCACACGACGAAAGAATCCTGGTCCTTCCCGGTCCCCGCGTGGACGGACATCACGCTGCCGCAGACGCCGCATGGGCATCGCTACATCACCGAGAACTTCATCGAAGCGGTGCTCGACGGCAAACCCGTCCTCGTCACCGGCGAGATGGCCGTCGAGTCGCTCGAACTGGCCAACGCGATCACCGTGTCGAGCGCCCTCGGCAAGGAAGTCTCGTTGCCGCTGAAGCGTTCGCTTTTCGACAACCTGCTCAAAAAGTACATCCGCGAGTCGAAGTTTGAAAAGACCGCCGCGGACAAGAAGAAGGTCGTCGTCCCGGGGCAAACCGCGTGAGGAGGGAGCCATGTTCACCGAAATCGTTCTCACCGTCGCGGAGTCGAAGCGGCTGATCGCCAAAGGCATCGTCGCTCATCCGGATGTGATGAAGGCGCTCAAGGAAGGCATTGTCGTCGTGTGCAAGGGGTCGACGAACGCCTACGTCGCGGAGGAACTGCTGGGGCGGGAGATGAAGAAGACGGATTACGTGACGGGGGCAACGCTGCCGTGGTCGTGGAAGGGGCCGAGCCCGGTGGCGAACAAGCTGCCGGAGGTCGTGCTCGAACGGGGGCAGATCGTCGAGGGCGCGACCTCGACGAGCATCGTGCCGAAGCTCAAGGCGGGCGACGTGTTCATCAAGGGGGCGAACGCGATCAACTATGACCGGGGCCAGGCGGGAATCCTCATCGGCCATCCGTTCGGAGGCACCGTGGGCGCGGCGCTCGGGGCGATCATCGCCCGGCGCGTGAAGCTGCTGATCCCCGCGGGCCTGGAGAAGAACATCCCCGGCGACCTGAACGACGTCGCGGCCCACGTCGCGGACGCGGCCGAGACGCCGGAAGGGCAGTCCGTTTGCGCGATGTGGGTCGTTCCGGGCGAGGTATTCACCGAGATCGAGGCCTTCCGACTCCTCGCCGGGTGCGACGCCGTGCAGATCGGCGCGGGCGGCATCGCCGGAGCCGAGGGCGCGGTGCGACTGCTGCTCGAAGGCGAGCCTGCGGCCATTCACCAAGCCCTCGAAATCGCCAAGATCGTCTGCGGCGAGCCGCCGTTTATCGCGCCTTGAACCGTAGGTCAGGCATTCCTGCCTGACGATTCTTCTTATGGCAATCACAGGCAGGAATGCCTGTGCTACAAGGAAGAGAAGAGCCATGCCATTCGACATCATCATCCGCGGCGGCACGGTCATCGACGGCACGGAGTCGGCGAAGGGCTTCCGCGCGGACGTCGGTATCCGCGGCGATTCCATCCACGAGATCGGCGACCTCTCCAGGGCCGAGGCCGCGCGCGTCATCGACGCCACAGGCAAGGCCGTCGCCCCGGGCTTCATCGACATGCACACGCACTCCGACTTCTCCTCGCTCGACACGCCCACGGCGGACTCCAAGGTCCTCTGCGGAGTGACAACGGAAGTGCTCGGCCAGTGCGGCGGCAGCCCGTTTCCGATGCGCGGTGAGGTGCTGACGCGCAAGCTCACGGCCTACGAGCAGGGGGACGTCCAGATCGCCTGGCGCGACATCGACGGCTACATCGCGGAATGCGAGCGCATCGGCTCGTCGGTGAACCGCGCGCCGATGGTGGGGCACAACACGATCCGCGGCGCCGTGGTGGGGTATGCCGCAAGGCCGGCGACGCGCGAAGAGCTTCGCGAGATGGTGCGCGAGGTGGAGTTCGCGCTCAAGCGGGGCGCGTTCGGACTCACCACCGGCCTGGTCTATCCGCCCGGGTGCTACGCGGCCACGGAGGAAGTCGTCGAACTGGCGCGCCCGCTCGCGGCGGCCGGAGCGATCTACGCGTCGCACATCCGCAGCGAGGGCGACCGGCTGGAGGCGTCCATCGACGAGGTGCTGGAGATTCACAAGAAGACCGGCGCCAAGGTCCACATCTCGCACCTCAAGGTGGCCAAGCGCCGCAACTGGAAGAAGATCGACTGGCTCCGGGACCGCCTCTTCCGCGCCGTCGAGGACGGGGCCGACGTGACCGCCGACCGGTATCCGTACATCGCCTCCGCGACGGGCCTCGACGCGGTGCTTCCCGAATGGACCTACGAAGGCACGGTGATGAACATGCTCGACCGCCTGCGCGACGACGCAACCCGCGCGAAGGTCCGCGCCGAGGTGGAGGCGATGGGCTACGTCGCCGAAGAGGACTGGAACGCGGTCATGGTCTCCGAGTGCGAAGAGCGCGCGAACCGTCGCTACCAGGGCCGGCGCATGGACGACGTCGCCCGCGAGATGGGCCTCGACCCGTTCGACGCGTTGTGCGAACTCCTGATCGCCGACGGCGGCCGCACCTCCGCGGTCTATTTCCACATGAAGGAGGAGATTCTCGAAGAGATCCTCGGCTGGCCGTTCGTTATGATCGGGTCGGATTCGTCCGCCCGCAACGCCGAGAAGGCGCGCCTCCGCGGCAAGCCGCACCCGCGCAGCTACGGCACCTCCGCCCGCGTGCTCGGACGCTACGTTCGCGAACGCGGCGCCCTGACGCTCGGACAGGCCGTGTGGAAACTCGCCGGCTTCCCCGCGAAGCGCCTGGGCCTCGGCGACCGCGGCGTCCTCGCCGTGGGCAGGAAGGCCGACATCGTCGTCTTCGACCCCGCAGCCATTATCGACCGCGCCACGTTCGAGGACCCGCACCAGTACGCCGCGGGAATCGAGACGGTCCTCGTCAACGGCGCGCTCACCGTCGACGGCGCCAGGCACCTCGGCACGCTTTCCGGGCGCGTGTTGCGGCGGAGCTAAGAGACCGTTTCAAGAACCATTGCGCACGCGGAGTTGTAGCTTAGGGCCTTGTGCCCGTGGGTGGCGGGGGTCCTTGTGACCCCCGCAAAGAGGGCGTTTGACGCCCCACAAGGGGGCTCATCCCCACGCCCACAAGGGGCTAAACTACATGAAACAGCGGCTTTGAAACAACTTCTAAACGGTTCTGCCTGATCTTCTTACCGTGATGGGGTGGCGTGTTCGGCGTGGTGGGTCAGAGCCCCACCACGCGCGTCAGAGAGACCGAGATCCAGCGGAGGCCATTGTGGCCCACATTGACGTCATCCGCGAGCACTTCGGCGTCGTCGGCAACTGGATCTACATGAACCATGCCGCCGTGGGCCCGCTCACGCGCGACATGCTCTACGGCATCGACCTGCGCGCCGCGGACATGCTCGAAAACGGCATGGCCAACGGCGCCGCGTGGCACGAGGACGCCATCCAGGTGCGGCTGATGTACGCCCAGTTCCTCGGCTGCCTGCCCGACGAGGTCGCGCTCATCCGCGGCACCTCGGACGGCGTCAACTTCGTCGCGAACGGCCTCGACTGGAAGGCGGGCGACAACGTCGTGATCCCGGCGGTGGAGTACGGCGCCAACGTCTACCCGTGGATGAGCCAGCAGCGGCTCGGGGTCGAGATCAAGTGGGTGAAGCCTCGCGACGACGGGCGCATCGCCCTCAAGGACATCGAGGCAGCCATCGACGAACGGACCCGGGTCGTGGCGGTCTCGTTCGTGCAGTTCATCAGCGGCTTCCGCATCGACCTCGCGGCACTGGGCGAAATCTGCGAGAAGCGGGGCGTGTTCTACTTCGTGGACGCCATCCAGGGCCTCGGGGCGCTCGATATCGACGTGCGCGCGGCGAAGATCGACGCCCTCGCCGCTCACTCGCGCAAGTGGCTCCTGTGCGGCCCGGGCTACGGCCCGCTTTACGTCAACCGCCGGCGCCTCGCCGAAATCCGCGTCACGAACGCCGGGGCTTTCAGCGTTATCGAGCCGGAGCGGTTTCTCGATTACCGCCTGGAGTTCCGCGACGCCGCGTGCCGGTTCGAACCGGGCGGGCTCGACCCGGTCGCCGTCAGCGCCACCCGCGCCATGCTCGCGATGTTCACCGGCCTGGGCATGGGATTCATCGAGCACCGTCTCATGCAGGTCACCGACGCCCTCGCTTCGGGCATCGTGGAGAAGGGGCACAAGCTCATTTCCCCGCGCGGCGCCGGCGAGAAGTCCGGCATCCTCACCTTCATCCCCGGTTCGCCCGGCGGCGCCGAAGCCCTCTCCGCAAAGCTCAAGACAGGCCGCGTCGTCCACACCTGCCGCGACGGCTACATCCGCCTCTCGCCCCATTTCTATATCGGCGACGCCGAGGTCGAAGAGACCGTCAACCTGCTCTGACCGGAACGGACCATGAGCGCGCACACCTGGGACCCGCTGGATTATCACCGCCACTCCGTCGCGCAGCAGGGCTGGGCGATGGAACTGCTCGGCAAGCTGTCGCTCGAAGGGGATGAACGCGTGCTCGACGTCGGCTCCGGCGATGGCAAGATCACCGCCGAGATCGCCCGCCGGGCGCCGCGAGGCCGGGTCGTCGGGATCGACGCTTCCGCGGACATGGTGCGGTTCGCCGCCGAGCGATTTCCGCGCGAGATGTTCCCCAACCTCGAATTCCGCCTTATGGACGCCCACGCGCTCGACTTCGACGCCGAGTTCGACGTCGTCTTCTCGAACGCAACGCTCCACTGGGTCGACGACCACGCCGCCTTCCTGCGCGGGATGAGGCGCGCGCTGACGCCGCTCGGACGGTGCCTGCTCCAGATGGGCGGCAAGGGCAACGCCGCCGAGGTCATGGAGGCGCTGCGCGTGGTGTGCGAGCGGGAGCCGTGGAAGGGCTTTTTCTCCGACTTCGTCTTTCCCTATTCGTTCTTCGACGCGGCGGAATACTCGGCGCTTCTCACGGCGGCCGGCCTGGCGGCGACGCGCGTCGAGCTGATCCCGAAGACCATGCGCCAGCCCGACGCGGAAGGCTTCGCGGGATGGCTCAGGACCACGTGGATGCCCTGGAGCAACCGCGTTCCGCCGGAGCTGCGCGACGCCTTTCTGGCCGAGACCGTCGCCGAGCACCTCGCTCGCCGGCCCGTCGGCGCCGACGGCTTCGTCTCCGTGAGCATGTCCCGCCTCGAAGTGGAGGCGATTCGCCCCGCCGCCGCAGGCGCTGAATTTCCTTGACATCGGCCCCGCCGTCGGGTATATTAGTCGAAGTTTAAACGCCGAATCCCGCAAGTCGCGGGAGCGGGGGAACCGTTTCGCAGGGGCGTATCCCGACTCAGTCGGGACGGGTAACTTCTTCGGCCCGAGCCCGTCAGCTAACCTCGCAGGCGTCGAAGGAGAGACCCTCCCGGACCTTTCCGGAGCCCGACTCTCCGCGCCCGCTGCATCTTTGATGTTCACCGGACACCCCATGACATCCGACAAGGCCCCCGTTACAGGCATCAGTCCGCAACCGCCGATGGAAGAGAAGCCATCTCTTCTCGCGCGCTGCCGCCGGCGCGTCTTCGGCCCGCCGCGCGATCTGTCCGACCGCCGGCTGTTCCATAACCTGTCCGTGATGGCCTTCCTGGCGTGGGTCGGGCTCGGGGCGGACGGCCTCTCATCCTCCTGCTACGGCCCCGAAGAGGCGTTCCGCACACTGGGCGACCACCGCTACCTGGTGCTGCCGCTGGCGGCGCTGGTGATGGCGACGGTGTTCATCATCTCGGCGTGCTACAGCCGGATCATCGAGCGATTCCCGCACGGGGGCGGGGGCTACATCGTCGCGACGGCGCTCCTCGGAAAGCGGGCGGGAGTGCTGTCGGGATGCGCGCTGCTCGTGGATTACGTTCTAACCATCACGGTGTCGATCGTCGCCGCCGGCGATGCGCTCTTCAGCCTCCTTCCGATCGAGTGGCAGGCCTACAAGCTTCCCGTCGAGGCGGTGCTCATCCTGGGACTGACCACGATCAACATCCGCGGCGTCAAGGAATCCATCCTGATGCTGATGCCGGTGTTCATCCTCTTCCTCGTGCTGCACGTGCTGCTGGTCGTCGGGGGCGTGTTCTCGGGTCACGGCGTCGTCTCGACGGCGCGGGAGTCCGTTCAGGGATTCCGCTCGGGACTCGCGGCGCTCGGGGCGGGGGGGATGGTGCTGCTCTTCTTCCACGCTTACTCGCTCGGCGGCGGCACGTATACGGGCATCGAGGCCGTGTCGAACGGAATCCCCATCATGCGCGAGCCGCGGGTGCAGACCGCGCGGCGGACGATGGTCTACATGTCCGTCTCCCTGGCGCTGACCGCCGGAGGGTTGCTCCTCTGCTACCTCTTGTGCGGGCTGCGGTTCGAGGAGGGCAAGACGATCAACGCGGTGCTGGCCGAACGCGTGATCGGAGGCATGCCGATGGGCGGGGCGCTCGTCGCACTGATCCTCGTCTCGGAAGGCGCGCTGCTGGTGGTCGCGGCGCAGGCGGGGTTCGTCGACGGCCCGCGAGTGCTGGGCAACATGGCGGCGGACTCCTGGTTCCCGCGCCGGTTCGCGACGCTCTCCGACCGCCTGACGACGCAGAACGGCATCCTCGTCATGGGCGTGGCGGCCCTTGCGGCGCTCCTCTATACGAAGGGAGACGTGCGTCAGCTCGTGGTCATGTACAGCATCAACGTCTTCCTCACGTTCTCGCTGTCCATGCTCGGGATGTCGGGGGCCATCTTCCGCGAGCGCAAGACGCACGCGCGCTGGAAGAGGCGCCTGGCGCTCTTCCTGGTGGGCCTCGTCTTCTGCGTAACGATCCTGGTCATTACGGCCGTCGAGAAATTCACCGAGGGCGGCTGGGTGACGCTCGTTGTCACGGGCGCGGTGGTGGCGCTCTGCTTCCTGATCCGCAGGCATTACGCGGTCGTCTCGGCCAAGCTGGAGGAGCTTTACCGCAGCCTCGCCACGATCCCGCGCGTGCAGGACCGGCCGTGCCCGCCGATGGACCCCGGGCAGCCGACCGCGGTGATCCTCGTCGGCGGATACTCGGGCGTCGGCATCCACGCCACGCTCAACGCCTTCCGCGCCTTCCCGGACATGTTCAAGAACGTTGTCTTCCTCTCGGCCGGGGTGCTCGATTCGAGCGCGTTCAAGGGGGAGGACCCGCTGGCGATCGTGCGCGCCGGCGCCGAAGACGCGCTCAGGAAATACGTCGAGCTCGCCCAGGGCCAGGGCATTCCCGCCACCTATCGCATGGCCGTCGGCACGGACGCCGTCGAGGAACTGGAGAAGCTCTGTCTCCAGGCCGCAAGGGATTTCCCGCACGTCACCTTCTTCGCCGGGCAGCTCGTCTTCCAGAAGGAAAGGTGGTACCAGCCGATCCTGCACAACGAGACCGCTTACGTCCTTCAGAAGCGGCTCCAGTGGGCGGGGCACACGATGGTCATCCTGCCGGCGCGGGTGCAATAGCTAGCCGGCGGCGGGGGGCTGCCAGGTCAATCGGGGCTTTCGCGCGGCGGCGACCTCGTCGAAGTGGGAGAACTCCGTCGTGTTCGGGGCGGACTTGAGCAACTCGGGCGATTTCTCCGCCTCGTCCGCAATCTTCAGCATCACCTCCACGAACCGGTCGAGCGTCTCCTTCGACTCGGTCTCCGTCGGCTCGACCATCAGCGCCTCGTGAACGATGAGCGGGAAGTAGATCGTCGGCGGATGGATGCCGTAATCGATGAGGCGCTTGGCGATGTCGAGCGTCTTCACCCCGTGCGCGGCGAAGGGCTCGCCCGTGGCCACGAACTCGTGCATGCAGGCGCCGGCCATCGCCGCGGGGTATTTCTCCGCCAGGCGCGCGCGGAGATAATTCGCATTGAGCACCGCATAGCGCGCGACGTCGCGCAGGCCCCGGGGCCCGAGGGCGCGGATATAAGCCGCGGCGCGAATAAGGATGCCGACGTTGCCGTAGAACGTCCGCACGCGGCCGATCGACTGCGGGCGGTTGAAGTCGAGGAACGCCTCTCCCGACGCATCGCGCGAAAAAACCGGAGCCGGCAGGAAGGGGGCCAGCGCCGCCGTCACCGCGATGGGTCCCGCGCCCGGGCCGCCGCCGCCGTGGGGCGTGCCGAACGTCTTGTGCAGGTTGAGATGCATCAGGTCCGCGCCGAAGTCCCCAGGCCGCGCGACGCCGAGGATGGCGTTCATGTTGGCGCCGTCGAGGTAGAGGAGCGCGCCGGCCTCGTGCAACTCGCGGGCGATCTCGGCGATCTCCTTCTCGAAAAGCCCCAGCGTGTTCGGGTTTGTGATCATCATAACCGCGACGTCGCCGGAAAGATGCCTCTCAAGATCGCGCAGGCTGAGGAGGCCGTTGGCCCCGGACTTCACCGTCTGCACTTCAAGCCCCGCCAGCGCGCAGCTCGCCGGGTTGGTGCCGTGGGCCGAATCGGGCACGAGCGCGATCTTACGTTTCTCGCCGCGCGACGCGAAATACGCCCGCGCCACGAGCAGGCTCGCGAGTTCCCCGTGCGCCCCCGCCGCGGGCTGAAGCGACACGACGGCCATCCCCGTGATCTCGCACAGCGCCTCGCTCAGCTCCGCCAGCGCCTCCACCAAGCCCGGCGCGAGGTCCGCCGCGTAGGGGTGCGCCTCGGCGAACCCCGCGAGCGCGGCGATGGCCTCATTCACCTTCGGGTTGTATTTCATCGTGCATGAGCCGAGCGGGTAGAAGTGCGTATCGACGGAGAAGTTGGCCCGGCTGAGGCGCGTGAAGTGCATGACGACGTCGCGCTCCGCGACCTCGGGAAGCGCGGGCGGCGCCTCGGCGATGAGCCCCGCCGGCAGCAACTGCGCCGCCGGACGCGACGGCACGTCGCACGCCGGCATCTCGACTCCCCGGCGGCCCGGACGGCTCAGTTCGAAGATGGTCGGCTCGCTCATGACGCCACCTCCTTGCGGAGCACGTCCGCCAGCCGGTCGATCTCGGCCTTCGTGCGGCATTCGGTGACCGCGACAAGCAGCGTGCGCGAAAGCGCGGGGTCGAAGCGGCCGAGGTCGACTCCGGGGTCGATGCCTTGCGCGATGGCCCCGGCGCGAACCTTGGCGGCGTCCTTCAGCAGCTCGACGGCGAACTCGCAGAAGAAGGGCGCGTCCTTGAATCGCAGGCGGACTCCCGGGATCGCCGCAAGCCGTTCGGCCGCATAATGGGCCTTCGCGAGGCAAAGCTCCGCAACGCTCCGGAGCCCCTTCGGCCCCATGAGCGAAAGATAGATCGTCGCGCGCAACGCCAAGAGGGCGTGATTCGTACAGATGTTGCTCGTCGCGCGTTCGCGGCGGATGTGCTGCTCGCGGGCCTGAAGCGTGAGGACGTAGCCCTTTCGCCCGTGCCGGTCGAGCGCCTCGCCGACGAGTCTTCCCGGCATGCGCCGGACGAGGTCCATCCTCGTCGCGAGGAAGCCGAAACCCGGGCCCCCGAACGAACGCGGGATTCCGAGCGGCTGGCCCTCGCCCACGACGATGTCCGCGCCCAGTTCGCCTGGCCGCTTCAGAAGCCCCAGCGAAATCGGATCGGCCACCGCAATGAGGAGCGCCCCCGCGTCGCGCGCCGACTTGACGAGCGGCTCCCAGTGATGCACCACCCCGAAGAAGTCCGGGGATTGCACCACGACCGCCGCGGGCTCGCCGGCAAGCGCCTCCTTCAGCGCCTCGGCGCCGATTCGGCCCGCATCGTGCGCCAGCGTTCGGATTTCGGGCGCAACGTTTCGCAGGTAGGTTTCGACCACCGCGCGATATTCCGGGTGCAGCCCCGCCGAAATCACCACGTTCTCCCGCCCGGTCGCGTGCCGTGCCATGAGCACCGCCTCGGCAAGCGCCGTAGCGCCGTCGTAGAGCGACGCGTTCGACACCTCGCACCCCGTAAGGCGCGCGATGAGGGTCTGGAATTCGAAGAAGGCCTGCAGGCTTCCCTGGCTGGCCTCCGGCTGGTAGGGGGTGTAGGCGGTGAGAAACTCCCCGCGCGAGGAGATCGCGTCCACGGCGGCGGGGATGAAATGCTCGTAGCACCCCGCGCCGAGGAACGAGACGACGTCGGTGCGGGTCTCGGCGGCGAGCGACGCGAAGCGCGCGCGAAGCTCCGGCTCTGTGAGCGCCGGCGGCAGCTTCATCTCGCGGGCCAGCCTCGCTTCCGGCGGGAGCCCTTCGAACAGCGCGTCGACGCTGTCGACGCCGATCGTCTTCAACATCGACCGGACGTCGTCCGCGTCATGCGGTATGTAATTCATGTCGCCCTCATGCGGCGGCGGACCCAGAGGCTACTCGACGTCGTCCTCTTCCTCTTCTTCGCCGTCGCTGTCCGCATCGATGCCGTCTTCGTCGGTGTCCGCGCCCTGCGGGCGACCCTTGACCTCCGGCTTCTTCTCCTCTTCTTCCTCTTCGACCGCCTCTTCCTCCTCCTCGTCCGGGTCCTCTTCGCCCGCCTCGGCGAGGATGAACTCCTGGTAGGCCTCCGAGGTCAGCAGTTCCTCAACCTGCGATGCGTCGCCCGGCTTCATCTTCACGAGCCACCCGTCGTCGTACGGGTCCTCGCTGATCGCCTCCGGGTTGTCCACCACGACCTTGTTGACCTCGATCACCTTGCCGTCGATGGGGCAGATGAGGTCCGCCGCGGCCTTCACCGACTCGATCGTGCCGAGCAGGCCTTCCGCAACGATATCCTCGCCCACGTCGGGCAGTTCCACGTACGTCAGGTCGCTGAGCTGGTCGGCCGCAAACTTCGTGATGCCGATCGTCGCGATGCCGTCTTCGAGGCGAACCCACTCGTGCGTCTGCGTATAACGGACGTCCTTCGGGAACATAAACTCACTTCCTCCTGGTAAGGAAAGGCGGCGCCGTAGCGGCGGCCGGGACCATCCCGACATGTCGGGACGCGTCCCATTGGCGGATAGAGTAGCAGGAAGATAGCCAAGGGCAAGTGGTTTTTGGAGAGTCGGCGAAAAAGTTCCGCTGGGGCCCCCGCCGAACGGTCTTGCGGCCTGAAGAATGTCTGCCCCCGGACGCGCGATGCGGCCCATACCGAGCGTAAGTCCAATCAGGCGTATGAGTTGCGAATTGGAGCCAGAGGGATTCGGCCGCCGGTGGCCACTATAGACCACCGCTCTTGAGAACGCATTCGATAGTTCACAAACCGTAGCAGATGGGCGGAATCTCGCGTGGTGCCGGCTCCGGAGGGCAACAAATGCGGCGTTGTCGGCCGGGCGCGGCATCCACCACTCAGCGTATCCAGCGGAGGTCCATCTCGCGGCGTTCGAGGTCGATGCTCTCGATCTGGACCTTGACGCGGTCGCCGACGCGGAGACGCATGTGCTTGCGGGGGCCGGTGAGCGTATGACGGCGCGGGTCGTGCTCCGCGTGTCCGCCGAGCTGGCGCGCGCCGATGAGGCCGTCGACGGGAACCTCTTCGAGTTCCACGAACGCCCCGAACTCCTGCACGCCGACCACGACGCCTCGCATCGTGTCGCGCTGCCGGGCGAGCAGATAGCGGAGGAGCTTGACCTTGACGACCTCGCGCTCGGCGCGCTCCGCGGTGACCTCCATGTCGGTGGAGTGCCGGGCATATGGGTCGAGGAGCGAAGACCACTCCGTCTGCTTGTGGCGGCCCTTCTCGAGGTCGTGGTCTTTGAGCACGGCGTGGACGACGAGGTCCGGGAATCGGCGGATGGGGCTCGTGAAGTGGAGGTAGTGGTCGGCGGCAAGGGCGTAATGTCCGAGGCTCTCGGGGCGGTATTCCGCGTGCTTCATGCTCTTGAGGACAACGAGGTTGACGGCGTGCGCAATGGGCGTTCCGGCGACGCGTTCGAGCATGGCCTGGATCGCCTGGCGCTGGTTGCGGACCTCGCTCGATATGCCGAGCGACTGGGCAAAGAAGAAGAGGTCGGTCAGGGCGCGCGGATCGGGAGTGCCGTGGACTCGGTAAAGGAACGGCCGCGAATGCTCTTCGCCGTATCGCGCGACGCACTCGTTGGCGAGGAGCATGAACTCCTCGATCATCCGGTGCGACGCGTCGCGCAGGGTCTCGTGGGCGCCGACGACGGAGTCGCCTTCATACTCCAGCTCGGCCTCGGGCCGGTCGATCTCGATGGCGCCGCGCCGGCGGCGGAACTCCGTGCGCTTCGCGGCGAGCTTCCCGGCGTCGCGCAGAAGCCCCACGACCGCGGGCGGAAGGTTCGCCCCGTCGCCCGTCATCGCCGCAAGGGCCTGTCCGTAGGTGAGGCGCTTCGCCGAGCGCATGACCGATCGCTCGATGCGGAAGTCGGTCACGGTCGCGTCCGCGTCGAGGTCCATGAAGACGGAGAGCGTCAGCCGGTCCTCGTCGGGACGGAGCGAGCACAGGCCGTTGGAGACGCGCTCGGGAAGCATCGGGATGGTGCGCCCGGGAAGATAGACGCTCGTCGCGCGCTCCGCCGCCTCGTTCCAGAGCGCCGAGCCCGGCCGGACGTAATGCGAGACGTCGGCGATGTGGACGCCCAGGTGCCACGTGCCGCCGGGACCGCGCGAAAGCGAGATGGCGTCGTCGAAGTCCTGAGCGGTCTCGGGGTCCACCGTGACGACAATCTCCTGCCTGATGTCGCGGCGGCCGTGGATGTCCTCGGGGGCGACGACGTCGGGAAGCCTCTCGGCCTCGGCGAGGACGGAGGCGGGGAACTCGGTGCGGATGGCAAATTCGGCGATGATCATCGGCACGTCGACGGAGGGGTCGCGGCCGGAGCCAAGAAGTTCGACGATGCGGCCGGAGAGAGCGCCTTCGGAGCGCGAGCCAAGCTCGACGATGACCTTGTCGCCTTCCTCGGCGCCGTGTCGGTCGTTGCCGATGAGGCCGATCTCGGCGGCGAAACTCATGCCGTCGGGGACGACGTACCACCGCTTGCGCCAGCCGCGGAGGGTGCCGACGAGTTGGGTGCGCTTGCGCTTGAGCACCTCCACGACGCGCGCGCTTTCGAGGGAACCGCGCTCGCGCCGGCGGCGGGGAAGGACCTCGGCAAGGACGAGGTCGTCTTCGAGGGCGCCCGCGACGTCGGAAGGGTTGACGTAATACTCGCGCCCTTCGCCTTCGGCGGGGCGGATGAAGGCGAAGCCCTTGCGGGTAATGTCGATGATGCCGGTGATGATGCCTTCGGGCCGCGCGAGCATGAGGACCTGCTTCTTGCGGCGGAGGACGCCGTCGGATTCGAGGCGCGAGACGAGCGTGCCGAAGTCGCGCTTCGCCTCGTCGCCCTCGACGCCGAGGCGCTCGGCGAGGACGTGGAAGGGCAGAGGCTGGAAGCCCTTGCGGCTCATGAATTCGAGGAGCGTAACGGCGTCGATCATGGTCGTGTCCGGCAAATTTGGCTTGTGGCCGGGCCGGGGCGGAGTATAATGAGGCCTGACCTCATACCTCGAAGGAGCAAGCGATGGACAAGGTTCTGGACCTGGCGCGGCAGCTCGGGCAGGAAATCCGTCAGCACGAGCGTTACCGCCAACTCCGCGAGGCCGAGAAGCGCGTCATGGCCGACCCCGTGGCCGTCAAGATCCAGGAAGACCTCGAGCGGCACCTGCAGCACATGCACGAACTCGAGGTTCAGAACAAGCCCATCGAAGTCGCCGACAAGCGCGAGCTCCAGCGCATCCAGATGCTGGCGCGCACGAACCTGGCGCTGCAGAGCCTGCTCAAGGTCCAGGCCGACTACTTCGAGATGATGAACCACGTCAACCGCGCCATCCTCGAAGAGCTGACCCCCGGGCCGGAGATTCAGCAGGCCTGATTTGTGGGACAGACATTCCTGTCTGTCCCCAGGCCAAAGGCCACAGGTCCCGATGCGTCGGGATGCCACGAAGGCT
>JBBIVY010000077.1:0-19830 GCA_037439485.1 Planctomycetota bacterium | reverse complement strand
AGTTGCCAGTGCTTCCGGAGCGCCCACTCGGCGGAGAGGAAGGCGACGAAGAGGACGAGCATGAACGCGGAGGCGCGGCCGCCGAGCTTGAACTGGCGGGGCTCGACGGTCAGGCGCAAAGCCTCGCGCAGGCGGTCGTCCACGGCGTTCGAGCCGGAGAGCGAGCAATAAAGGCGCCCCGAGCGGTCGCGCGCGGCGACGGCCTGCAAAAGCGCCTCGTTGAGGTCCACCCTTTCAGACTCAAGCGACGGCGAGCCCACGGTGAACGAGTCCTCCGCCGCGCCGAGTTTCTCCTTCGCGAGATCCGCCTCGAACTTCGCCTTGTATTCCCCGGGCCCCAGCGGGCCGAACTCGTCGATGTAGCTCGACGTCGCCGCATCCCACATGAGCCTCACGCGCAGCGGCTTGCCGCTCGCCGCGGCCAGTTCGCCGGTGATCTCGGCTTTGTCGGTCGCCAGGCCGTCGCGATCGCGGACGTGCGCGGTGACGCGGATCTTCTCGCCCGGCTCGTAATGGTCCTTGTCGATGGCGACCGTGAGCCCCGGGCCGACCGCGCGCTCCTTCGCCTCGCGCCCCGAAAGCCATCGCACGAGTTGCCCCCAGAACCGCACGTAGGGGCTGTCCTCCCCCATCGGCGCGGTGAGACGGTACCAGTTATACGTTCCCGTCGAGGTGAAAGCGGCGGTGCGCCCCTTGCCGAAGTTGCGCACGACGACGATGGGCGCGTTGCCGCGCGCGGGGTTGTCGGCGAGCACCGACGCGCCCGGCATGACGCGGGCGACGCGGTTGAACCCCTGCAGCTCGAGCGATTTCGCCGTTTGGCCCGCGCCTGCGAAAAACGTCTCGCATCCCGAGAAGATCGGGTGCGACTTGCCCTCCGAGGTCAGGCGCGGCACGAAGAGGTCGCGCTCCTGGTCGGAGCCCTCGGAGCCGCATTCCACCGGCAGGATGTCGTCGACGGCCGTGCCGCCATAGCCCCCGGAGCCGAACGACTCGGTGCCACCGAGCATCACGAAGCCTTTGCCGTCTCGGACGAACTCGCGGATCGCATCGAGTTGCTCGGCGCTGAAATACGCGCGCTTGACGGAGCCCATGATAATGACGTCGAAGCCGGCGAGTTGCTCCTTCGACTGCGGGAAGCCGAGGAACTGGACGTCGGTGATGTTGCCGCCCTGCGTGAAGGAGCCCGCGCGGTTATTGACGAGCGTCAGGAGCGACGCGTTCGGGTCGCGCTCTAAGGTGCGCAGGAGCTGCTTGTATTCGTCGCGGGGCTTATCCACGTAGAGCACGCGGATCTTCGGGTCGACGACGTGAACCGTGACGGCGCCCCGGTTGTTGTCGGCGAATCGCTCCTGGGGGTCGGGCGGGACCGTCGCCTCCCAGACGAACTTGCCCACCTTCGTGGGGAGCACCTCGATCGTGGCCTTCTGCGGCTCGCCCTTCGATTCGAGCACGACGGTTGCGCGGCCGATCTCCCCTCCCCCGCGCTCGCTGAGAATCACCGTGCGCTCCACCGGCGGGTAGCCGACCGACTTGAGGTAGACGTCGACGAACGCCTTGTTGTTGACGGTGAGGAATCGGTCGGGGCGCGTCTTGACATCGGTGACGAGGACGTCCTTGTAGTTGAGCCCTTCGCGCGAGCGCGTGCCGACGCCCACGAAGAAGAGCCGCGCGCGCACGCTCTCCAGCTCGCGGTCGAGGTCGCCCGACACGTTCTCGTTGCCGTCGGTGACAACGACCACGCCCGCGAGCGACGCGGAATCGTGCCGGTCGATCACGGTCTCAACGGCCTTGCCGATGGCGGTGGCCTCGCCGGCGGGTCTGAGCGCCTGGAGTGCCTCGGGCGATTCGACCGGCTCGCACGAGGCGTCGAACCGATAGAGCCGCACGTTGAACCGCTTCGACAGGCGCGCGATCATGCCGCCGTCGCCGAGAAGCTCCTTCCGGGCCATTTCCAGCCGGTCGGGCTGGCTGGGGTAATCGCGCATGGACATGGACTTGGAGTCGTCGAGGAGGATCGCGACGTCGGACCTCACCGCGGACTCGCGCTGCCAGGAGAACACCGGCTCGAAGAAGAGCAGGAGCAGCGTGGCGACCGCCGCAAGGCGCAGCGCCAGGAGTGTCGCGAAGGAGCGAGGCTTCAGCGCCCGCCTCACCCGCGCGTAGAACACGAACGCCGCCGCGATGAGCGCGACCGACGAGAGAATCAGCAGCCAGAGGGGAAGCTGCGCTCCGAATGACAGGTCGTATTCGCGCATCGTCGTCTTCACCTCACCGCAGGTGGGCGACCGCCTTCAGATATTCCTTCTGCAACTGCGCATAGTCCCAGCCGAAGGCCTTCTTGAGCGCCTCCTGCGGCTCGAGCCCGGCCTTCATGCCGCGGATGAACTCGGCGTACTTCTTCGGGTCGACATGGATCAGGTAGCTCACGTAGGTGTAGCACCAGGCGTAGCCCTCGACGTCCGTGCCAAGCTTCGGGCGGTCCGATTCCTCGAGCGGCGCGATGCCGAGGATCTTGCCCGACTTGACGCCGTTCGTCACGATCCCGTTGATCGTCGTCAGGATGGCGCTCTTCGGGAACTCCTCGAACTCGTAGTACTGCGCCGTGCCCTCCTGCACCCACCTCGGCACGCGGCCGGGCACGCGGTAGAAGTGCAGGAACGCGTGCGTCCCCTCGTGGACCATCGTCTCCTTGAAGCGATCGAGGCCACCCACGTTCGGGATGACGATCTCACACTGCCGCCCCGCCGCGCGGAAATAGCCGCCGGACGAGCCGCCCGGGAAATGATCCACAACGGTCGCGAACTTCACGTACCCTTCGCGGTCCTTGAAGAGGAAGGCGAGGCACTTGCCGTCCCACATGCGGTCCTTGTGTTCGTCGATCTGGAAGATGCGGTCGAACCCGCGGTAGAGCTTCTCCGAGAGGTCCTCGAGCAGTCTGCGGTCGGCGGGCGGGAAAGTCGTGTGGATGACGAAGTGCTCGGTCTCGAAGGTGGAGACCTTCTCGCCAGCAGCCTTCTCGACCTCGGGCCCCATGGCGAGCTGGGCCTCGACGACCTTCTTCGCATCGGGCGGAGGCGGCGCAGGCGCGCCGGACTCGGCCCAGATCCTGTTCACCTCGTTTTCGAGAGACGGGTCGAGCTTCCTCGCCTCGACGAGCTCCGCGCCGGCCTCGGCCCAGAGCTTGCGCTTGATGCAGAACTTCGCGGCCTTGACATGCCCCTTCGCATCGTCCTTCGCGAAGAGCCGCTTGTAGAACTCATAGGCGCATGGGGCCTTCAACTCGTCGAAGCCGTACGTCTTCTCGCCCGCGCCCTCCTTCACCACTACGCCCGCCTCGACGATCCGCACCACGACGGCCTCGACCCGCTTCCCATCGCTCGTCACCACCTCCTCGCCCCACGCCCCCGCCGCCAACAGCAGCAGAAGCGCCGGGAAAAGGTACTGTGTGCCTTTTTTGAGCGCGGTTTTCGCGGGGGATTCAGCGATTGGGACGAGATCGCGCTTCACGAGCATGAGGACCTTTCCTTCGGTCGGACGGTGACGCCCTCCTGCTCGGCGAGCTTGGGGGCCCAGCGGCGGTGGAGCTTCACAACGACGCGGACGCCCTTCTGCGTGTCCTCGCGTTCGAGGATCGTGCCGATCTCGTGGAGGAACGCGGCGAACTTGCCGTTCTTGTGCGAGAACGTCACGACAAGCTGGACGAATTCGCGCTCGCGATCGAGGGCCACCGCCGCGGTCAACTCGGCAAGACCCGTCCCGCGCAACGCGGAGATCGTCACGTTGTTCGGCATCCGCGCGGCGAGGATGCTGAGCGCGGCCTCGTCGGTCACGGCGTCGATCTTGTTGAAGACGGTGAGTGTGCGCTTGTCCTTGCAGCCGATCGCCTCCAGCACCCCCATCACGGCATCGGCCTGCTCGATGGCGTCGGGCTGGCTCACGTCGACGACGTGGAGGAGCAGGTCGGCCTGCACGGATTCCTCGAGCGTGGCCTTGAAGCTCTCGACGAGGTGATGCGGCAGCTTGCGGATGAAACCGACGGTGTCGCTGAGGAGCACCTCGCCGCCTCCGCCCAGGAGCCACTTCCGCGTGCGCGTGTCGAGCGTGGCGAAGAGCGCGTCCTCCACGAGCACCCCGGCGTCCGTCAGCGCGTTCATCAGCGTGGACTTCCCGGCGTTCGTATAGCCGACGATGCTCACCTTGAACTGGTCGCCTCGCGACTTCACCTCGCGGATCTTGCGGTCCTCGATGGTCTGAAGCTCGTGTTTCAGGTCGGACATGCGCTTGCGCGCCATCCGGCGGTCGGTTTCGATCTGCGTCTCGCCGGGACCTCGGGTGCCGATGCCGCCCTCGTAGCGCGAAAGGTGGCTCCACATGAGCTTGAGCCGCGGGTAGGTATATTCGAGCTGCGCGATCTCCACCTGCAGCTTCGCCTGCTTCGTCCGCGCGTGCGTCGCGAAGATGTCCAGGATCAGCTCGCTGCGGTCGACGACCTTGAGCCCGATCACCTCCTCGAGGTTGCCCACCTGCGCGGGACTCAGGTCGAAGTCGCAGATGATCGAGTCGGCCTCCAGCGACTTCGCGGCGTCGCGCACCTCCTCGGCTTTGCCGGTGCCGATGTAGGTGGTCGGGTTGACCTGTCGCAGGTTCTGCGAGACGCGGCCGACGACATGCGAGCCCGCCGTCTTCGCTAGCGCCTCCAGCTCGTCCAGCGGATCGAACGCCTGTCGTTCGCCCTGCCGGCGCATCCCGAGCAGCAGCACGCGCTCGCGCCGGACGGTGAGTTGGGTGCGTATCGGTTCAGGCAAGTGATTGGCCCTCGATGCCCTGCCTCTCCCTCCGGGAGAGGGTCGGGGTGAGGGCTATGGTTATGGGTTCCCGCAACCGAGCGAATTGTTACAATGAGATTATACGTCTCAGGCAGGCGAAGTCAAGGCTAACGCCAAGCGCGGCAGGGACTTAGGGCGCATCCGCCTGGCGGACGGCGATCAGCGTTCCGGCGGAGAAGACGCCCTTCTCGGGCGGATCGGCGGTCCAGGCCAGGGCATACGACGACGCGTCCTTGCCGTGTCCGGCGCGCCACCACCGCTCGGTCGCCTCACGGAGCTCGCGGGTGCGAGCGTCCACCGGCGCCATTGCAGGAGCCGGATAAGGCGTCGCGCCGGGCCTCTCGCTCCACACGACCCCGCGCGACGGAATGCGGTCGCAGGTCCGCCAAACGCGGGACTCCTCGTCCACCCGCACCGGATGCTCCTCCCACTCGCCGCGACGGGAGGCCACCGGGACGAACACGCTGCCTTCCGCGATGACCGACTCCCGATCCAGATCCTCCTTCGCAAGGAATGCCTTGCTCATCACGGTGATGCGCTGTCCGGGCCGATTCGGCCCGTCGGCCTCGAAGACCGACACCGATTCGCTCTGATGCTCCTTTGAAAGCCAGACGGGCATCAGGAAGAGGACCATGAGGCTGACGACGGCGATCGCAACCCAGTCCATCCGCCAGGCCCATTTCCATGGGATCACGCCCCCGAGGGCCACGAGCATGAGCAGGCCGCAGAACCCAAGCGCCACCGTCCGGCGGGCCCCCATCGACCACGCCGGCGCGCCGAAGATAGCGTAGAGGTCGGGACGCACTGATCCGGGATGACGCTCGTCTTTCACGCACTTGAGCCGCGCAAGATCCTCCGGCGGAAGCCTCACGCTTCCCTTGCCGGTGACATCGAGGCGGATCGTCGGCGAATCGTCCGGAATGATGATAAGGCACTCCGCGACGCCCCGCTCGACGCGAAGCTCGCGGATGAACATATCGCTCACCGTCACCGTCACGCGCGTTCCGTCCGGGACGTTGTCGATCCCCGTGATGCGGCAATTCGTCCACTCCCCCGCCACGTAGACACCCCCTTGGCCGATCTCCACGCGCACGTTCTGCGCGCCCAGGGGCGAGGCCGCGAGAAGCACGGCAAGGGCAAGGGCGAGCCGCCTCATGGTTTCGCCCTCCGGGATTTCATCGCAAGGCAAACCGCTCCCGCGGCGAAAAGAGCGCCGAAGACGATCCACGGCCCCCATGAGCCCGAGTCAACGATCGCCCGCCAGGCCGTCAGCGGCGAGAGCCAGCCGAGCCACCCGGGCCGGACGTGCAAGGTCTCATCGGCAAAGAACCTCACGAGCGGCGCCCCGAACGCAAGCATCGCGGCGGCGCCATAATACGCGGCGGGTTTCGCACGGAGCGCCTCGGCCCAGGCCACCGCGGCCGCCGAGGCCAGCACAACGAAACCGATGAGCCCAGCCAGATGGCCCGCCCCAAGGCCGACCAGGTTGTCCACCAACACGAGCCCGACTGCCGCGGTGAAGAGGACCGTGGCCGACGCCTCGATTCCGGCGCGAAGCGGGCTGTCCTTGCGCCAGGCGAAGAGCGGCACGATGAACGCAACGTAGAGGATCGCCAAGTCCGCCAGCAGCCTCTGGGCCCCGACGCACGACAGGAACTCGACGCCTCGGCGGTCCTCCGGCTGAACGATCAGCGTCGCGGCAACCGCCCCCCCTGCCAGGATGCACCAGAGCACCACCGCCCCGGCGGCGGGGTTCGACGGGGTCTCGCGGGCTATCGGCTTGACGGTCATGCGAGGGTCCGCTCGACAGAACAGGTCCGAAAAGAAGAGCGGAGGATATTCTAATGGAGTTCACCGCGATCCGGCAAGGCCAACCTGCCCGCCGTCAGCGGAGGAAGTCCGAATCGGCAAGCGGCCGCAGGCTGGGGCCGTGCTGGATGTTGTCGAAGCGTATGTCGACGTATTTGAAGCTGCTCAGCGGGCCGAGCTTCTTCTCGAACGTCACCATCTTGAGGACCTTCTCTCCGGGACTCAGCTCGCCCGGCGAATTCACCACGAGCGGCGACCGGCCCCAGCGGACGTAGGTCCCCTCGAACGTCACGAGGAGGATGTCGCTCTTGGACAGGTCGCGGCGCGGCCCCATGTTGGTGCAATCGATCAGCGCGAACCGCGTCGGCAGCTTGTCGCGATTGTCGAAGAGCGTCTTCGCCACCGCCGCTCCCGCCTTCACCGCGTCGCTCGGCCAGACGCTGCCCAGCGAGGGCATCGTCGCGTCGGAGCTGACGATGACGGGGAGTGCGTCGGCGCCCTGCGGCCAGCCGTTCAGCGCCCCGGTGAGCCGGCGGCCGGCTTCGTCGATGACATAGAACTTCCCGGCCACCCGCACCCCCGCCACCGGGCGGCGGAGCGTCAGGTCGACGTCGATATGGTTCGGGTAGACCTTGCGAACGGCGTCCACCTTCTCCACCCAGGGATTCATCTCGAAGGCATGGGCGACGCGCTCGCAGATGCCGGGGGTCATGATGCTGAAGCGCGCGGGAACTCCGGGCAGCCTCGCGAGGTCGGCGCGAACGCCGGGGCCGGCCCAACTCGGAAGCTCGCTCGGGACGAGCGTCCTCGCCTCCACCGTGTAGCGATCGTTGCGGGCGACGTAGCTCCTGAGCAGCACCATCGCGGCGCCGAGGAACACCGCGCCCAGGAGCACGAGGAATGCGTAGAAGCCGACCTCCGTGGCAAGATCGCGAAGGCCCTTCTTCTCAGCCTTCGCCGACTTCGCCCGGGGCTTTGCCTTTTCCACGACCTCATCGGTCGAGAAATCGTCGCCCATCGCAACTCCTGTTATACCCCTGTCCCGTGGATGCCTGCTTCAAGATGTTATCGGCATAACCGGAGCCAAACTGGAGCGTTAAGTCGTCTCCCCCGGCCGCTGGGCCTCGTCCGCGCTCTCGACGCAAGTCCTTGCCGCTCAAGCGGTTCTGCGCTCAAAAGGGCGGATGCAACCCTCGACGTGGCGCCAGATCGACTGGCCGACCTTGTAGACGTCTCCGGCGCCCATCGTGATGACCACGTCCCCCGAGCGGAGGCGCCCGCGGAGGTGGTCCTCGATGTCGCGGAAGGTCGGCAGGTAGTAGCACTCCTTGCCGCAGGCGGTCATCTCGCGGATGAGGTCGGCGGAGGTGACGGCCTGGCGGTCCTCGTCGGAATCGCGCACGAAGTAGATGTCCGGCACGAGGACGATGTCCGCGTCGCTGAACGACGAGGCGAAATCCTTGAGCAGGAAGCGCGTGCGCGAGTGCTGGTGCGGCTGGAAGACGACCCAGATGCGCCGGCCGGCGAAGAACTCGCGGGCGGCCTCGAGCGTCTTGCTGATCTTGGTCGGATGGTGCGCGTAATCGTCGATGATCGTCACTCCTGCGCCTTCCCCGACGACCTGGAACCGCCGGTCGGCGCCGTGGAACTCGCGCAGCGGATCGCGCATCGCGTCGAACTCGACCCCGGCCCAGTGCGCGCAGGCGATCGCGGCAAGCGCGTTAGAGACGTTGTGCTTGCCGGGAATGCCCATCTCGAACTCGCCCGCGTCCTTGCCGCCCGCGCGCAGGCGGAAGCGGTAGAGCCCGCCCTTCGAGTACATCGACGCGCAGTGCCAATACGCCCGAGTGTTGTCGATGGAGAACGTCTCCGGCGCCTTCCCCGCCAGGCGCGCCACCGCGAGGGCGACCTTGTCGTCGCCGTTCACGATGAGCCGTCCGTCCGGACGCACCTGCTCTGCGAACTTCGCGAAGGAGCCGATGATCTCCGGCAGGCCGCCCGTGTAGTAATCGAGGTGGTCCTCCTCGACGTTATTGATGACCGCGCAATGCGGGAAAAGATTGTGGAAGGAACGGTCGTATTCGCAGGCCTCGACGACGAAGAGGTCGCTGGTGCCGACGCCGCTCGAGCCGCCGAGGTTGCCCACCGCGGCGCCGACGACGAAGTTGGGATCGAGCCCGGCGCCCTTAAGGATGCTGACGACCATCGCGGTGGTCGTGGTCTTTCCCGCGGCGCCGCTGACGGCGATGCCCTTGCGGTCGTTCATCAGGCGGCCGAGGACCCTGGCGTATTTTTCGACGCGGATGCCGCGCCGGGCCGCCTCGACGATCTCCGGGTTGTCCGGCTTGATCGCCGCGGTGGCGACGACGAGGTCGACGTCCTCCGCGATGTTCGACGCGCTCTGGCCGATGAAGATGCGGATGCCCTCGGCCCCGAGAAGGCGTGTGACGTCGGTCTCCTTGAGGTCGGAGCCGCTGACGGTCTTGCCCTCGCGCGCGAGCATCCGGGCGATGCCGCACATGCCGACGCCGCCCACGCCGATGAAGTGAATCCTGCGTTCCTTGAAGGTCATGAGTCCGCTCTTTCGAGAATGACGAGAAGATGATGACAGACATCGCGCGTGGCGTCAAGCTTCGCCAGCGTTTTGGCCGCGTCGCCCATGCTCCGCAGCCGCTTTTCGTCGAAAAGAAGCTCCCGGACGAGCCTCCCCGCCTCGGCGCGGGTGAACTCGCCGTTGCGAATCATGACAGATGCGCCCGCCGCGACGAACGCCTCGCCGTTGAGGCGCTGATGGTCTTCGGCCGCGAACGGATACGGCACCAGCACCGACGGCTTCCCGCAGGCCGCGAGTTCCGCAAGCGTCGTGGCCCCCGCGCGCGAGATGACGAGGTCCGCCGCGGCAAGGGCGTCCGGCACCTCGTCGAGAAACGCGACGACGTGGCTCGCGAGCTTCGAGGCCTTGTATCGCTCCTTCACCCGCTCGAAATCGGCCGAGCCGGTCTGATGAATGATCTGCATCGCCGGGCCCGATTCGAGGTCCGCAGCGGCCAGCGACACCGATTCGTTGACGGTGCGCGCCCCCTGGCTTCCGCCGAGGATAAGCAGCGTCGGCCGGCCGGGCTCGAGCCCGAAGAGCTTATACGCGCGCTCGCGGGAGCCCTTGGTGATGCTCTCGCGCAGCGGATTGCCGAGCATGAGCACCCGATCCGGCTTCGCAAAATGCGCGCGCGACGACTCGAACTGCGAGTAGATTTCGCGCGCCCAGCGCGACATGAGCCGGTTCGCCTTACCCGGCACGGAGTTCTGCTCCATCAGCGCGAGCGGCACGCCCAGCTTCTTTGCGGCCCAGGCCACGGGGGCCGCGGAGTACCCGCCGAGCGCCACGACGACGCCCGGCGCCAGCTCGCGCAGCGCGGCCTTGGCTCTGGCGACGCTCGCCCACATGCGAAACGGGTAGCCCGGCCATTGCCAAAGATGCCCGGGCGTCCGCGGCGCATCGACCGTGCGCAGCTCGAAGCCTGCGCGCGGGACCATGTGCTCCTCGACGGGGCGCTTCGTCCCGATGAAGACGATGCGCGCGTCGGGCAATCGCCGCCGCAGTTCTTCAGCCACGGCCAGGCCCGGGACGAGGTGTCCTCCCGTGCCGCCGCCGGCGAAGACGATGCAGGCCGGTCTTTTCGTCGCTTTCATCGCCACGATGATTCGCTTTCCCGGCTAGACACCCGGCTCCGCCACGGGCTCCGACGGGGTCGACACCGCCGGCTGAGACTCCACGGCCGCGGCTGACGTCGCCGCCTGGGCCTGCGCCTGAGTTGCGGCATCCTTCTCTGCCTCGGCCGTCTCGGCCTGGCGCGAAACGTTAAGCAAGAGCCCGACGAGGCACATCAGGCAGAAGAGCGACGACCCGCCATAGCTGATGAACGGCAGCGCGATCCCCTTCGTCGGCACGGAGCCGGTGACGACGGCCATGTTGATCATCGCCTGAAGGCCGATGGTGAGCGTGACGCCGGAGGCGAGGAGATAGCCGAGGACGTCCTTCGCGTGCATCGCCACCTTGATGCCGTACCACACGAACGCGATGAAGAGCCCCAGGACGAGCAGCGCGCCGAGGAAGCCGAACTCCTCGCCGAAGATCGCGAAGACGAAGTCGTGAACGGCCTCGGGCAGGAAACCGAGCTTCTGCTGGCTCATGCCGGGGCCGCAGCCGGACATCCCGCCCGAGCCGAGCGCAACGAGCGCCTGGCAGAGCTGGTAGCCGGCGCCGTCGTAGTACTTCCACGGGTCCATGAAGGCCAGGAGCCGCTCGTGACGCCACGAGACGCGCCAGACGAAGAAGTAGAAGAACGGCACCATCGGCAGCACGAGCGGCGCGATGTGAATCCAGCGGAACCCGGCCAGGATGCCGAGCGTGACGCCGACGAGCATGAGGAGCATGGCCGTTCCGAGGTCGGGCTCGACGACGACGAGGGCCGCCGCGAAGCCGGTGATGCCAAGCACGGGCAGGAAGCCCCAGCGGAAGGATTTCGCGCGTCCCGGCACCTGCGTCAACCAGGCGCTCACGAAGATGATGACCGCGAACTTCGCCAGCTCCGAGGGCTGCAGGCTGAACCCCGCGACGCGGAACCATCGGCGGGCGCCGTTGATCTTCGTGCCGATGCCGGGGACGAGCACCGCCAGGAGCAGCAGCACCGCAGCGGCCAGAATCCAGGGCGCGTGCTTCGAGATGAGGTGGTAATCGACGCGCATCATGACGAACATGGCCACGAGCGCGAGGGCCACCCACATGAGCTGGCGCATGAAGTTGCCGCAGCCGAGGAAGTCTTCGGCGTAGATCATGCTGGTGCTGGCGACCATGACCACGCCGAGCACGACGAGGAGGAAGACGATGGCGACGAGCGTTGCGGTGGTACCCTTCATGGGCGAGTCCCTTTCAGTGCAGCTTGAGCGTCGCGATGGAGATGGCCGTCAGCACGGCGCCGATGATGATGAACCGGACGACGACCTTGGGCCTCGCGATGCCCAGGAGTTCGAAATGATGGTGGATCGGCGCGCGGAGGAAGAGCCTCTTGCCCTCGCCGGTCTTGCGGCGCGTGTGCTTGAAGTAGAGCACCTGGAGGATGACCGACGCGGCCTCGAAGACGAACACGCCGCCGATGATGAAGAGCAGCAACTCGCTGCGCGTGACGACGGCCACGTAGCCGAGCGCCCCGCCGAGTGAGAGCGACCCGGTGTCGCCCATGTAGACCTGGGCCGGAGTACAGTTGAACCAGAGGAACGCGAGGCCCGCCCCCGTGATCGCGGAGCAAAACACCGTCAGCTCGTTGGCCTCGGGGATGTAGGGGATCTTGAGGTACGTCGCGAAGCCCGAGTTCCCGGCCGCGTAGCTGATCACCGTGAAGGCGAGGCTGGCCATGATCGTGCAACCCACCGCGAGGCCGTCCATGCCGTCGGTGAGGTTCACGGCGTTGGACGAGCCGACGATGACGACCACGACGATGGCGATGAAGGCCAGCATGGGCAGCACGAGGTGGATCTTGTCGAGCGGCACGAAGGGCACGGCGACGCGCATCCCCCAGGTCATGTCCTTCATAACGTAATAGAGCAGGAACCCGACCGCGACGCCGAGGACGGCCTGAAGGAGGATCTTCTCGAGGCTGGAGATCCCGCGCTTGGCGCCGGGGCCGCCGCGGAGCTTGGTGTAGTCGTCGATGAGCCCGACCATCCCCAGCCACGAGACGGTGGCGATGCCGAGGAAGGTGAGTTCGTTCGGCTTGGCCCAGAGCGCGGTGGCCAGCACAATGGAGAGCACAATGAGCACGCCGCCCATCGTGGGCACGCGCTCGGCGGAGATCGCGGAATCCTCGAGTTCGAGGCCCTGGACGCGCGGCTTCTCCATCACGCCCATCCTCTTGAGCCGGCGGATGATCCACGGGCCCAGGACGATGCCGATGATGAACGCCGTCAGCGCCGCGCCCGCCGCCCGGAAGGTGATGTACTCGAACAGGCGGAACGGGCCGAATTCAGTTCGGAACTGGTAGAGAAGATACAGCATTTCGGGCTTCCGGCCCGGCGGGTCAGAGCCCCGCCGGGCATTCCTGTGCGTTCGATCGGGCGAAAGGGCTCTGACCCTCCGCCACGCGACATGCAAAACGGAAAGACGGGCGAGGCATGCCTCGCCCCTACTTACGTCCTTTCATCGCCGCGGGAATCCGCTCCAGGCGCATCCCGCGGGAACCTTTCACGAGCAACACGTCGCCGGGCTTCACGCCCTTCAACACCGCTTTTTCGAGCGCGTCGTAATCGTCGGTGACGACGATCTCCTTGTCCGGAATGCCGCCCGCGATGGCGCCTTCGCGCGTCGCGGCGACCTCCTTGCCGAAGAGCCACAGGCGCTCGACCCCGGCCGCGGCGATGCGCTCGCCCAACTCGCGGTGGAGCCGTGCCGATTCGGCGCCCAGCTCCAGCATGTCGCCGCAGACGAAGCAGCGTTTCCCCTCCGCCGGCGTGCGCGCCAGCGTTTCGAGCGCGGCCTTCATGCTGCCGAGGTTCGCGTTATAAGCATCGTTGATGACCGTCACGTCGCCGATGCGCAGCACCTCGAGCCGAAGCGGCACGCCGGCGAACGTTTCGAGCCGCGCGCAGATCTCCGTCATGTTCATCCCGAGCCGCCGGCACACAGCGATGGCGGCCAGGGCGTTATGGACGTTGTGGACGCCGGGCACGTTGAGCGTCACCCGCGCCCGCTCGCTCGTCGTAAACGACACCCCATCGGCGCGGACCTGGATGTCCGTAGCCCGGAACGCGGAATCCGCCGCCTCGCCGAACGTTACCACGCGGCAGCGCGCGCGCTTCGCGATCGTCCGGCAGAGATCGTCGTCGGCGTTCAGAATCGCGGTGCCGTTCTTCGGTAGCGAGTCGATCAGCTCCGCCTTGGCCGCGGCGACCCCTTCGATGCTCTTGAGCTTCAGGAGGTGCGTTGGGCCGACGTTCGTGATGACCCCGATGCCCGGCGAGGCGATATCGCACATCCGCGCGATCTCGCCCGGGCCGCTCGTGCCCATCTCCAGCACCGCATAGGCGGTGTCGTTCGCCAGTTCGAACAGCGTCAGCGGCAGGCCGATGTTGTTGTTGAACGACTTCTTCGGCCAGCACACCTTGCCCGCGGCCGACAGCACGTGCGCGGTCATCTCCTTCGTCGTCGTCTTGCCGTTGGAGCCGGTGACGGCGACGAACGGGATCGTGAACTTCCGCCGATACGCCCCGGCCAGCTCGCCGAGCGCCGCAAGGGTGCTCTTCGCGACGATCACGACGGCGTCGCCGGCATAATCGGGCCGGGCCTTCGCCTCCTCGACGAGCACCGCGGCGGCGCCCTTGCCGATAGCGTCGTCGACGAAGTTGTGCCCGTCGAAGTTGTCGCCGGCGAGCGCGATGAAGAGGTCGCCGGGCTTGATCGCGCGGGTGTCGGTGGAGACGCCGGAGACGGTGCGGCCGGGCGCCCCGCGGACGATCCGCGCGCGACAGGCCTTCTGCACTTCGCCGGCGGTGATCGGTATCATCGGTCGAGCGCCTCCCGCAGCGCCTCGCGAGCGACCTCGCGGTCATCGAAGTGGATGCGCCGGGTCTTGAAGATCTGGTACGTCTCATGCCCCTTGCCCGCGATGAGCACCAGGTCGCCGGGCTTCGCCATCTCGACGGCCATGCGTATCGCGGTGCGGCGGTTCGGCTCCACGGTGAACTTGCCCGCGTCGCGGACGCCCCGCATGATGTCCGAGAGGATCGCCTTCGGGTCTTCCCCGCGCGGGTTGTCGCTCGTGACGACGCACAGGTCCGCCAGCTCCTCGCACACGCCCCGCATCCGCGGGCGCTTCGTCTTGTCGCGGTCGCCGCCGCAGCCGAAGACGACGATCACCCGCCCCGTCGTCAGAGGACGCACGGTGCTCAGCACGTTGCGGAGCGAATCGTCGGTGTGGGCGTAATCGACGAAGACGGCGAACGGCTGCCCCTCGTCGACGCGTTCGAGGCGGCCGAGGACGTTCTTGAGCGCGGCGACGCCTTCGACGAGCTTCTTCGGCGCGATGCCCAAAGCGCCCGTCACGGCGAGCGCGCCGAGGCAATTGTAGACGTTGTGACGGCCCGGAAGCTCCGTGCGGAACTCGATCTCGCCCCAGGGGCTCACGACGGTGAAACGGCTGCCGTCGACGAGCGATTCCATCCGCGTCACGCGCACGTCGGCCAACTCGCCAAACCCGAATCGCAGGACGTTCCGCTTCGAGCCGCCGAGCACTTCGCCCATCCACTCGCTGTCCGCGTTGACGACCGCGGGCGCGTCCGGGGCGAGGAGGTCGAACAGCTTCCCCTTCGCCCGCGCGTAGCTCGTCATGTCCTGGTGATAATCCATGTGCTCCGGCTGAAGGTTCGTGAAGAGCCCCGCCGCGAAGGCCACGTCGCTCACGCGCCCCTCTTCCAGCGCGATGCTCGACACCTCCATCGGCGCGTACTCGCAGCCGTGCTTCTCCATGTCGCTCAGCAGGCGCTGGACGACGAGCGACTCGGGCGTCGTGTTGACCGCCGCGATGTCCTCCCCGCCGAACGAGTAGGCGATCGTTCCGATGAGCCCCGAGGTCTTCCCCGCCGCCTGCAGAATCGAGCGGATGATGAACGTGGTGGTCGTCTTGCCCTTGGTGCCGGTGACGCCGATGACCTTCACGCGGGAGGAAGGACGGCCGTAGAACGTCGCCGAGATCTTCCCGAGCGCGGCGCGGCTGTCGCTCACGACGATCTGGGGGACGTCGAACCCTTCGAGCCGCCGCTCGACGAGGAGCGCGGAGGCGCCCGACGCGACGGCCTGCGCGGCAAACGCGTGCCCGTCCGACTTCGCCCCCACGAGGGCCGCGAAGAGGTCGCCGGGCTTCACCGCGCGGCTGTCGAACGTAATCCCTTCGATCTCGACGTCGGACGTCCCCACGCATCGGGACGCGACGGCCGAGGCCAGTTCCGATAACTTCATTCCGCCCCCTTACAGGTCGTGCCGCGTCAGCACCGTGTTGCCCGGGTTCGGCGAAATCGGCGTCACGCCCTGGTATTTCAGCGTCTTCTGGACGATGCGCGCAGCCGGCGGCGCCGACACCGTGCCGCCGTAATAGGCCCCGCCCTTGCGCGGCTCGTTGACCAGCACCAACACGCTCACCTTCGGGTCGTCCACGGGCGCCCCGCACAGGAACGACGAGACGAACCGCGAATGCGAGAAGGTCTTCCCATCGGTCTTTTGCGCCGTGCCTGTCTTCCCGAACATGGAGATGTCGCCGATGTTGGCCGACTTCGCCGTGCCGCGCAAGATAACGCCCGTCATCATCGGGTCGATGAGCGTCCGCGCGGTCTCCCGCGAGATCACCCGGCGCGCGTCCTTCGGGCCGGTGAACTGGTAAAGCACCTTGCCGTCCGCGTCGCTGACGCCGTCGACGATCTGCGGCCGGATCCACACGCCGCCGTTCGCGATGGCGTTGAACGCCGTCACGAGCTGCATCGGCGTCGCGGCGATCTCCTGGCCCATCGGAACGCTCGTCACGGTGTAATAGCTCCACGACTTGAAGGGCGTCACGATGCCGCCGAGTTCGCCGGGGAGGCCCGAGCCCGTGGACTTGCCGAAGCCGAAGGCCGTGATCATCGGGTAGATGTGGTCCGCGCCGAGCTGAAGCCCGACCTTCGCCATGCCGATGTTGCTCGACTTTTCGATGACCTCGGAGTAGGTCAGCCAGCCGTAGCTATGCACGTCGTGGATCTTGCGGCCGCGGTAGGAGAAGAACCCGTTCTCGCAGAAGATCTTGTCGTCGGGCGTGCCCAGCTTGCCTTCGATGAAGGCCGACATGACGAACGGCTTGAAAATCGAGCCCGGCTCGTAGACGGCCGACACCGCGCGGTTCAGCCGGTCGCCCGGGTCCTTAACCCTGGCCGGGAAGCACGGGTTGTAGGTCGGCCGGTTATCCAGCGCCAGGATGCGCCCCGTCTTCGTCTCGACGACGATAATCGTCGCGGAGACCGGGTCGTAGGTCTTGACGATGTCGTCCAGCTCCTCGCTGATGATGCGCTGGATCTCGGAGTCGATGGTGAGCCGCACGTCGACGCCGTTGATGACGGGCTTGAACTGCGCGTTATCGGAGAGGTACGGCCGGCGGAGGCCGTCGCACGGCAGCCGCTCGAACCCGTCCTCGCCGCGGAGCTGCTTATCGAGCGCGGCTTCGAGGCCTTCCTGGCCCTCGCCGTCGACGTTCGTCCAACCGATGAACGAGGCCATCGGCCCCTGCGGGAAGATCCGGCGGTACTCCGTCACGAGCTGCACGCCGCGGAAGCCGAGCTTCTGCACCTGGACGGCCTCATCCTCGGTGATGAGGCGCTTGGCCCACATGAACTGCTTGTCGTACTTGCGCAACATGCCGTTCTGAAGCTCGGCCTGATCGACGTTGAGCACACGCGACAGCGCGAACGCGACGAGATGGACCTTGTCGACCTCGACGAGGCTGGGGATGACGTAGACGCTCTTCACCGGGATGGAGATGCAGATGGGCCGGCTCACGCAGTCGAAGAATCCGCCGCGATGGGCCTTAATCGGCCGGTCCATCGACTGCTGCTCGCGCGCCATGCGGACGTAGAGGTCGTGGTCGAGCACCTGGACGTAGAAGAGGCGGATGGCGAGGCCGGTGAACCCGGCGAGGAGGACGGCGAGAAGCATCACCGCGCGGAAGCGGTGCCATTTATCCACGGTCGGGCCCGACGGATCGGGCGCGTTCATGCGCACTTGCGGAAACACCGGGTACCCCCCCCTTGCGACGGACGGCCAGCGTGTCACTGCGGCGCCGGCTTCTTCTTCATGGACGGCTCGGGCGCGCGCATGAGATCGATGCGAAGCCGCTCCACCTGTTTCTGAATCACGTCGGGCTGGTGCAGCCGCGTCACCTGGACGTTGAGGCTGCGCACCTGGTCGACGAGCTTCTGCTCCTGCTGCGACAGCTCCGTGATGCGGAAGCCGACGCGCGTGATGCGCGAGTGCATGTAGACGAGAAAGACGGCCATCGCGCCCACGAGAGCCGCCACGATCATCAGCCGTCGCATGGTCATCGCCGAAGCCCTTCCCGAATCAGCCGATGAATCTCGCCGCGCGCAGCTTGGCCGACCTCGCCCGGCGGTTGCGCGCCACTTCCTCGTCGGTCGCGGTCACGGGCTTGCGCGTGAGGATCTCGACGCGCCCTTCGGCCGCAAGCCGCCGGAAGGCCGTCTTCACAAGCCGGTCCTCCAGCGAATGAAACGCGATGATGACGGCGACGCCGCCGGGGACGAGGAGCTTCGTGAAGCCCGCGAGAAAACGATCGAGGCAGCCGAGCTCGTCGTTCACGGCGATGCGCAGGGCCTGAAACGCGCGCGTGGCCGGGTGGATGCGTCCCGGATGCGAGGGAGAAACCCGCTCGATCGCCATCGCCAGGTCGGTCGTGGTCAGCATCGGCTGCCGGCCGCGCGCCGCTACGATCGCCCGAGCGATGCGCCGGGCATGGCGCTCCTCGCCGTACTCCCACAGGATATGTTCCAGGTCTTCGAGGGAGAGTCGCCGGAGAAGGTCCGCCGCCGTCGTCCGGGTGGTGCGGTCCATCCGCATGTCGAGCGGCCCGGACCGCAAGAAACTGAACCCCCGCTCAGCGTCGTCCAACTGCATCGACGACGCCCCCAAGTCGAGCAACACCCCTTCAAATCTTATCGGCTCCAGGAGCCGGCTCAGTTCATCGATTTCCGCAAAATTAGCGTGAATCAGGCGGGTCTGAGGGTATTTGGCCTTGAGTTCCACGCTGGTCCGGTGGAGCACGTCCCGGTCGCGATCCGCGCCCACAAAGACGCCCGTCGGCCCGATGCGCTCCAGCACCGCCCGGGCGTGGCCGCCGGCCCCGACGGTAAGGTCGAGGCAGCGCCCCCCTTCCCGAGGCGCCAGGTACTCCAGCACCTCGGCCACCATCACCGGCTCGTGGCCGGTGAGAGCCTTGCGAGGGCCGCCCGCCTCCATGATCGCTCCCGTCTCAGGACGCGACCGGCACGGGTCCCGAACCGGCGAGAAGCTGCTTCGCGTAGACGCTCAGCTCGATGTCGCCGAACTCCACGCCACGGGCCTTCAGCCGCTCCAGGCGGTGCGCCAGCACCATCGTTGCCGCGGCGTTGTCCAGCGCCTCGCCCGGAAACAACGGCGTCCCCGCCTCCGCCCGGTCCAGCGCCCGCCGAACCGCGACCACCGGGTCCTCGGCGGTCTTCCTCAGCCGGATGGGCTGAGTCTCCACTCCCCGTTCAATCGACATGTCGAGCCCCCTCGCTCACCCGCCCTGAAACACCTGACGCGCTGCCTGCTCGAATTGACCTTCCTTCATCGGACTGTAACGCAACCACTCGTCCGCGTCCCAGATCTCGATGCGATCGCCTGAGCCGTTCAGAATGACCTGCTTCTTCAGTCCCGCGAGGCCCCGGAGATTGTCCGGAATCAGCACGCGACCGGCCTTGTCCGGAATCACCTCCGCCGCGCTCGCGAAGAAATGCCGCCGGAAGAGACGCGATTGCTCTTCGGTGAATTCCCCCGCGCGACGCTCGTCCAGCATCGTCAACATCCGCTGCCACGAGCTTGCCGTGTACATGGCAAGGCACTTGTCGAGCCCCCGCACGACGAAGAACCGGACCTCGCCTTCAGCCTTCTCGACGGTCTGTCGATAGACCAAGGGCACCATCAGACGGTTCTTCACGTCGATGCTGTGCCGAAATTGACCTATGAATGTTGCGGAGTTGGGCATCGTAGCACCCACTTACTACCCCATCGTCCCACTCACCCCTACTTCGCAATACCCTATCGACACCACGCCCCACGCGCAAGCACCATCTGCATAACGACTTAGGACACGCTTTCTCGTTGCACACCATATATGGTGGGATACAGCCGGGAGATCCGCCATAACACTCAACCTGTCGTATCTCTCGGGCTCTTGAAGTTATGGCGGGCTGATGGCGATGCAACATCATGCAGGGTAACGACTTACGATATAATCAGCAGATGATATTTGGCGAGCGGATTCTGAGGGTCTGAAACAGCGCCTTTCGCAGCGCGTGGGCCAGAAATCGAAAGTCCCACTTTAGCCGCGTTTCAGGGGGCCGATTGGGATTCGGTGACACCCGC
>JBBIVY010000076.1:0-20092 GCA_037439485.1 Planctomycetota bacterium | reverse complement strand
TCCACGCACTTCCACGCCTGCTCGATTGCGCTCATGGCCGACGTGCAGAGCACGACAACGTCCGCCTTGCGGCCGAACTGCGCCACGAGGCGGGCCGAAATGTCCGACGCCGCGTCGAGAGTCACGTCGGCGCCGACGCGCGCGGCGAAGTCTAGCCTCGCCGGGTTCAGGTCCGTTGCGATGATCTTCGCGTGTTTCGTCCGCGCGAGCTTCACGTGCAGGAGGCCGGACATCCCGCAGCCCATGATGAGGACGATCCGGCCCGACGCGACTCCGGCCAGGTTCTGCGCGCGCACCACGCACGCGAGCGGCTCGATGAACGTGGCCTGGTCATAGGACATCGCCGCCGGCAGCCGATACGTCCCCTTCTCCACCAGCGCCTCCGGAACGAGCACGTACTCGGCGTGTCCGCCGGGGAGGCGCGCCTTGACGTTCGAGCAGGCGGGATAGTGCCCCTGTTCACAGTAGGAGCACGCCATGCAGGGCACTTTGGGCGCGACGAAAACGCGGTCGCCGGGCTTGTAGTCTCGGACGGATTCGCCGACCTCGACGACCTCGCCGCCGATCTCGTGTCCCTGCACCAGCGGCGCGCGCGGCAGGCGGTACCACTCGACGATGTCGCTGCCGCAGATGCCGGAGGACCAGACCTTGACGAGCATCTCGCGCGCGCCGGGCTTCGGCGTGGGCACGTCTTCGAGGCGGATGTCCCGGTTATTATGCCAGACGGCGGCTTTCATTTCTTGAGCGCCTGGTAGAGCTTGTAGGCCTTGTCGGGCGATTCGTTTCCGTGGACGACCGCGCGCACGGCCTGGATCATGGCGACGGGCGAGTCCGACTGGAAGATGTTTCGTCCCATGTCGACGCCCGCGGCACCCTCGCGGACGGCCTTATAGGCCATGGTCAGGGCGTCGAGTTCCGGGAGCTTCTTGCCGCCCGCGATGACGATGGGCACGGGACACGCGGCGCAGACCGTGTCGAACCCGTCCTCGACGTAGTAGGTCTTGACGTAATGCGCGCCCAGCTCGGCGCAGATGCGCGTGGCCAGGCGGAAGTATCGCGCGTCACGCACCATGTCCTTGCCGACCGCCGTGACGGCGAGCGTGGGGATTCCGTAGCGCGTGCCGAGGTCGACCGCGCGGGTCATGTTGATGATCGATTCCCGCTCGTGCTCGCCGCCGATGAAGACCTGGACGGCCATGGCGCATACGTTCAGGCGGATGGCGTCCTCGATGTCCACCGCGAGGCTCTCGTTGGAGAGTTCCTTGAGGATGCTGGTGCCGCCCGATACGCGCAGGACGATGGACTTGGTTGCGGACGCGGGGATGATGCTGCGGAGAATTCCGCGCGTGAGCATCAGCGTGTCGGCGTAAGGCACGAGCGGTAGCACGCTGAGATCGATGCGTTCGAGGCCGGTGGTCGGCCCCTGGAAATAGCCGTGATCGATCGCGAGCATGACGGTGCGCCCGCTCTCGGGATTGAAGATCCGCGCAAGGCGGTTCTTCATCCCCCAGTCGAGCGAGCCGCAGCCTTTAAGGAAGAACGCCTCCGACTTCTGCGGCACATCGGAGCGGAATCTCTCGGCATCCTTCAGTCCATCGACGTCGGGCATCTCTCTTCTCCTTATCGGGACCGGCGAAAGCGACGCGAATGTGCCGGGATTCCAGTCCTGCGAAAGACATCCTAATCGGCCATTGACTTTTCGCCGATATCTGCTATGCTGTCAGCGACAATTCAAGGATGCACCGGAGTGGGGGCGTAGCTCAGACCGGGAGAGCGCCGCGTTCGCAATGCGGATGTCAGGGGTCCAAATCCCCTCGCCTCCACCATTTCTTGTACCTCGCCCGTCATCGGCGAACGACCCCGCCGTTACGCCTTCTTCAGCGGCCGCTTAAAGTAATAATTGGTGTTGGACTCGGGCGATTCCTTGAACGCGGCGACGAGTTCCCACCCCTGTCGGCCGACGCGGTTGAGCTTGCCCTCGTCGACGTGGCCCATGCGGCCGTGGTCGACGAGCATCATGTATTCCCACGCGCCGTCGGCGATGGGGCCCAGGTCGTCGTCGCTCGCCGGGCGCTCCACGAGCACCGGCTTCTCGCACGCCGGACACGTGACTTGGGATCCAATCACCTCGTCGCTCACCATGAACTGCTCGCTGCACGCCTTGCACGCCACTGTGAGCATGGTTGCCCCCCCTGTCATTTTATTTCGTCGATGGGACGTAGCCCGGCGCCCAGACTCCAAGCTTCTTCGCCTTTGCCTCGGCTTCCGCAGCTTCGAGGACCTTCCGATATTTGAGGTTCGGGAAGGCGAGCACGAGACGCCCGTAGCCGCGGCGCAGAAGCTCCTCGTTGAGGAACCGCTCCTCGCCGGAGGCGTCCTTGTAGAAGATGTATCCGAGCGTCCAGGTGGTCTCGTCCTTGGGCTTCTCGGCCAGCTCCAAGCGGATGTGCTTCCGGAGGATGCACTGCCGGGTGAATGCGACGGCCGGGGCGCCGACGACGGTCTCCATGTAAGGCGGGCTGTCGACGCAGCAGACGAGCGCGCCTTCGTCGCCGTTGAGGATGAGCTTGTTGGCGTCGATGACGTTGATGACGTAGTTGGGGTCCCAACTGAACACGCGGTAGGCGATCAGCGCGGCGCCGACGGCAACGACGCCCAGGAGGATGAGGACGCGTCGGCGGGTGCGCCTGGAAGACGTATCGGGAGCCAGTTGAACCTGAGTCATGTCCGTCCCGCCCTGGAGATGTCCGCGGAGCGAAGAATATCACGCCCCCGCGCGGCCTGCCAGAGAAAAAACCCCCTTCTTGCGGCTTGACGGCCCCGCCGTCATCGGATAGAACCGTCTGCCGACCCGCGGGGAAACCATGGACACACGAGCGACGTCCCTGACCGACGCATCCCTTTCGGCCGCACCGCGCGCGCTGCGCGCGATGCGCCTCGCCGCGTGGGCCGTGCTTCTCGCGCTCGCCGCCGCGCAGGCGTGGATCGGCCGGGCGGCCCTCTCGCCCGACGCCGTCAGCTACCTCGACCTCGGCGACGCATGGTGGCGCGGCGACTGGCCGGGCGCGCTCAACGCCTACTGGAGCCCGGGATACTCCATCCTCCTCGGCGCGGCGATGCGGATCTTCCGCCCCTCGCCCGATGGGCAATACCCCGTCGTCCACCTCGTCAACTTCGCCATCTTCGTCGCGGCCCTTGCCGCCTTCGAGATGATGCTCCGCGAACTGCTCGTCCGCCGACGCGAGAAGATCGCCGCGGGCGCCGCTCGCGCGATCCCCGAGGCCGTCTTCGCCCTCATCGCCTACGCGGCCTTTGCCTCGGCCTCCTTCTCGATGGTCGGGCTTGCGATGGCGACGCCGGACCTGCTCGTCACGGCGTGCTTCTACGGGTCGGCGGCGCTGATGCTGCGACAGATTCGGCGGCCGTCCGCGGCGTGGGCGGCGATCCTCGGAGCGACGCTGGCCGTCGGGTATCTCGTGAAGGCGCCGCTCTTCCCGGTGGCGTTCGTCTTCCTCGCCGTCGCGCTCTTTGCCTGGGGCGGTCCGCGTCGCGCGTTCGGCCGAGTGGCGGTGGCGCTCGCGGCCTTCGCGCTGGTGGCGGGGCCGTTCGTCGTGGCGCTCTCCCTCCAGCAGGGCCGGCCGACGTTCGGCGAAAGCGCGCGGCTCAATTTCTTCTGGTTCAACAGCGCGAAGCTCGACCCCGCGGCATGGCACTGGCAGCTCCAGCCCGAGAACCGCAGCCTTGCGAAGCATCCCATGACCGCGGTTGTCGAGAAGCCCGAGATCGTCCGCTTCAGCGGCCCCGAGCGCGCCACGTATGCCCCGTGGTGCGATCCGGCCCGGTGGCACGAAGGGGCCTCGGCGAGCATCGAGCCCTCGCGAATCGCGGCGTCGGCGTTCCGACAGATCAGAACTTATGCGCACATATTGCTTCTTGATTTCCCCACGACGGCGCTTCTCGCCGGCTTGCTGTTCCTCGTGCTTCTCGGGCCGGGATGCCCGGCGCGAATCGCGCAGGCGTGTTCGCTCTGGCCGGTGCTCGTGCCCGCGCTCGCGGCGCTCGTGATGTTCGTGCCCGTCCACGTCGAGCCGCGGCACGTCGCCGGGTTCTTCGCCGTCTTCTGGGCTGCCGCGTTTGCCGGGGCCACGATTCCCGAGAGCCCGCGCCGCGCTCAGGCCGCCGTCGGACTGGCGGTCGCCGCCGCGGCGGCGCTCGTCCTCTCGGCCGTGTTCGGCGGAGTGATTCCGCCCCGCGCGCCCGCGGGAGGCCATGCGTTCTTCCAACCGCAGGGACTCGTGGCCGGCGACCGCGTGGCCGTTATCGGCAACGGTTTCACGGCGTCCATGTGGGCCCGCCCCATCGGTGTCCGAATCGTCGAGCAGGGAACGTGGAAGGCATTCTGCGATGCGACTCCCGAGCAGCGGGCGAAAGCCGTCGAAGCTGTTCGCGCGAGCGGCGTCAGGGCCATCGTTTTCGACGGCCCGGTTGGCTTCGACGAGCCGTGGGTGACAAGGTCCGCCGCCAAGACGGGAATCCTTCTCTTCCCCGACCCTTCCCACTCGCCATGAGGCCCGAATGACCGCGAAGCTCTTCCTCGTCGGCCCCACCGCGAGCGGCAAGACCGCTGTCGCGCTCGAGATCGCGCGGCGTATGCCGGTGGAGATCATCTCGCTCGACAGCATGAGCGTCTACCGCGGCATGGACCTCGGCACGGCCAAGCCGACCGCTTCCGAACGGGCACAGGCGCCCCATCACCTGATAGATGTCGTAGATCCGACAGAGGGTTTTAGCGTAGGACGTTATGTCGTTATGGCACAAGGACTTACGGCGGAGATATCGGCTCGGGGCAAGCGTCCGCTCTTCGTGGGAGGAACACCCCTCTACCTAAAGGCGCTTGTCAGCGGCCTCTTCGAGGGACCGCCGGCGGACCCGGAATTCCGAGCGACGCTTGAGACCCGGGCCAAGTCCGAAGGCGCCGCGGCCCTCCACGCCGAGCTTGGCAGGGTTGATCCCGAGGCCGCCGGACGCATCCACCCAAACGACCTGAAGCGCATCGTCCGGGCGCTGGAGGTGTTTCACAGCACGGGTGAGCCCCTTAGCCTCCGGCAGACGCAATGGACGGAAGTCATTTCGCCGCAAGATGTTATGATTGCCGGACTTGCCTGGGACCGGGCCGAACTCTACCGTCGGATTGACGCCCGAGTGGACCGGATGTTCGCCGAGGGGCTGGTCGATGAGGTTCAGGGGCTCCTTTCGCGATTCGGCCGGCTGAGCCGTGAGGCCTCGCAGGCCCTGGGGTATAAGGAGGTGCTGTCGCATCTATCGGGCGGGCCTGACCTTGCGGAGACACTCCGGCTCGTCAAGCGCAATACCCGGCGCATGGCGAAGCGTCAGCTCACGTGGCTTCGCTCTTTCAGTCAGATCCGGTGGTTTTCCATGGGCGAAGGAGCCTCCGCAGCCGATATCTCCGCCGGGATCGCATGCTATTTCGAGGGCGGCAAGCCGAGCGCCGGCGAGCCGTAACCGTAGCGTGTGCAATGTGTTGCGTGCGTTTTTTGACTGCCCTTTCTGCCTTCGCTCGACGATATCATTAATATGTCCTATCCGGGTTAGCTTGACAGCCGGGCTCCCGGAAGACAGAATTCCGGTGTATCCAGCCACGATTTTCGCAGTCTTTGGGAGGTCAGGTCTTGGCGAAAAGCGATACAGGTTCGGCGAAGGACAACATGGCGCTACCTCCCCTGCCCATGGCGGACCCGACTCCCGCCCCTCTGGCGCGGGCCGTGCGAATCACCCTCATCCTGCTCCTCTTTGCCTTCGTCGCCATCCTGACGGTCTGCGACCTGAACTCCTACGACACGTGGACGCACCTGGCCACCGGCCGGCTGATGTGGGAAGAGAAGCGCATTCCCGACCACGAGCCGTACAGCTATTCTCAGAACTGCGAGATGTCGCTCGAAGAGGCGTCGCCGCAGTACACGGTGCGCTACGACGTCCTCGACCCGAAGACCGACCGGGTGATCGTCTCGGCCGGCGTGCCTTACGACAAGGAGCGGAAGGCGCAGATTCAGAAAGCGATGGCCAAGGCGGGGATCCCGCTTTCGGAACTCCGCGTGCGCATCGAGCCGCCGCTGCGGATGCTTCTTGAAAACGCGCGGGCGTCGGACGGCCGCCTGGTGCTGCCGACGGGGACCGTCCTCCACGAGGAAGAGATCGAGACGCTCCGCGCCGCCGGCATCGAGCGCGTGATCACGACCGTCCCCTGGGTCAACCACGAGTGGCTCTTCCAGATTCCGGCCTACCTCTCTTACAAGTACTTCGGCATGCCGGGGCCGACGATCTTCAAATGCATCATCCTCGTGGCGGCCTACCTCATCGTCTTCTTCGCCGTCTACCGCAAGGAGACTCACGTCTTCGCGATCGTCGCGGTGTTCCTGGCGGCGATCGTCAGCTATAAGCGATTCTACATGCGTCCTGAGATCCTCTCCATCCTCTTCACCGCGGCGTGGTTCTTCATCATCGAGCGGTTCCGCCGCAAGCCGACGTGGTGGATCTGCTTCTGGCTGCCGGCGCTGATGGTGCTCTGGATCAACTCGCACGGCTACTTCATCCTCGGCGTCGCGGTGCCGCTCCTCTACCTGCTCCTCGAAGGGCTCCAGGCCGTGATGCCGATGCCGCGCTTCTGCACGCGCACGCTGCTGTGGAAGAACGACCTCATCCACGGCAAGGCGCTGGGGATCTTCGCGATCGCCACGGGGCTCACGATCGCGGCGACGCTCGCCAACCCCTACGGCGTCGCGGGAGCCCGCTATCCCCTCGACGTTCTGGGCCAGGTTTCCGACCCGACGAGCGTGATCCGCACGGTCATCGGCGAGATGCAGCCGCCGTTCCAGTTCTCCTTCACCTACGCGGTGTTCTTCTCGTGGGGGCTCCTGGCGCTCGGCATCGCGTCGTGGCTCATCAACATCAGGCGTTTCAAGTTCTCGCGCTTCGCGATCTGGCTTGTCGCGTTCTTCTTCATGACGAAGGCCCTGCGCAACATGCCGTTCTTCGGCGTGCCGGGCGCGATCTTCCTGGCTCTCAACCTCAACGAGTCGTGGGCCGAGACGCGCGCTTTCCTTGTCGAGCGCGTCGTGCCGGGCGCGCTCTGGGCGGCGAAGTGGCTGGCGCAGGCCGCGGTCGCCTGCGGGCTCGTCTACTTCTTCCTCCTCAACGTCTCCGACCGCTTCTACGTCCGCGACATCGCCTCCATCCGCTGCGGCTTCGGCTACTCCGAGGACAAGTTCAGCATGGGCGCTGCGGAGTGGGTCAAGGACCATCCCGTCAAGGGGCCCCTGTTCAACGCCTTCGGCATGGGCGGTCTGTGCATGTGGAAGCTCTACCCCGAAGAGCGCCGCGACGGCGACGGCGTGACGCGGCTCCACTACGACGGCCGGCGGCTCTTCATCGACGGGCGCGCCGAGATGTATGGCGGGCCGTTCGTCAAGAACTACACCCTCGCCCTGAGCGAGCCGAGCGTATGGAAGCAGTTCGACGACAAGTACAGGTTCGGCGTCGTCTTCCTCAACTGGCAGGCCGGCGACACGCAGCCGCTGATGCACCTGCTCTACACCGACCCGGGCTGGGCCCTCGTCTACGGCGACGGCGTCGGCTACGTCTTCGTGCGGAACGTTCCCGAGAACCGCGCCGTCATCGACGCGGCGCGCCGGGCGCTCGAAAGCCCGCGGTTCGTCGACTTCACGGAGTCGTACGCGTCGATTCTCCGGGGGATCCCCTGGATGCCGTCGATGAAGAAGTTCGGAGAGTTCCAGGGCCGCGTGCAGGCCATCGCGCGCGTCATCAACGGCGACCCGCGTCTCGGCGACGAGGCCCGCCGCACCGGCGCCACGCCCGGCGTCATCCCGTTCGACCGGCGCTTCATGTCCAACCGCTACGACCACGTGCGCGAGTGGCTGCCCTTCCTGCCCGAGCGGCAGATCGCGCCCGGCGAGCTTATGGGCACCGCGGGCTTTGCGCTGCTGGGCGACCGGCCGGACCTCGCGGAGGCCGTCTACCTGGGCCTCGTGGAGCATATCGCCCCGGACGTGCCCGAGCTGCTCATCAACCTCGCGCAGACCTGCCAGGCGCGCGCGGGCAACTACTTCCGCATGAAGGACAACAAGAAGGGCTCGGCCTACATCGACAACGCCCTCCTCTATTTCCGCCGCGCCGAAAAGATCATGCCCAATTACCCGGGCCTCTCCATCCAGCTCCTGCGCCTCTACGACGCCATGGGCGATCACGCCGCCGCCATGTCCTGTCTCCGCACCGCGGCCTCCGGCGGGCTCAATGTCTCCACCGCCACGCTCATCGCCAGCGTCTACCTCTCGCAGGGCTACGACCGCACGGCTGAGGCGCTTGGACTCTACCGCTATTGCCTCACGCAGATGCCTCCGCGCGACCAGGGGCCCATCATGGAGCGGATCGCCTTCTGCCTCATCCGCCTCGAACGCCCCGAAGAGGCGCTACGCTACGCCTATCGCGCCGTGGATCTCGAGTCCTGGACGGCCATCTCCTCGCCGGGGCAGCAGGCCCAGGACTGGTACACCCTCGGCCTTGCGCTCTTCAGGACCGGCCGTCGCGAGGAGGCGGTCGGGTGCTTTCAGCAGTGCCGCGTCCTCGACCCCGACTTCAAGCCGGCCGTCGATGCTCTGAACCAGATCGCCTCGCCCCCTCCCCAGCCCAACACGCAGCCCCCGCCGTCCATTCCGGGGATGAACTGACACCGCGTCCGCGCCGGTTTGTCGGCGCGCGCATCGCGGCGGTTCTCTATGGCTCTCCGAATAACTCCGGCGGCCCCATCCTCTATGCTGTCATCCCTTTGGCTGCGCTCAGGGCAGGCTCTGAGTCCCGATTCATCAGGATGAAGGATCTTGCCGGGATTGGGGCCGGATTCTTCGCCCCGGATGAAGCCGGGTCTCAGAATGGCACCCAGGACTGGGGTTCTTCGGACAGGCTCAGGCCTCTTCGCTCGGCATGAAATCCCGCAGCGTCGTTCGGATCTGCCGCAGGATCGAGGCCCGAAGCTTCCCGAGCCTGAGCGCCTCGCGCGACTGCAGCGCGCGCTGGTTGTTCACCAGCGTCATGTCGAGGTGTGCCTCGATCGACTCGCGCACGCGCTCCGCCAGCACGTTCGGCGCGAATGCCTCCAACTCCACCGGCGCCTTCGCCGGCTCCGCCGCCGCGTGCGACCGGCGCGACCGCGTGGCCACGCTCTCGCACAGCTCGTAGCGCCCGATGTCGTCCGCCGTCACCGCGGCCTGGACGAACTCCGTTTCCCACAGGTTCCCCTCGGCGCGCAGCGTTTCCTGCACGCGTTCGAGGAGAGAGTTGTCGGCGGGCGTGTAATCGCCGAAGAACAGCACCACGGCGGATGCGTGCCGCTCGCGGGCGTGGGCCATGCGCTGGCGCAGGTCGTCCATGAACCTCGGCGTGGGCGTGCGCCGGCACGTGACGGCGGTGACGCAGTACTCGACCGCGACCTCGCTGATCTGGTCGAGGAGCGCGGGCTTCTGCACCCACACCTCGACGTGCCGCTCCTGCCCTTCGAGCAGATTGCGGCGGTAGCCCCAGAGGAACGACTCGATCTCGGAGTGGACGAACTCGGACGGGTCCTCCCAGGCGCCTCCCTCGCGCACGTCGTACGGGTCGTCGGCGAGCGCCCCGATCGGCAGGTGCCCCGCGACGAGCCCCGCGCGCGCCGAGCGCAGGAAGGCGCCGTACTCGTCCAGCCACAGTCCCGCCCCGCCCTCCTTCACCACCTGGTAGAACGCCTGCCTCGCCGGCAGCGGCCAGAACACGCGGTGCTTCTCCAGCACCGCGCGCAACATCTGCACCAGCCGTCCGTCCGCCTCGCCCGGCGTCCATTCGTTGCCCGTCATGAAGTTCCTCCCGTCGTTAAGCGGCTCCTGGCGCGTTGCCCGGCGCAATCCTTCCGTCCTTCGCCCCGCCCCGTCAGTAGCCGTAGGAGAGCCTCTCCGCGAGCGAGGCCGGAAGGCCGGCGGCGATGATCTTGTCCGCGGCGGAGGCGATGTCGTACTCCGCGCGGCGGAGAGAAACCTTGCGGCGGTCGGTGTCCAGCACCGCATACGCGGCGCGCGGGTCCGAGTCGCGGGGCTGGCCGACGGAGCCGGGGTTGACGAGGATTTTGCCGGGCGAGTCGAGCGGCACAACGCGCTCGATCTGCACGCGCACGGGCTCGCCGTCGAAGAAGGCGCACGGCCAGTGCGTGTGGCCGAAGAAGGCGAGTGCTCCCGGCTGTTTCTCGAAGCTCGCGGCCGCCTCCATAGGCTCAAATATGTAGCTGAATTCAAGAGGCTCGTCGAACGACGCGTGGACGAGTTGGTACTCTTCGCGCGCGACGACGAGCGGCAGCGACGACAGCCACAGGCGCTCGTTGTCCGACAGGCGCTTCGCGGTCCAGTGGATCGCCTCGCGCGCGGCGGAGTTGAAGTAGTCGAGCGGCTTCTTGCCCACGGCGCCGAAATCGTGGTTCCCGGCGACGACCGTCTCGCACCGCTCGCGGACGAGCGCGATGCACTCGCACGGGCTCGCCCCGTAGCCGACGACGTCGCCCGTGCAGGCCAGGCGCGCCACGCCCTCCGCGTCGAGCGCCTTCAGCACGGCGCGCAACGCCTCGATGTTGGAGTGGATGTCGCCCAGGATACCGATCTTCGCCACGAGCCTCCCCCCTGCCCCGCTTCAGATGACCTCGCGATTGCGGAAGAGCGCGACGCCCGCCACGACGCCCGCCAGCGAATACGCCAGGGCGTAGAGCGCCCCCCACCCGATCGCCGCCAGCGGCATCAGGGCGTTCGAGGCGACCTCCGGAGAAAAGGCGATGGCGCCCTGGTCCGCCACGACGAGCGTCGAAAGAAACGCGCCCGCCCGCGCCGCCGTCGACGCCCCCTCCGCGGCGTGCGCCGCCGTCGCGACGAAATTGCCGCCGACGAAAAGCGCGATCGCCACCGTTGCGCTCACCGCCGCGGGAAGCCTGACGCACAACGCCGTGACGACGCCGGTGAGCGCGGCCACCTGAAGAAACGCCATCGCGAACCCCCGCGCAAGATCGTTCGCCGCGGCCCACGCGTTCGGCCAGAAGTTCTCCAGCAGTTCCGGACTTACGTTCTCGCAGTCCCGCGCATACGTCCACATCCCCCACCACACCACCGGGATCAAAAGCAGCGTCAGCACGAGGAACACCACCCCCACCGTGCCCGTGATCCCGAGCCACTTTCCTGCGACAAACTCCCATCGCTTGACGGGCTTCGACAGCAGCGTGACTACCGTCCAGTTCTCGATCTCCGCGGTCACGACGTTCGCCGCGGTGAAGACCGCCACCAAGAGGCCGGCCAGCGTCGCCGTTGCGAGCGCCAGGTCCTTGAGCATCTTGAGGTCGTCTGTCGCGCTCATGGTGAACCGCGGCAGGTGCGCGGCGATCGCGACGAGCACCACCGCGCCGATCACCAGCACGTGAAGCACCGGCACGTGCAGCGCCTCGCGGATCGTCCCCCGCGCAATAGTGCCTATTGTCATAGATATACTGAGCCCCTATATATGCAGTGTATTATACATCGATCCGAAAGCCCCGAGTGCGTCCCGCCGCCTCGGACCAGACGACCTCCTTAGATTCTACCAGAATACCCATGCGTTCGTCGACAGCTTCCAGAAAAGCGAGAATCTCCCGCTCCTCCCCCTCGGCCACGAGTTCCACGGATCCGTCGGAGAGGTTCCGGACGTAGCCGCCCACTCGATAGCCCCCTGCCACCGTCCTTGTAGTGTAGCGAAATCCCACACCCTGGACGTTCCCTCTGTAGATCACGAGCGCATGTTTCGTCATGTTGTATGCTTTAGCCTCTAAAGCAGCCCCATTACGGCTCTGAATCTGCATATTGGAGGGGCTGGCGTCAAGAAAAAACGCATTTATGTTGCAATCGCTGCGCAATTAGCGCAAATAGGCAAGAAGTGATTGTTTCACGTGAAACAATCAAGGGGAGGCCATGGCGAAGATTTTGGCAGTATCTAATCAAAAAGGCGGGGTCGGGAAGACGACAACCGCTATTAATCTCGCTTCTGCCCTTGCTATCTCAGGCAAGACGACGCTGATCATCGATCTTGACCCGCAGGCGAATGCGACGTCCGGCTTGGGATGCGAGCATCTTGGGAACGAGAGGTCGCATCCTCTTGTGGCGGCCCAGGCAGACGATGATATTCTGTGCCCCTGTCGCACTGAGGGGCTGACTCTTCTTCCAAGCACACCGAAGCTCTTGAAGGTCGAGCAGGAGATGACGCGGTTCGCCGATGGCCAGACGAGGCTGCGCAAGTGGCTTGCCGGCTTCGGCCACTTCGAGTACGTCGTGATAGACTGCCCCCCTGCTAACAGCATGTTAACCACCAATGCGCTTACCGCTGCTGGAGGTGTGGTGATTCCAATCCAGTGCGAATACTACGCTATGGAGGGCCTGGCTAGGATGATCGAGGCAGTCGATCAGGTCAGGCGCAACAGCAAGGCCGATCTGGAGGTCGCCGGTGTGCTCCTGACAATGTATGACCCCAAGCTTGAACTGAGCCACGAGGTCGCGCGTGAGGTGCGCTCGTTCCTGGGCGATAGAGTCTATAAGACGACGATTCCGAGGGACGTAAGCCTTAGCGAAGCAACGAGTTATGGACTTCCGGTCTTTGCGTATGCGCCTCGCGGGGCCGGGGCATTGGCATATCTTGAGCTAGCAAAGGAGGTCATTAATAATGGATAAGCCCAGACTTGGCAGAGGGCTTGGGGCGCTTTTGGGGCGTCAGGCGGACGAACCGGAGGCTGGCGAGCGGGTTCTGCATGTGCCGCTGAGCGACATTCGGCCCAACCCTTGGCAGCCGCGGTCGACGGTGTCCGAGGAGAGTCTTCAACCGCTGGTAGAGTCCATACGCACCAATGGCGTCCTTCAGCCAATCGTCCTGCGAAAGGTCGTGGCGGGGGGGTTCGAGATCGTGGCGGGAGAGCGCCGCTGGAGGGCTTCGACCCTTGCGAACCTCGCTGACGTGCCGGCCGTTGTTCGGGAGGTTGAGGATAACCAGATGCTGCTTCTTGCGCTTCTCGAGAACATCCAGCGTGAGAACCTGAACGCCGTTGAGAAGGCCGTGGGCTATGTGAAGCTCATGAAGACCTTCAATTGGACCCAGGAGCAGCTTGCCGAGCATATCCATGAAGCCCGCGCGACGGTTGCGAACACTGTTCGGCTTCTAGAGCTGCCCGAGGACATCCAACATCATGTTTCACGTGGAACAATTACCGCCGGCCACGCCCGAGCAATCCTCAGTTTAAAGGACACAGCGGCGCAATTGCAGCTCTGTGACCGAATTATACGCGAATCGCTCTCCGTCAGACAAGCGGAGGATCTGGCGAACAATGTTCGTGTCACGATTCCTGGCTCTTCGCGTAAGAAGCCGCCGCCGCATATCCGGGAACTGCAGGATCGCCTGCAACATGCTTTGGGCGCGAAAGTGATTATCAAGGAGCGCAAGCGGGGAGGGCGCATGACCATCGACTTCTTCAGCCACGACGACTTCGAGCGGATCATGGCGCTCCTTGACCAGGCCGGGCCGGCGGGGGAGGGGGCCAAGGGGTTTCACGTCTAGCGTCGTTCGGGGCGCCATCGGCGAAGGGAGGGTCTCATGCCTGTCGTGCTCAAGGACTTCCTGATGTGCTTCGTGCCGATCGCGGTGGCGGTGGACGCGATATCGCTGCTCCCTATATTCATATTTATAACTGAAGATCTGGACGCCTCGGGCCGCAGGCGCATCATCATCCAGTCCTTCCTCACGGCGGCCGGGGTGGGGGTGGTGTTCCTGCTGGTGGGGAAGGGCCTGCTTCTGGCGATGGGCATCCGGCCGGAGGACTTTCAGATTGCGGGCGGGCTGATTCTCCTCGGCCTGGCGCTGCCGGACATATTGGGATTCCCGCTGATCCGCCGGGACGTCGCCGGGCTCACCGCGGGCGTCGTGCCGCTCGGAGTTCCGCTGATCGTCGGGCCGGGCGTGCTGACGGCCGGGCTTCTCCTCTGCGACCAGTACAACTACGGAGTCACGATCGCCGCCCTTCTGGCCAACCTGCTCATCGCGATGGGCGGCTTCTTCCTCGCCTCGCGCATCGTGCGTGTTCTGGGCGAGGCGGGCACCAAGGCCCTCACGAAGCTCATGGGGCTCCTCCTCGCCAGCTACGCCGTCATGCTCGTCCGCGACGGCATCCAGCACGTCGTCGCGTCGATGAAGTCGGCGGGGTGACATCGCTCCCGCCTGCGTTCGTGGTTACGGCCGACGCACCGCCTGGAGGGGAGGGCGTTATGAGCAACGATCGCGGAGAGTTGCCCGAGTTCGATCAGGGGAATGGCGAGACGCCCGAGCCGGAGAAGCCGGCGCCCGAGGAGAAGCTTGAGGTGCGGCGGTCGAAGCTCAACGGCGCGCTCAATCGCCCGGTGGGGGGCGATGCGCTCAACCGGCCGATCACGGCGGACGCGTGGAAGGAGTTCCTCAGCCTGACGGGCGGGAGCCTCCTCTACTGCCTGAGCGCCGCGTGCGTCATCGGCGGTTTCATGGCGCTGATGGGCGCGGACTTCGCGCGCTGCTTCGACCTCGCGGGAACGCTGCCGGTCATCGCGGGGCTCAACGTCTACGAGTTGGCGCTGCTCGCCGTGCTCCTCGTCATCATCGTTGGACACAACGTCACCGACGACGCGATTTCGCTCGTGGTGATCGCCGCGGTGTTCCTCATCGTCACAGGCGTCGCGCTCTCGACGACCGCGCAGAGTTCTCCTCGCTGGGTGCTCGTCATCGGGGCCGGGTGCTTTCTCCTCGCGATGGGCAAGGTGTTCGCGTTGCGGCGGTACATCGGCATGAGCGTGTCGCCGGTGCTGTGGGCGGGGCTTGCGGTGGCGCTCGGGTGGAACTTCATGGCCGCCGGGCGGCTTGCGCAACTGCACGCGGAGAGGGACGTCGCGCGCGAATATCTGCTCGCAAGCTGGCTCGTGCTCCTCGCGGGCGCGGCGCTCGTCCTCGCTGACGCGGTGCTCCGGATGCGCGACACGGTCGCCCCGGCGGGGGAGCGGCCGCCTTTTCTGCGCCGGCCCGCGATGGGCTGGATCTTCTCTCTGGTCCTGCTTGTTCTTGCCGCCGTCCACCAGCGGGCGCTCTTCCACACCTACTCCGTGACGCCCGGCGATTTCGACCTTCTGCCCGTCGTGTCGATCCTCTCCCTCATCGGGGTATGCCTTTCGCTCAGCCTGCGACGGACGCCCGGCGTGTTCGAGGCGGTCCTCGCGTGCCTTCCCATCGTGCTCTTCTTCGGCAAGCTCGACGGCGCGTCCGTGCTGCCGCGCCCGGCGCTCGATATGCAGATATTCTGGTATGCGCCCGTGTACTTCGGCCTGACGGGCCTGGTCGCGCTCTATGCCGGGATGAAGTCGGGCTGCCGCCCGCTCGCCTGGGCCGCGGCGCCCTATGCGCTCGGCGTCGTGCTGACGCTGACGTTCCGTGACGCGACGCCGGAGGACCTGCGCTGGGAACTGGCCGGGGGGCTTATCATCGCGGGGATGCTCGTCGCGGGGTTTGTGACGCGCAAGATCGGCCTTTGCGCCGCGGCGGTGATCCTGGGCGCGTTCGGCTTTGCGCAGACGGACGTGTTCGAACGGCTGACGCACCAGCTCGGGACCTATCCTGCCTGCACGGCTCTCGGCATCGCGGGATTCGCCGGGCTGGTCGTCGCGCTTATCTTCGGCGGGAAGCGCGGATGGCTGGCGATCCCCGCGGCGGTCGCGCTGGAGATCTTCGCGGTGGACTTCCTCGCGCGCGAACTGACGCTGCGGGATATCTGGAGCGTTGCGGTGTTCGGCTTGCTCGCCGTCGCGTTCATCGTGCGGGCGCGGCACTGGCCGACGATCGGCGTGGTCGCGGCGCCGATCGCCTATCGCCTCGTCTTCGTGCTAACGCGCATCGGCGCCTGGGCCATCGTCGCGGTCGGGTTCCTGCTTCTCTTCGCCGGGGCCCTCGTCAGCATCCACAAGGGCCGCCGCGCGAAGGCGCCGGGGCCCGGCGCGGAGCCGCCTGCCGCGGAGTGAAGGCCGGTGTGGGAAAACAAAGCGGGCGGTCTTCCGATTCGTCGGGAGACCGCCCGTATATTTTCGAAGAGACATACGAACTACAGTTGATACCGCTGCATCATGCGGGCCAGGCGGTTGCGGTGGATCTGGAGATAGTCGGCCGCGAGAGACTTGTTGCCGCCCGCCGCGGCGAGGGCCTGGACGATGGCCTGGCGCTCGGCTTCGGCGAGGGACGGCACCGGCGAGTCGTCGGTGCGTGCGGGCTCGACGGGCGCGCTGCCGGCCAGCTCGGCGGGCAGATGCTCGGGCAGGATGACGTCTCCCGCGTCGAGGGCGTAGGCCCGCTCGATGACGTTCTCCAACTCGCGGACGTTGCCCGGCCAGCCGTGCTGCAGGAAGAGATAGGACGTGCCGGGATGCACGCGCTTCGGCGCGACGCCGTATTCGAATGCATACTTCTCGATAAAATGGTCGACCAGCCGCGGGATGTCCGCCTTGCGGCGGCGCAGCGGCGGCAGCTCGATGCTCACCACGTTGATGCGGTAGTAGAGGTCTTCGCGCAGACGGCCTTCCTTCACCGACTGCTCGACGACGCGGTTGGTGGCGGCGAGGACGCGGACGTCGATCTTGTAGGTTTCGCTGGAGCCGACGGGGCGGACCTCGCGCTCCTGCAAGACGCGCAGGAGCTTCGACTGGAGGTCCGTGTCCATCTCGAGGACCTCGTCGAGGAATATCGTCCCGCCGTCCGCGGAGCGGAAGAAGCCCAACGTGTCATAGAGCGCCCCCGTGAACGCGCCCTTCACGTGACCGAAGAGCTCGCTCTCGAGCAACGTCTTGGACACCGCGCCACAATTGACGGCGACGAACGGACCCTTGGCTCGGTCTCCTCCCTGGTGGATCTCCCGAGCCACCAGTTCCTTGCCGGTTCCGCTTTCACCGCGAATGAGCACGGTGCTGCGATTCTGGGCCACCGCGCCAACAAGACGCTTGATCTCCAACATCTCGGGCGTCTCGCCGACGAGGGGCCGTCTCCCTGTCGTCCTAAGCATTTTGGATCCTTATTTCCTGGAGCGCCGGAGGCCCCTGGAAACACCCCGATCCTTAACGGCACCCCATACTACTGCAAAGCGTATGCCAAAGGGTGTTGAATCTATTCAACATCGGCTAGGACGATGTAACCCATTGTTGGAGAACGTGTTATGGCTAGTGTAAAAACCATATAGGGGGTCTGCTGCATTTTGGCACCTAAATCGGGTGTCCTTTAAATACAACATACGGAATGTTGGTTTCATCATGAGCCTCTGTAACTGCTTGTGTGCGAACGACTTGTGGCGTGTTCGATTTTCTCAACACGCGTAACTTGATTTGCCTCATTCTGAGGCATCGTCACTACCCTATATCGGCATTACGGAAAAGCCTTGTGAAGGAGGGTATTGTGCTGGTATCTTCTCGCCCAGTTGGGCTTAAGGGACCATCATGATCACCATCGAACGAGCCATGGTCGTTGAGGTGACGGCCATCTGCCGTAACCACGTGCGGATGCGCCTGGCGGCGCCACGCCTGGCGAAGGCGGCGCGGCCGGGGCAGTTCGTCAACGTGCGCTGCGCGCCGATGCCGATGGGCGCACGGACGTTCGAGGGATGGGATGACTGCGCCCGTGCCTTGTGTGCGAAGCACCCGACGCAGACGCTCCTCATGCGGCCCTTCGCGGTGCACCGCGCGTGGACGAAAGGGGCGCGGAAGGGGCAAGTCGAGGTGCTCTTCAAGATCATCGGCCAGGGCACGCGCGCCCTGGCCTCGATGAAGCGGGGGCAATCCGTCGAGCTGATGGGCCCGCTCGGCCGAGGGTTCGACCTCGACGAATGCCGCCGGCTTTCGACCGCGGTTCTCGTCGCCGGCGGCGTCGGCGTGGCGCCGCTCTTTCAACTGGCCGAATTCCTCCGTCGCGAGCACGTTCATACGCTGCTCCTCGTCGGGGCGATGAGCGAGAAGGACATCCCGCTCGACGTCGCCGACAGCCGGATGACGCTGCCCTACATGGAGACGAAGCCCGAGGCGACGATCACGGCGAAGGAGTTCCGCGATCTCGGGTGCGAGGTGGGCATCGTGCTGATGGCGGGGGCGAGGGGCTATGCCGGAGTGCCGACGGAGCTGCTCGACCGGTTCCTCCATCGCACCGAGGGCGGCGCCCGCGGCGCGGCGTGCGTCTTCACGTGCGGGCCTTGGGGAATGATGCGGGCGGTGGCGAAACATGCGGAAGAGCACGGCGTCGCGTGCCGGGCGCTTCTGGAGGAACGGATGGGCTGCGGCATCGGCGCGTGCGTGGCGTGCTCCATCCGCGTGAAGTCGGCCGGGGGCGTCATCCGAAGGCGCGTGTGCATCGAGGGGCCGGTGTTCGACGCCGGGGAGGTGATCTGGGATGAAGCATAATACAAAGCCGAATATCAACATGTCCGTCCGTCTTGCCGGGCTCGACCTGCGCACGCCCATCATCCTGGCCTCGGGCACGTGCGGCTGGGGGACGGAGTTCGACGAGATCGAGCACTTCGAGTCGGACGCCGTCGGCGCCGTGTCGCTCAAGGGCACGACTCTGGCGCCGCGCGAGGGGAACCGCACGCCCCGCATCGTCGAGACCTCGGGCGGCGCGGGCATCCTCAACTCCATCGGCCTCCAGAACCCGGGCGCCGATTACGTCGTGAAGGAATATCTGCCGCGCCTGAAAGGGATGAAGGCGAAGGTCATCGCCAACGTCGCCGGGGCCACGCCCGAGGAATATGGCGCCGTGACGCGGAAACTCGCCGCGCACGATCGCATCGACGCGGTCGAGGTGAACGTGTCGTGCCCGAACGTGAAGCACGGCGGCATGCAGTTCGGGGCCGATCCGTCGCTCTGCGCCGAGGCGGTCGCGCAGTGCCGGCGCGCGACGGAGAAACCGCTGATCGTGAAGCTCTCGCCCAACGTGACGGACATCCGCGTGATCGCCAAGGCCGCGATCGACGCGGGGGCCGACGCGCTGACGGTGGCGAATACGTTCCTGGGCACCGCCGTCGATGCGCGCACGCGCAAGGCGATCCTCGGCAACGTGAGCGGGGGGCTCTCGGGCCCGGCGGTCAAGCCGCTGGCGCTCCAGAAGGTGCTGGAGGTCTCGCGCTGGCTGGGCGAGTCGAAGCGCCTCACGCCCATCGTCGCCTCGGGCGGCATCATGACCGGCGAGGACGCGATCGAGTTCCTCATCACCGGCGCCCGCGCCTGCATGATCGGCACCGTCCTCTTCGCCGACCCCCACGCCCCCGCGCGCATCCTCGACGAGATGCGGAAGCTCCTCGCCGAGCTGAAGGTCGCGGACGTCAACGAGATCGTCGGGTCGCTGCGCACGTAGGACTGCGAACAGGACTCAGCGTCCTGTTTCCGTCGCTCCTTCTCGTCCCGTTCAACTCTTAAGGATGACGCCCATGACCTACCGTTGCGAAATCCGCAAGGACGAACGAGGCCGCACGACGCCGTCGCTGGTGATGAAGGGTGAGGTCGTCAGCAAGCTGGCGATCTGGAAGATGCCCATGCGCATCGGCGGGGCGAAGACGCTCATGGGCGGCATCGGCGGCGTCTGGACCCACGAGAAGCACCGCAACAAGGGCTATGCCTCCGTCGTCATGGAGGATTCGGTCGCGTGGATGAAGGACAACGGCTACGACGTGAGCGTGCTCTTCGGCATCCCCAACTTCTATCATCGCTGGGGGTACGTGGTGACGCTCGCCTCCGGCCGCGTGATCCTCGACACGCGCGCTGCGGAGCAGGCCCAGGGCACGTGCCGCCCGCGCGCCTACCGCGAGTCCGACCTCCCGCGCGCGATACGCATGTATAACGACAACAATCGCTCCCGCACCGCGTCGATCGTCCGCGACAAGACGTGGATCCCCTGGCGCAAGGGTCTGCGCTGGGGCGTGGCACCGTCGCTCTTCAGCTACACG
>JBBIVY010000075.1:16601-20248 GCA_037439485.1 Planctomycetota bacterium | reverse complement strand
GCTACCCGGCCAGGATTCGAACCTGGAATGGGAGGACCAAAACCTCCTGTGTTACCGTTACACCACCGGGTAATCAGAACCGCACAATCCACATCGGCGTTCGGTCAGACGGTCTTAAAGACAGCCCCCGTCGACGCGCTTGTGACGAGATAAGCGTAGCGGGCCAGATACCCCGTCTTGATGCGGGGCTCGGGCTTCTTCCACTTGAGGCGGCGCTTCTTGAACTCCGCGGCGCTCAGCGCGACGTCCAGCCGGCGCTTGGGGATGTCAATCGTGATCATGTCGCCGTCGCGGACGAACGCGATCGGCCCGCCTTCCGCGGCCTCGGGCGAGATGTGCCCGATGCAGGGGCCGCGGGTGCCGCCGGAGAAGCGCCCGTCGGTGAGAAGCGCGCACTGGTCCGCGAGGCCCATCCCCACGATCGCGCTCGTGGGCGAAAGCATCTCCGGCATGCCGGGCCCGCCCTTCGGCCCGCAGTAGCGCACGATCACCACCATCCCCGCCTTCACCTTCCCCGCGAGGATCTCCTTCATCGCCGCCTGCTCGCCGTCGAAGCAGACGGCCTTGCCCGTGAACTTCATCATGCTCGCCGGGACGCCCGACTGCTTCACCACGGCGCCGTCCGGGGCCAGGTTGCCCTTGAGCACGGCCAGCCCGCCCTCGTGGAAGTACGCCCGCTCGAACGGCCGGATCACGTCCTCGTCCGTGATCTCCGCTTTCGCGGCGATCTTGCGGATCGACGGGCCGGTGACGGTCGGGTTGTCCTTCACCCGCGCGATCAGCCGATTGAGCACCGCGGGAATGCCGCCCGCGTACTCCAGGTCCTCCATGAACTGATCGCCCGCGGGCTCAAGCTTCGCGATGTGCGGCACGCTCTTCGCGATGCGCCCGAGCGTCGCCAGGTCGATCTTGATCCCCGCCTCGTGCGCGATAGCGGGCAGATGCAGCGCGGTGTTACTCGACCCGCCGAGCGCCATGTCCACGAGGATCGCGTTCTCGAACGCCGCGCGGGTCATGATCTTGCGCGCGGTGACGTTCTTCTTGACGAGCGTGACGATCCGCTCGCCCGAGGCATAGGCGATGCGCTCCTTCTTCGCGAACCCGGCGAGCGCCGTCGCGCAGCCGGCGAGGCTCATCCCCATCGCCTCCGTGCAGCAGGCCATGGTGTTCGCGGTATACAGTCCCTGACAGCTTCCGCAGCCGGGACACGCGGCCTCCGTCAGCTCCTCGAGTTCGCGGTCGTCGATAAGCCCCGCCGAGCGGCGGCCCACCGCCTCGAAGGTGTCGCGGACGAAGCCCAGCCTCCGGCCGCGCAACATGCCGGTGTGCATGGGCCCCGCCGTCACGACGATGCACGGGATGTCCAGCCTCGCCGCGGCCATCAACATGCCGGGCGTGATCTTGTCGCAGTTCGTCAGGAGCACGAGGCCGTCGAGCCGATGCGCCTGGGTGATGTCCTCGACCATGTCCGCGATCAACTCGCGGCTGGGGAGCGAGTAGAACATCCCCGTGTGCCCCATCGCGATTCCGTCGCAGATGCCCGGGATGCCGAAGCGGAACGCCGTGCCGCCGCCCGCGAAGATCCCGCGCTCCGCCATCCGCACCAGACGGTCCATCTGCACGTGCCCGGGGATGAGGTCGGTGGTGCTGTCGGCGATGCCGATAAACGGCTTCGCGATGCTCGACCGCGTCAGCCCGGTCGCATAGAGCAATGCCCTGCTTGGCGTCCGCTCCAAACCCAGCTTGCTTTCGTCGCTGCGCATGATGTGCCCCTTCCATTCTCGCTATTGGCCGCAATTCGCGAGAATTATACCCTTTTCGGCCCCCGGACGCAAGTCCTTGCCGGGGCGGAAGTTCCAAGCCTCAAGTCACAAGTTCCAATCAATCCCCAAACTCCAAACGCCAAACGTCAATCAGTCTTCCGCGCTGTCACTGCGTTTGCCTCGCCCCTGCCTCTTCTCGGCCGTCGTCGTCAGTCCCACCAGAAGTACCAGGAATCCGAGACCATCAGAACTGCGGCCAGGGCAGAGATGGAACCGACGCCCTGATCGACGATATCGGGGCAGTAGATATACTGCTCCTTGGCCAGTGCGAGCGCGGAGTCTTTATCTTTCGGCCGGTTTCTCACACGGCATTCAATTGTGTCATGTGTCACGACCACGATCTCGGCTCCGTACAGCTCCTCCCAGTGTCTGAACGCCGCCATGTGTTCTTCCGGCCACGGGCAGTCGTTCCAGCTTCCGAACTTCAGGAATCCCGGCAGTTCCCAGGATTGTGATGTCGGGACCTTGCCGATGATCGCCGTCTTACCAGGCGCGGGGGCAGTCAGCGCAAATACCTCGTAAGGAGTCGCGGCCTCTTTCGGCCATTCACCCAAATCCGGGTCTGCGTAGATCTCCGGGGCCATGGCGACTACCTTGTCCATAAAAGCGGAGAAGGATGCGCTACGCCCGCGTTCGAGAATCACGTCCACGGAGTCCTCGTTGAGCCCGGCAGCTTCCGCCATCTTCCCGAACTCCCAACGGTTGCCGTGTATGACCGGCAGGAATTTCCCAGCGCCCTCCTGCCTGAGAGCTGCCCATGTTCTCAGGGCTTTATCAGGCGGTACTTCGGCAAGCTCGTAGGGCCATGATTCCGGCAGCGGCTCCTGCTGCTCTGAAGGGACATTCTCAGGCTTCTTCCCGAAGAACCGATCAAGGAATCCCATAGCTTACCTCACAGGTTAGGAAATCACCCTTCCTTCTTCTCCCCCATCTGCCTCAACTGAAAGCTGAGTTGTTCGAGGCGGAGTCTGGGACCGGAGACGAGCGACAGCCAGGAGATTCAGGCGCGCCGGATGCGGAGCTTGGTTTCGGTGAGAACGACAATCGCGCCCGGCCATTGAGACACATCTTCGGAATGAAACACCTGCTCGATACGGCTGAGAATCGCGGCCCGGCCGGGGTTGTGCAAGCGAAGGAGCAGAACGCCGTGGCGAAAATCGGATGAAGATGCGGAAGCAAAGTCGATGTCCTGCGTGATGAGGAACCGCCCCGCCTTCGAGACTGCATCGAGGACGACATCGTCCGCGACTCCGCCGAGGCCCTCGCGCGGAACAGTGTCAACGTCATGCCCGAGGCATTCAAGCACCTCGACGAGGCCCGCGGGCAGGTTCTCGTCAATCTTGATCTTCATGGCTTGCCCGGGAGACTAAGAACAGGCAAATCCTCTTCGGCGCTGGCGGCCGCAAAGGCAATCACGGCTCGTACGTCGGCCTCCTTGAGCGTGGGAAAGTCTTTCAGAATCTCATTGACGGTTGCTCCCTCGGCAAGGCTGGCGAGGATCGTCCGCACTGTAACGCGCGTGCCTTTGATGACCGCGGTGCCGCCGCAAATCTTCCTGTTTCGCACTATCCGCTTGCGATAGTCCATGTCCGTTCCTCCGGCCTTGGCAGCCCGCTCTAACAGCCCCAATTCATTATATCTCCGGGGCATCAGCGGGCAAGCCTATTCGCCACACCCGACGGTCCCGACTGCCGGGATGCCACACAAGAAGCAGCACACACCCGAGGGCGGGTGTGCTACATAAGCCACAGATAAGCCACAGAACCTACCTGTCCTTCTTCTCCCCCATCTGCCTCAACTGAAAGCTGAGTTGTTCGAGGCGGA